>CALJHL010000166.1 GCA_938075435.1 uncultured Thalassotalea sp. | reverse complement strand
ATCACCGCCGCCAACGATTAAGATATTGTTTTGTCGAGCGGAACCGGCTAATGTCGGTGACACTAAGTAGCCGTGATAAATAAATTCATCCACCGAAGAAAATTGTAAACGAGAATTTAAATAAAAATTAATAATCGCTGGATTTTCAAAACCCATATTACGTTCGGTAAAGGTTAATTGTTGATAACGAGTTTGTTGACTATAGACGACTTTATCGAGAAATTATAAATTACTCATGTTGTTGAGCCACTGATTGCCAAACTGAAAAATAATAATAATAACGACCACTAATAACGCATGCGCAGCAATTAAACATTTTCGCCAATTGAGTTTATGCCAGAAGCGGACAATGAAAATTAAGCCAGCAATTAAGTTTAGTGACGCGGTAATTGCCGCCGCTTGGCTTATATCAATACTAAGTAAAAAATAAACCCAAATAGCCGCGCCGATACCCGCACCGATATAATCGGCACCGTACATAGTGCCAAAATTATGAGCTAGATGTTCGGTATGTTGTTCTTCTCGAATACGGGCGATTAATGGAATTTCCATGCCGATGAAAAAGCCGAGAATAAAACCAAAAAAATACGGGCTATTAAATGCGATTAGACTAAATTGTTTAAATAAGCCACCGCGTGGCATGGCATCGGGCGGCAGAGACATTAACTCGGCAATGGTTGCTGGTAATATTTGACTAAAACCAATAAATCCGGCAATAAACAGGATTGAGGCGCTACCAAACAAACCAATCAGCAATTCTAACCAGGCAAAGCCTTGGTATGAGCAAATAATTTTTCGCGCCGCGAAAGAGCCAAGACCCATGGCGACAATCATTAAGCCGATCATGGTATAAATGGTACTTTCCATTATGCCAAGTACGCGACCAGCGTAATGGGATAATAAATACTCATAAATAAGGCCACAACCGGCCAAGACCGCCATGGTTAGAATGAGTAGAACATCATCCCAAAATAAACGGCTTTTAAGTGCTGATAGCATTATTGTTTAGTGGCCTTAACGGTCAGTTATTTTACGCCATTAAAGCGGTAAGGATCATTGCAATGGCAATACTGATGGCCATTTCAATGCTAGCTACACCAACATTATGCTGTTGATCAACTTCCTCGGCCATATTAATACCCCATAAAATAATGCGTTTTGCTATGGTGGTTAATATAGATACTAGTACTGTCATTATTAAACCAAATACTAACCAACCGAGCAGATTTTCAATAATCGTCTCAGGGCTATAAATAAGGAAATAACTGGCTGCAGTTACCGCCAGAGCGGTGGATATGATTTGGCCACTGTAACGTAATGCTAGGGCTATTTGACCGTCAACAAACGCTTCTTGCATTGAATCCTGTTGATTATTACGTCTATAGTGCACTTCGCGGATGCGAGTCACTAATACCAAGATTATTTGTGACACGATAAAGCCACTCGTTATGGCAATAAAGGTATAGACATTTAAACCATCAACCCAGATTAATACCGCACGAATAATTATTGCCGTGGCGATAACACCTGCAGCATCTACCAAACCAATGGTGATATTACGGTTTTTTATTTCCGCCATTTTATCGAGATGGTGCAGGGCAAAACGGTCATGAATAATCCGGCCTAATTTAATTAATATTAAACCAAATAAACCATAAGAGAACATACCAATGGCTTCTAATTCATAACTGGCGGCACTTTCACCGGTAATTGCCCCGGTCATGACAATGCCTAAGGCGGCGACGCTTCCGGCAACACTGATACCAAAAGCAAAGTTATCTTTCTTAGCCAGTTCATCGGTGGTATTTACTTTTGCCGATATGCCCGAGATAAAGCGCATTGCGGTCAGTAATAAAATGGCAATAACGACATCAATAGCCAGAATTATCATAATTTCCTGATTAATTGCGGTGATGTTAAATAAGCTGTACATGGTTATTCCTATTATTTACCGCGACGAAAGCCACGAGATGTATTGGTTTTACTATTTCTAAGACTGGCTTTATTGGCATATTTCGATTTACCAGCGCTACTCGTTCTAAATTTATTACCACTGACTTGAGCATTGCTACTCTGGCGAGACAATCCAGACGAGCCGGTTCTATTCTTACTATAGGGGCTAGAATAGCTTTGGCCGCGACTACTAAATGATTTTTTGGTACGAGTGTCGACCTGATTTTGCTTGTTTAATTGCCGTGGCGAGGTATAACGGCTGCGACCATAGTCATTGTAATAGCTGTATCCTCGATTACGACCCCAATCGTTATAACCGATGCGATTACCGCCCATAACATTCCCCAGCATTGAATACATACCGTACCAGCCCCAAAATGACATGCCAGAACTGTTGGTTTGCCATTGTCCGTAACTTGGGTTACCCACTAATTGTGAGCCAGTGCCAAAGTCTTGGGCGTTATTGGCGGCTAAGCTTTGTTGTTTGGTTAATGAATTTACTCGCGGTAATTGCCCGTCAGACATATCGGCTAGAACATTAAGTGGATCGCTCAGGGCATCTGAAAATAAAGTGATATCTGCTGCCTGATATATATTCAGCAGCTCTTCATAGATTGCTTTATTGTCGTTAAACATTTGTGGTTGAGTTTTTACGGTATTTAACCGGTCAACCAAAGCAAGATACATTGGGCCAGCAGTGGAGGCATCTTTTTTGAATTCAGAAATTAGTGGTTGCAAATCAGGCTTTAATTGCCTGACTCGTTCGGCGTATTGATTAATCAAGTTGGCATTGCGCACCTGGCCGTTCTCTAATGCCGTAGCGAGTAGCCCAATACGTTGCTCGGTGATTGGTAGCTGGCCTTCAATTTTTGCCACTAAGGGATCACTACAACCACTTATAAAGAAGAACAGCACAAATAGAATGAATTTTATTGATTGCATTTCCGCTCACTTTCCTTCAAAAATGCTAAGATAATTAATGACATTAATAGCACTATTGACATAATATGTCTATGGTTATTGTTTGCTATTTTAATCAAGTTTTAATCTTTATTTAAATTAACGCGTAATTGCGTCAAGGTTGTCAGTACATATCGTGAATAATTTTAGCCCCAAAACTCTAGAACCGATACTTAGTCGTTGCCAAAGCCTAGCTTGGCAAAATTTTTCCGAGCAAGCTCCTGAAATTGTGCAACAACTAACCCCAGCACAAATTGAATTTTACAAATATGCCTTTAGCTTAAGTGATTTTGTGTATGAACAATTAATGAGTAAACCTCATTGGCTGTTGGAGCTAGCCGCCATAGATTTTACTCAGCAATTAGATTTTAACGAGTTGCTGGCAAAAGATATTGAAGACTGTGGCAGTGAAGAGCAGTTGCAGCAAACATTACGGTTAATGCGGCGCAAATACCTTACTGGTTTGGCGATAGCTGACTTATGTCAACAGGCACAATTAACGGTTTCATTGGCTAATTTGTCGGAATTGGCGGACGTGCTAATTACCGGCGCTCTTAATTGGCTGTCTAAGTATTGTCAAACTCTGTGGGGGCAACCACAAAATGCTAATGGCCTCGAACAGCCTTTATTAGTTTATGCCATGGGCAAACTTGGCGGTAAAGAATTAAATTTTTCATCTGACATCGATTTAATATTTGCTTACCCTGAAAGTGGCCAAACTCATGGCAGTAGACGCTCCCTAGATAATCAGCAATATTTTACCCGTCTTGGCCAAAAATTAATTAGCACTCTAAATCAAATAACCGTTGATGGTTTTGTATTTCGGGTCGATATGCGCCTTAGGCCGTTTGGCGATAGTGGCCCATTAGTGATGAGTTTTGCGGCGATTGAGAATTACTATCAAGATCAAGGCCGAGATTGGGAGCGATATGCGATGCTCAAAGCTCGCTTAGTAGGTAATGGCGCATTCCATACTCAGCTAAGTAAAATGTTAAGGCCATTCGTTTACCGCCGCTATATCGATTTTAGTGTTATTGAAAGCTTTCGGCGGATGAAAGTGATGATTTCTCAAGAAGCTCGCCGTAGACAATTACAAAATAATATTAAATTAGGCGTTGGCGGGATCCGTGAGGTTGAATTTATTGTCCAGGTTTTTCAATTAATTCGTGGTGGTCGAGAACCGCAACTTCAGCAACGAAACTTACTTAAGGCCTTGGCATTATTGAGCGAAAATGATTGTATAACTGCTGCGAGTGAACAGGTTTTAAAGCAGGCCTATCATTTTTTACGACGCAGTGAAAATGCTATTCAAGCGTTCGCCGATCAACAAACTCAAGAATTGCCAAGTGACGAAAAAAATCAAGCTCGTTTAGTTCACTATATGGGGTGTATTGATTGGCCCGATTATTTACAACAATGCCAAAGCCAAATGCAGGCTGTAAACCATGAGTTTAACCAATTAATTGGCGAAGACAGTGAACAAAGTAATGATGCTGCTCCACATTGGGTTACTTATTGGCATGCCGACTGGCCTGCCGAAGAAGCCATCGCTTGGATTGAGCAACAGCAGCCCAACTGGCCGGGAAGTCAAATTCATCAGTTACTGTTTAATTTTAAACAAGAAACCAATAAACGCAGTATTGGCCAACGGGGAGGCTTAATATTAGATAAATTAGTGCCGGTCTTAATCGAACTACTCGCCAATGAATCTGAGCCAGAAATTACCTTAGGCAGAACGCTATTGGTGCTCAATAAAATAGTTACCCGCACCGCCTATTTAGAATTGTTATATGAAAATGCGCCAGCATTTAAGCAGTTACTTAAGTTATGTCGGGCCAGTGACTGGATTGCCGAATACTTATCTAAATTTCCATTACTTTTAGATGAACTCATCGATCCGAAAATATTATACGCCATGCCGGAATTAGACAGTTATGGGCAGTTAATTAAGGAGTCGCTGATGCGCATTCCTGAAGATGATTTAGAGGCGCAAATGGAAGGCTTGCGTCAATTTAAACAAGGCAAACAGCTTAAAATCGCCGCTGCTGACATCACCGGTATTTTGCCGGTAATGCAAGTTAGTGATCATCTTACCGTACTGGCCGAGGCGATAATTGCCGAAGTTGTCAATATGGCTTGGCAACAAATGGTGCACCGCTACGGACAACCTAAGTCAACGTTAGGCTCGGTGGATAAAAAATTTGCGGTTATTGGTTATGGCAAATTAGGTGGGCTAGAGCTTGGTTATGGATCCGATTTAGACCTAGTGTTTGTCCATGCCTGTGCCGTTGATGATGTCACTGATGGCGCTAAGCAAATTTCTGCCGGACAGTTTTATTTGAAAATGGCACAACGTATTTTACACTTGTTTAATACCCGCACCGCTAATGGCATCTTATATGAAGTCGATATGCGTTTAAGGCCGTCGGGCAATTCAGGGTTAATGGTGGTGCATATTGATACCTTTGACCATTATCAAAATAAAGACGCCTGGACATGGGAACATCAAGCGTTAGTTCGAGCCCGATTTATTTGTGGCGATAACCATTTAGAAACTAGCTTTACTCAAATTCGGCGGAAAATATTAGCCAGCAAACGAGATATTTCAAGTTTGGCTGAAGATGTTAGAAAAATGCGTGAGAAAATGCGTAGTCATTTAGATAAAACCGCTAAACAACAAATTGATATTAAACAAAGCAAAGGTGGTTTAGCCGATATCGAATTTTTAACTCAATATTTAGTTTTAGCCTATAGCGAAGAATATCCGCAATTGAGTGATTATTCTGACAATGTCCGAATTCTGCAATTATTAGCTAAGCAGCAACTGATCACTGAGCAAGAGCAACAACAGCTAGTTAATGCTTACTGTGCTTTGCGAGACTTAGGGCATGCCTTAGTGTTGCAAAGTAAAGAAACGCAAATTAATTCACAACACATGCTGGCGGAAAGACAGCATGTGAGTGATATTTGGCAGAAATACTTAGGCCAATAGAAAAGGCCTATGCTGGTATTACGATGGCCAACAGGCAGAATTATTTAAGCGGTGTTGTTTAATAAAACTTTTCATCGGTTTTATTGGGGCGAGTTTTAAATCGGCGATGTAACCACATATGTTGTTCGGGTTGTTTGCGGATCGCTTTTTCCAGTTGCTGATTAACCCGAATTAAATCCTGCTCATCATCACCAGATGGGAAGTCGGCAAACACCGGGCTAAAATCAATGTTGTAGCCGCTGTCGTCCGGTAAGCGCGTTGGTGTGATCATAATTGTTTGCACTTTTTTCTGTCGAGCAAAAATCATCGTGCCGGTAGTGGTTGCTGCTTGCTTAACATTAAAGTAAGGGATAAAAATACTGCGTCTGCGACCATAGTCTTGATCGGGTAAATAAATACAGACCTCTTGGTCTCGCAGCGCCTTCATCATCGACTTCACATCACTTTTATCAATCATATATTTATTGGATCGAGCTCGACCTTTATGTTGGAAGTATTCCATTAATTGATTGTGATTAGGTCGATAGAATACCACCGTTGGATGAGCGAAGCCTATGCCCCGAGCGCAGACCTCTAAACTTAAATTATGCATGGCTAATAACAATACCCCGCCATCGGCCGCTATCGCATTTTTGAGGTTATCAAGACCGGTAAAGTGCATTTTTCTACGAATTCGCCATTCTGGCCACCACCAGCCCATACCTGTTTCGAATAAAGCAATACCGGTATTTTCAAAGTTTTTCTTAACCATTTGTTGGCGCTGCTCTGCGCTTAATTCAGGAAAGCAAACATCGATATTTTTAATTGCCACTTTTAAGCGGGTGCCGCCAACTTTCATCATTAAACGACCAACCAGGCGTCCTAACATTAGTTGCAGCTTATGGGGAAGCCAAGAAATACTGTATAAAATAATGACTAAAAGCCAGGTTAACCAATATTTAGGCAAGAAAAATGCAGCTTTAAATTTTGTTTGTAAAGATTTGTTTTTACTCAAGGTTTCATCAACTCTTTGAAAAGCTTATACTCTATAATAGAACATTATTTAGATAAGCATCTATGCTTAATTAAGATCAAGGCAAAATTAAGCTTTGGTAGTCTAGTATACCCAATTTGGAAACCAGTATGAAAGTAGATATTCCTAATTTTAATCAAGCACGTGTAATGGTAGTCGGTGATATTATGTTAGATCGCTACTGGCACGGACCGACCAAACGGATTTCACCTGAAGCACCAGTACCGGTGGTAAAAATTGAGAATGATGAAGACCGACCTGGAGGCGCCGCTAACGTTGCATTAAATATTGCTAGTTTAGGTGGGCAAGTGACTTTATCAGGAGTAACCGGCGATGATGAAGTTGCCGAAGCTCTGGATACCAGTCTGTCTTCACTTGATGTTATTTGTCAGTTTTCTCGTAATGTCGATATTCCAACCATTACTAAATTACGAATTTTAAGTCGTAATCAGCAATTGCTACGGTTAGATTTTGAAGAGTGCTTAAAAGGCATCGATAAAACTGAGTTGCTACACTTGGTTGAGCACAACCTGTTGCAACATCAGGTGTTACTGTTATCTGACTACGATAAAGGTACTTTATCTGAAGTGGAAAGTTTAATTAGCTTAGCTCGTAAACATAATATCCCAGTGTTAGTCGATCCAAAAGGCAGTGATTTTAGAAAATACCGCGGCGCAACTCTTATTACCCCCAATTTATCCGAATTTGAAGCGGTAATGGGCCATTGCCATGATGAACAAGATCTGGTTAACAAGGGCAAACAGTTATTAGCAGAACTTGAATTAGAAGCTTTATTAATAACTCGTTCAGAGCAAGGTATGACCTTGATCAGAATGGACCAAGAAGAGCTGCATTTTCCAACTCAAGCACAAGAAGTTTATGATGTTACTGGCGCTGGGGATACCGTTATTGCCACTTTAGCCATAGCAATTGCCGCCGGGTCGTCTTTTGTGCAAGCAAGTGCGTTGGCCAATATTGCTGCGGGTGTTGTGGTTGGTAAACTAGGTACTTCAACGGTGAGTGAGGTTGAAATTGCGCAAGCAATTAATTCTGGCCAAGAAAGTGGCTCAGGGGTAGTGAGTGAAGAGCAATTAAAAATCATTATTGAGCAGGCGAAAAAGCGTGGAGAAAATATTGTTATGACCAATGGTTGTTTTGATATTTTACATGCCGGTCATGTTTCTTATTTAAGTCATGCCAGTAAACTTGGCGATCGTTTGATTGTTGCAGTAAACGACGACGATTCGGTAAAACGCTTAAAAGGCAGTGGTCGGCCAATTAACCCAAATGAGCGCCGCATGGCGGTGCTTGCAGGATTGGGCGCTGTCGACTGGGTGGTTAGTTTTAGTGAAGATACCCCGAAACGTTTAATTGCCAACTTATTGCCTAATATTTTGGTTAAAGGTGGCGATTATAAAATTGCTGATATTGCTGGTGGTGAAGAAGTTATCGCTGCCGGTGGTGAAGTGCAGGTGCTTAATTTTGAAGAAGGTATCTCGACTACTGAAATAATAAATACCATACGTTTAGAAGATTAACAGTATAGA
>CALJHL010000165.1 GCA_938075435.1 uncultured Thalassotalea sp. | reverse complement strand
ATGGATGTTGACCGTATTTCATTGTTTAGCTATGCCCATTTACCGAGTCGTTTTGCTGCTCAGCGAAAAATTAGAGATGAATGGATGCCGACTGCGGAGCAAAAGTTTGCGTTAATGCAGTACGCAATCGAATCCTTTATTGAACACGGCTATGAATTTATTGGTATGGACCATTTTGCCAAACCAACCGATGAATTAGCAATTGCCCAAAAACAAGGGAAATTACATCGCAATTTCCAAGGTTATACTACCTTAGGCGACTGTGACTTATTGGCCTTAGGTGTATCTTCAATCAGTGCAATTGGCCAAAGCTTTAGCCAAAATAGTAAAACCCTAACTGAGTATTATCAAGCGGTTACAGAGAAGGGACATGCCCTGGAAAAAGGTATTGTAACCACTAAAGATGATGTTATTAGAGCTACAGTAATTAAAGAATTAATGTGTAACTTTAAATTACAAAAATCTATGATTGCAGACAAGTTTTCGATAAATTTCGATGATTATTTTGCCGATGACCTACACAGTCTGACTACGTTTATAAAAGACGGGCTATTAACCAACGATGACAAAAATATTATTGTTGCACCCAAAGGGCGGTTGTTAATACGAAATATTTGTATGTCATTTGACGTATATTTAAAAAGTAAATTAAATCAACAGCGCTTTTCTCGAGTTATCTAATCTCTCGGTTTTTCACAAATTCTAATATTCGCCGATAATAAAATTTATGCCAGCACTTGTGATAACAAGTTGTTGGCATTTTTCATTATTAACTTCATGTGCCAGCTCTACCCATTGATAAAACACATTCCGATGTATGCTTGCCGCTAAGTTACGACGTACCAGAATACTTAAATTTCCATCTTGATCTATTTCGATAGGGTGTTGCTGATTAACGATAATAGTATCGCCTAAATTTGTGGTTATTTGCATTGTGGCGGGCAGGCAATTTTCGAGCCATTGCCAATTGGTTATAACAAACGGTTGGTTTGCTACTTGTATCTTGATTTTTTCAACAGGGGTAACCAGAAAATAATCTTGCTGTTCTTTTTTGAGAACTGAGGCAAACAATTTTACTAACGCTAAGCGATTAATAACCGAGCCATGGTAAAACCAACTGCCATCGGTTTTGATTAGCAAATCCATTTCGCCACAATAGGGTGGATCCCAAGACTCAACTGGAGGTAAATTGCTGTTTTGGTCTTTGAGTTGTTTGCTGATCTTTTCTAACGTCATATAGGTAGTAACACATTAAAAAGTAGTCAATTATAGCTTACGCCGCATATTGAGTAACTTTGTTTTTACCATCAGTTTTTGAGGCATACATTGCTTCATCAGATTTTTTGATCACTATCTCTAAGGTATCGTCTTCACCCACTTCAGCAATGCCTAGGCTTACCGTAGTTGAAAATTTAAATTCATCAAAAAGAATTACACATTCGGCTATTGATTTACGAAGGCGCTCGGCCAAATAATGGGCGTCGCCGATATTGTTGTTATGACAACCAATCATAAACTCTTCACCACCTATGCGGCCACAAAAATCACTGGCTCGAATTATCTGGCTAGTGAGGTCGGCAATTATCTGCAACGTTTCATCGCCAGCCTGGTGGCCATATTTATCATTAATTAATTTAAAATTATCAATATCAAAGGCAATAAAAGACAACGGTTTACCTTGGCGTTTTGCTTGCGCTACGGCCATCTCGGCTAGGTGCATAAAGGCCCGACGATTCGGCAAATTTGTTAGCATGTCGGTTCTCGCTTCAAATTCAGCTTGCTCCTTATCGGCTTTTAGCTGTTCATTTTCTTGTGTTATTTGTTCTTGCAAGGCAAGGGCTTGTTCATTCGCTTGGTTAGTTAAATTTTGATTATTTTGCGACCTAGCAAACATATGCTCATTCGCTTTACAATACATTGCCCAAATCAAACATATTAATTGGGCAACCATACCCATTGTTGGTAAGAAAACCAAACCGTAGCTTGGTGTAATCCAGCCCCAAGCTTGTAGATTTGTTACCATTAGAGTAATAAAAAATAATGTCTTCGCCAGAACCATGGTCGACATTTGTTTTTCACCTAATATGCCACAGTAAATTGCCGTAATTATGGCCACAGGGAAGGTAAATATCGCCAGTTGTTGAATTTGCATTGCCAATTCATGAAAACCAATGATGGCAATTGGTAAAGCAGCTAATACTAAGGTTAAAGTTAAATGTAATAATCTATCGGCTTTAAGAGAATGGAAGGATACATTACTAAAGCAACGGATAAATTGAATACCCGCCGCCATCATAACCACCATGGCAATGGTACCCAAGGGGTGATAATCCAGGTTAGCAACATAAAGGCGTAAAATGCCAGTGGTTAGCCCTAAAACAGGTATCGAACTAATGGCAAATAGGCTAAACCAAATGAAAAATATCTCTTTCAGAATTTTCCATAAAACAATACTAATTAAAGCTGAAATTACGATAAAACTAATAACCATACCAAAAATGATATGTTCTATGTTTGATGCTTTTACCAAGGCTTTTGTCGACCAAATTCTGAATTCACTAAACCTGTGGCTGGTAATATCACTAAAGGTTTCTAATAGCACCTCTTTGCTCTCATTTGGATCGAGTGACAGAGGTATCGTTAATCGAGCTGTCGCGATCATTCGATTCTTTGCTGAGTCCCTAATATCATCCTCAATAAGAATGAAATCATCTTCGCTATCAAGGGTGCGATAATGCAATGAAACAATGGAGGGTTGAATAAAAGGATGTTCTATATTTACAATGATAGGCATGTCGGAGCTATTTTTTATAATTACTCGCGTCCAAACCGAACCGGACGTATCTGCTAACCAAAAGTCATCGCCTAGCGAGGGAGTTTTTTCGGTTGAGGCCATTGTAGTGATTACTTGCAAGGCTGTTAAGTTTGATTGTGGGTCAACAAAATGTTGAGTTGAGCCATTAATTGAAATACCGTTTTCATTACCGTTTACTGTAACAATGGGCAAAGCTTCTTGGCTAATACTTAACTGGGAAGTAATGATTAACAGGGTTAGCGCGACTAATTTTATTACACTTTTGAAAAAACTCATATTATGATTTTAAGTGTCCAATTAAAGGCAAATTCCATTTGTACTTACAGTATTTCAAACAATTCATTGTCGAAGTAATTTATAATCTAGCAGATTTCTTCTTTAAAAGGTAAAAAGTATTTAATATTGTTAAATATTTTAATTTCATTTAGGTAATTTTATTATTTTTAAATTCTATCCTATACTTTTATTTCAGCCAGATGGATTTTTACTTACACAATCAGTAGTTCACAATCAGTAGTTCACAATCAGGCCATTTATGAGGCAATCCTTTGTTCTAGTTGTTATATAAACATCTGAAAATAAAAAAACAGGATATATAATGAACACATTAATTATATTTAAGAAAATTTTTTGTTGTCTGTTACTCATTACCATTGTTGCTTGCGGAGGCGGGGGTTCCACAGATAAATCAGACCCTATTATTGCTGATTTAGATGGAGATGGCATTGCTGATGATGTCGATCCGGATATTGATGGTGATGGTGCTGACAATGAGGATGATCTTGATCCAAGAGACCCTGATGTTATCGCCCCTCTGCTGTCAACGTTAACTTTTGTTGATGACAACTTCAGTGGCTGTATAAATAATGCTTATCCAGATCCTGCAGATGATGTGTTGATCAACGTTGTAACTGCATTGGACTGCCACGATGCCGATATTAACTCTATCGAAGGGGTTGAAAATTTAGTTTTTCTAAGAGAATTCAAAATATATAACAATGGCCTTAGCGATATCTCTTGGTTAAGTGAACTGGAGCGTTTGACCTTACTCTTTATCGGTAATGCCGAGGCCATGGAGGTTAGTAATATTGTTGATATTAGTGTGCTGAGTAGTTTATCCGAGCTAACCGAGCTAAGAATTTCTAATACTACCTTGAATGACATGTCTGCTTTAAGTGCACTTGCAAAATTGGATATTTTGTATTTAATTAAGAATGAGTTTAGTGATGTGACCCCACTTGCTTCACTGCCTGAGTTAACCCAAGCATATTTAAATAATAATAAAATAAGTGATGTTAGTAGCTTAGCAAATATACCCAATTTAAATAGGTTAGAATTAGCTCATAATGAACTCATTAACACTAATTCTTTTAGTAGCTTTAGCGGTTTATCATTTTTACATCTAGGCCACAATCAAATAACAGATCTGAGCGGCCTTAGTAATTTAACATCACTAAGTATATTGTCCTTGAAAGATAACTTAGTCACCGACATTTCGCAGTTAAGTGCATTGATCAATTTAATTCTTATCGATTTATCGGATAATCAAATTAATAGTGTCTCGACAATTCTTAGTTGGGCTGAATTACCTTCAGTGTTAATTTTAACGTCTAATCCAATCCCTTGTTTAGATGACCAAGCTTTGATTACCCGAGCCGGTTCTCAAGGAAGTGAATATCAAGATGCAACGACAACTTGTATTTAAATCTTGCAGCTGCGCTTGAAATCTAGGTCCATTCTTTGTTGGGTGGACATTTTTAATACACTAAAAAATTAAACTTGAAAAACCGACAATTTATCTTGAAATTATAGGTAAAACTAATATAAAATCCGCGCACTGTTTCAAAGCTTGAGGCAGTGCAAGTAACACCCATACTTAACGTCTGTTAAGTATTTCAGTGGTGGCTATAGCTCAGTTGGTAGAGCCCCGGATTGTGATTCCGGTTGTCGAGGGTTCAAATCCCTTTAGCCACCCCATTTTCCCAGTACAGCCTTTCAAATTTCATTACTCCCCTTATTTTTGTTATTGAAATACAATGTTTTTTGCATTTCACATCATTTTCACACCCCAAAAGTTAAGCTGCCGATATCGTTTAATTTACTCTTTATCGGTTTTCGGTATGAGTCTGTGTACAAATATAAAAATTTAGGAGTTTCATCATGTCAGGTACGTTTCGGTTGTTGGCCTTAATCTTTCTAGTGTCGTTAGTCAGTGGCTGCAATTTAATATTGCTACCGATTACATCGGCGATAAAGCTTTTATTTATGGCACCGTCAATGGCGTAGATGGCTTCAAGTTTATGATTGATACCGGCGCATCTTTTACTTATTTATTAGATACCCCGAAAGTTATCGCATTAGATTTACCCCAAGGTTACGAATTAAATTTGAGCTGTTGGGGCGATGAAGACGATTCTCTTGGCTATCAAACCGAGATGAAAACATTAAAGTTTGGTGAATTGGAAATTAATGATTTTCAGGGTGCATTCCTGCAAATGAGTAAAACCCGTTATTTCGAACGACCTGACGAACTAATTTTTGATGGCGTAATTGGCCATGATTTATTACGGCACTTTGTTTGGACGTTTGATAAGAAAACCAATCAAGTGAGTGTCGCCAATAAGCCTTATCAACACGAAGACGTTGAAACCGAGTTGCCTTTTGATGTCTTCATGAGCAAAATTAGCGTCCAGGGAAATATCGATTTTGGTGACGGCAACAAAGTTGAGCATGATTTTATTATTGATACCAGCAGCCGCCATTATTTTAAGTTAAGTGCTGAATACGCCAAAGCCAATAACATCACTTTGCCTAATGCCCAGGTAACCGCCGCAGATTTTGGCTTAAGTGGCAAAGCGGAACACCAGCGGGTTACTCTCAAGCAAATAGATTTTGGCGATATTGAAATAAATAATATCAAAACCAATATCATTAACAGTGATGACGAAGATGACTATTGGATTATCGGCAATGCTGCGCTTAATCAATTTGTTACCACCATCGATTATAAAAGTGCCAATATATATTTAAAGCCATATAAAAATTATCAGGCTAAATCACGTTACAACTTGCTGGGATTGGAAGTCAGAAAGCTACTATCGGGAGATTTTCAGGTTCGCGATGTAATGCCTGCATTACCGGCGATGGACTCAGGCTTTAAAGCTGGCGATGTCATTACTCAAGTCAATGGTGTCAGTGCCGAGGAAATTTCGACTGATATGTGGTTGTCTATTAGTGCCATGCCGGGCAGCTATGAAATTTGTCTGCAAACATTATCCTGCAAAAAGGTAAGTTCGCAACATATCCAAGGTTATTCTAATTTAGACTAATTTAAAACTCTGAATAAAGCCCCTCTCTTGCTACCTAGAGGGGTTTTAGCGAAATAAAAGGCGAAGCTGTTCGGCAATATGGTTAGGAATAATGGTTGGCCAGAATGACATTAACCAACATTTATTAAGTTAATCTTTATTAGGGCAATTTCTTATCGCCAAAAGCTACCGAAATTGACGTGCCTTTATTACTGCGCACTGTTAATCGCCAATTCTGGTGTTCACACAAACGCTTAACAATGGATAAACCGAAACCATAGCCGGTACTTTGGCTGCCTTTAACCATAGGCTCAGTTATCTTGTTGGAAATATCTGCTTCTATGCCTGGTCCGGTATCGGCGATCATTAATTGACCATCATTAAAGCTGACATTGACTTCACCAACTTCGGTATATTGAAAAGCATTGCTCAGCAGGTTGTCCAATAGCACCTTTAACATGCCTTGTTGGCCAATAACTCTAGCCTCGCAGTTGTCATTAACTATCACCTTCACCGCTTTTTCTTTGAGTAAATGGCTATTATCAATAATTGACTGTTCAAGCAAAGGCAGTAAGGCAACTTGCTCTTTCTTTACTAATGTTTGCTCTTCTCTCGCCAGTGCTAACAATATGGTCACCGTGTGTTCCATTTGCATGCTGGCGTCGCCAATGCGGGACACTATATTGTCAGTTTCTTGTGTCGACGGCTTGGTCGCTTGGTAAACTTCAACAGAATTTTTAATAATCGCCGTTGACGTTCTTAACTCATGACTGACATCACGGGTAAAACACTTTTCTCGCTCCAAAGCCAAATTAATTCGTTGCATTGTTTGTTCTAAGGTACGCGCCAAAATACCAATTTCATTGTTAGGAAATTGATGGGCAAAGCTCGCCGGAATATTTTCCGGAGCAACACCATCGACTAAATCTGCCAGCTGTTGTAATGGTTTTGCAGTCTTGCGGCCAAGTGCCCAGGCGATTAAAAACGCAATGAAGGCAAGAACTAAGCCGCTAATAAGCATGAACTTAAATACACCGCCGCTAATAGGGCGTACCAATAATCGTTTGCTAACCTCAGCCACCAGATAAACTTCGGCTTGTTCTGGTAATTTATAGAGATGATAATGTCGTCCCTCGGCGCCATAAAACTCTTTTCGATTCGGCTCCGCAATGTATTGTGGTCTTATTTCGGCGGGCAAGTCATCTTTTGCAAAATACAATGCCATAAAGTCATTTCGCGGCAGTGGCCAATTGCCCGATTGGGTAAACCCGGCGTTTAAATAAGTCGCTTCTTGTAACACCTCTCGTTCAATAAAGTTATCTTCAAGTTGGTATAGCAACATAAAACTAAACAGCCCATAAATCGCCGATAATACCAAGGTGAAAATACAAAACTGGGCGACAATACTCCTGCTTAGACTATGAAATTTTTCAGGTTTATTTTGAGTTTTATTTTTCATCTTCAGCATCCACAGTTTCATCTTTGGTTACAGCAAGCGTAAAGCCAACACCGTGGACGGTTTTTAACATGGCATCATTAAACGGTTTATCTAGAACACAACGCAATTGGTAAATATGGGAACGCAGCGCATCGGATTCGGTGGGTTCATCCCCCCAGAGCTTTTGCGATAACATTGAACGGCTAACAACTTGCGGGTAGGCTTCGGCTAATACCGTTAAAATGCGAAATCCCATGCTGTGTAATTCTAAGGGTTGACCATCGCGTTGCACTTGTTTGCTTTTTCGGTCAATGCGCAAGGGGCCAAGTTCTAGGGTATTACTGGTTTGTAGTAAGTAGCGACGCAACAAGGCGATGCAACGTATTTCAAGCTCTTGTAATGAGAATGGTTTGGTTAAGTAATCATCGGTGCCGACGGAAAAGCCAGAAACTTTATCTTCAATGCTGTCTCTTGCGGTAAGCATTAATATCGGTATATGGTGACTGGCTTTGCTGCGTAATTGCTGGCAAACCTCAAGGCCGTCCATAATTGGTAAATTTAAATCGAGAATAATCACGTCATAGTGATTTTCCAGTGCTAACTCTAAACCTTGCCGCCCTTGTTGGGCAAAATCTAACACATGGCCTTTTTGTTCCAGATAATCGGCAATATTACTGGCAATATTGAGTTGGTCTTCCACTAATAAAATAGAGAGTGATGTTACCGCTGTGGTCATAGCAAATACCTTAGGTGAACTAAAGCCAGAAATCAGCATCTGAAGAATTCATCTCCAGGCGCTGATTAATTTTTTGGTCGTTTTATATGTTAACTATAAGGTTTTTAACATGTCTAACGCCGGTTTGTAATCAGGTTTTGTTATTAATAGTTGATTTAAGGTAACTTTTGCCTGTTTTGTTTTACCCAACTGCTGTTGTGTTTTGGCTATTTTCATATCCAACATCGGGTTGTTTATCGCTTTTTGAGCCACCGTCATCAGGGTTAGGGCATTTTCAAATTGCGCATCGGTTTCAGCTGCTTTTAAGTAATAGAAACCATACATGCCGACTAAGGCGATGTGAAACTGGTCTTGATTTTCTGCCAATAATGTTGCCGCAGATTGATCTCCAGCAATGAATTTCGCGACTACGGCCATGGTTTTATCTTCAATATCGATGGTTTGCACCACAGGTATTAAGCCCAAACCCTGCACTAAAGCCGTGGCGACATCGACCGTAGAGGTTGGATTTTGGCCAGTAATAAGCCGGCCATCAACTGCTACATGACTTAGCATGATCTCGCTTGACTGAAACTTACCGCCGCGCTCGATGAGTTTATCTTCCAGCATAAAATCAAATTCACTCAACCATTTTTGTCCAAATAAATTTTCTTCTTTGTTGGTAAAACCATTAATCGTCTTATTGGCAACTAGGTAACTACCATCGCTGAGCTTTACATTTACTAGCGCTGCCGGGCCATGACAAACTGCGGCGACTGTACCTTGTTGCTGATAAATATCGGCTATTACCGCTTGCAAGGCCGAATCGATTGGTAAATCAAACATTGCCCCTTTGCCACCGACAATAAAAATGGCGTCATAAGTGCTGGCGTCAAGCTTGGCGGTTGCTATGGTATTATCTAGTTTTACTATAATAGCCTGATCTGCCAATACCTTGGCATTGTAGGCTTTACTGGCATCATATTTATCGGCTTCAACTTTGCCACCGTTTGGGCTGGCGATGTCAACGGCAATACCATTGGCTTTAAATATCGAGTAGGCCTTGGCAAATTCATCAAATTCATAGCCTGGTGTTACTTTACCTTGTTCCTGGCCATAACTGCTTACTACCATTACGATTTTTTTATTTACTGGGCTTGCACTGACCGGCAATGCAAACATTAACAGCCCGGCTAAGATGGCAAGATTTGCTGATATGTATTTCATAAGTTTCATTTGTTTTTCTCCTGAGTGTGATGAAATAATATCAAGGCTAAAGTGAAACAAATGTGAAACGTTAAGTCACATTAGCTGTCGGTCATCAGTTGTCTTACCGAACTACGCAGGTTTTTCCTGCTGACATAAACACCTAAGGCCGAAACCGTAAGTAAAATAGTCGCTAGGGCAGATAACAACCAAGCAGCATCAGGTTGATAGGTCATCGAAAATTCTGACTGATACATCAATAGTCCGGCAATATAAGTGCCAACTATCGCGCCAAAGGCGGCAATTAAAGCGGTAACCAACCACTCGATCATATTTAGTCTAAAGCAGATAGCACGTGAATAACCAAAGCTCATAATAATACTGTTTTTCTTTTTCTCTTGCCCTTCTAGGGCATTGACTGATGCCATAATAACCACACCGGCTAATAAAATTATCATTAGCGAAAAACCACTTATTACTTTAGTGATCATTGCCAAGATGGCATCGAAACGTTCGGTCATTTCTTTTAGTGAGATCATCCTTAAGGTTGGAAATTTTTGCCAAAGGTTTGCCAATACTGGCCATTGTTGCGGCGCAACCTCCATACTCGCCATGGCGTAATGGGGCGCTTCAATATGCGCTACTGCTGCACTGGGCATTTGCACCCAAAAGGTTATTGAACCAGCACCGCTTTTAAAAATATGGCTAGCGGAGATTACAAAGTTGATACTTTTCCTAGCGATAACAAACGTTAAGGTATCGCCTATCACTAAGCCCAGATCTGTCATCACTTCTTGCTCAACAGAAATCTGTTGCCAATATTCGTTATTAGATTGACCACTTGATTCATTGCTAGATTGGCCAGTGGGTTGCCAATAGCTGCCAGCGACCACGGTATTATTGTCGGCAATCGACTCATTCCAGTGCAATCTAATTGGCCGAGTAAAGGTTGCCATGCTTTCACTGGGTTTTTGATTAAATTCGCTTAAAGACTGTTCATTTACCGCCACCAACTTGGCATACAAATAAGGCTTAGCTTGGCGAATAACAATGTCCTGCTCTGCAGCCAAGTGCTCGATATAGGCCAGTTGCTCATTACTCGCTTGTGAAATCATCACATTACCATCATGTTGGCGCTGATAATTTGCCATGGTGGCGCCTAAATCTTTTAATAACATCAGGGTAAACAACAGTAAAAAAGCACATAGGCCGACCCCCAAAATTTGCGTACTTTTACTGACCAGTCGTTGCTTCATCATAAACAAGGTAAAAGGAATAAGGCCGGAAATGTTTTGAGTCAATTTTTCTCCAACAGTTAGCGTCGCCCAGCTCATCACTATCATTAAGGCAATGGTAATAATAATGGCCGTGACCATCATCAAGGTTAACAAACCATTGTCTGAGTAAGCCGTCGACACCCCGAATAACACCAAAACACTGCTTATTTTACTAAACCAGTGATTCAATCCCGGCGAATTAGCGTTAAATAGCCGAGCCACCGAGCTGTTGTATAGAGGCAACCAAACCGGCAGGTGAAATACTGCAAATACTGCTGCAATTGCCGCGATTGATATAAGCGTCGAGCCGATATGCCATTGCCATAACAAATCGGCAAAGGTTGCACTTAACCAGTTAATGATCAGCCAGTGACAAGTCCCTGATAACAGTAAAACAACAGGTAACACGCTAACAAAATTCATCAGCCACTTAATCAGTGACACTTGCAAGCCAGTCGTTTTTGACGCGCCCATGCTCATGTATATCGCCGAAAAATATTGGTCTTTTTTGATGTGTACTTGTGCCAGTTGCGCTATGGCAATCGCCGCCATAAAAAACAGGATGATCGAAGCCAGTCCGATAAAATTTTCGGTGCGTTGCCAAAATAGCGCTAACGGATGAGCGCCCTGTTTATGATGTATTTGCGCCGCCGGTAAATGTTGCTGTTGCCATTTGAGCAATGCATTTACTTGCTTGGTATTTGCGGCAATTAGGTAGCGGTATTGAATAAGATCAGCCGAAAACCCTAAACCATTAAAATCTCGCGAATTGACCATGGCGCGCATATCAACATTATGGCCTTCCATCAAACGGTCGGGTTCATGTTGCAACACTCTGGATACCCGAAAGTGCTTGTTGGCTATGCTGATCTCATCAGCAATGCTTAACGATAAGCTGGCAAACAATCTGGCATCCAGCCACACTTCACCGGCTTTTGGTCCGGCGCTGGTTGGTTGTCCTTGTACTTGTAAGCTTTGCGCCGTTAACAAATCGCCCTGTAACGGATATTGATCATCTACAGCTTTTAATCTGGCTAGCTGCCACTGTCCTTGATAAGTTAACGTGGCTCGTACCTGCTGAGTTACCACTATTTTATCGGTTAACCCTGCTACCGCTGTATATTCAGGTGCAGTTAATGCCTGTTGCTGACTGATCACCGCATCGGCGCCAAGCAAGCTGTTTAAGTTTTCATTCAGGTACTCTTGTATGCTTGCACTGGATTGGCTTAATGTAATAATAAATAGCAGCAAGGCCCCTTGAGTCCAGCGCAATAGCCG
>CALJHL010000164.1 GCA_938075435.1 uncultured Thalassotalea sp. | reverse complement strand
TTTTATGAACTCTTGCAGGCGTTACTAAATAGAATTCTAAAAATAGCTGTTTAGTGTAGTATATTGATGAAAAATAAGGTGTTACCTTGATATAAAAGGCTATTTAATGATAGTTTTTCGCACTTGGCTGGCACGTACATCAGCATTGACAATAAAGAGATAATAAATGAAGTTTATTTTGTTGCTATTACTGGTAATAAGTCCCGATGTTCTCGCTATATCGGTGTTTAGCGCTCCGCCATTAGGCTGGAATAGTTGGAATCATTATAAAAAGAATATTACTGAAGCTGAGGTTAGCACCACCATCGATTTGCTGGTAAGCCAAGGGTTTAAAGATGCCGGTTATCGCTATGTTGTTGTTGATGGTGGTTGGCGGGCAAAAACCCTTGATGCTAAAGGCTTTATTCCTGCAGACCCTGACAAATTTCCTTCTGGTATTCCAGCCCTAGTGAGCAAAGCCCACCAAGCAGGGTTAAAATTTGGTTTGCATACCGTGCCTGGAATATCCGACTGTGGTGGTAATTCAGTAGGTGGTTTGGGCCGAGAACAGCAACACGTGCAACAGTTTGTCGATTGGCAGTTAGATTATATCAAGCTCGATTGCTGCGGTTGTGAACGTCCTGCTAATCATAAAGGTTTTGATTCACCGGCTGAACAATTTCATTATTGGTCTGGCTTAGTTGCTGATAGTGGCAGAATTATTTTATTTAGCGGTAGTTCCGGTAAAAAACTTGATCCAAGCGGTATTTATAGCTCGAAAAGCGTATCTGGAAAAAAGAATTTTGTTAGCCCTTGGGATCACAAAAACTACCCCCTGCACGAAACCTTTAATATTTGCCGAACCACTCAAGATATTAAACCGATATGGAAGGGCAAAAAAAGTGCCATTCTTACCCTGGCCGATATTAATAATAGCCTTGCGCATTTAGCTGGTAATGGCTATTGGAATGATCCTGACATGTTAGAAGTGGGTAATGGAAAATTAACTCTGGCACAGCAAAAAGCCCATTTTGCCTTATGGTCGATTATGACGGCGCCTTTAATGCTAGGAAATCGTTTAGCCGAGATGACCCCTGCTGAGCGCAATATCGTTATTAATCGTGAAGCAATTGCCATCAACCAGGATACCACCGAACAGGGTGTTAAACTTGTTGTTGATGGTCGAAAAATCAAACCGATCACAAATTATAAAAACAATATCAGTGGCGCAACCGAAATTTGGCGTAAGCACCTCAAAGGTGGTGAGCAAGCGCTGTTATTGCTGAATCGCAGCGATAAACCCCGAAAAATTACGGTTGACTTTTCGACCCTTGGCACCGCAAAAAGGTTAACCCTACGCGACGTAAATGAACAACGAGAATTAGGCCAGTTTGAGACATTTTACCAAGTAGAAGTCGCCGCCAATGCCAGTGTGTTTTTGCGTGCTAGCGATTGATTTTCTTGCCACGTTGGCTTTGTCGATTAAGACCAAAATGGAAGTAGTCCAATCCAGATTGTCCAGCGGCACTTCGCTTAAAGGTTTGCTTGCTGTTATTAACAATATTCAGACTCAAACTCTCACCAGGTTTGAGGGTAATATCAATCGTTTGCCAGACGCCTTGATGACCTAATTGCCAGATACTACCTTTAGACGTTTTCAAATTTTGCAGATTTTTGGTTTTTAATCTGAGTTGCAACACATAGCTTTTAGGCTGCTCATTGGCGATGATTTCAAAAGCCTCGGTTTTACCGTCTTGCAAGCTAGCGCTTACCCGATATCCACCTTCCGCACGCAGACCATCAAAGTGAGCGGCTGACCAGTCGGTTGGCGCACCAGGAAAGAGCCGGATCAGATCTTGGTGTTGATCCGGACTCCAGCTTTGCAATAATAATTCTTGCGTTGTCGCCGCAGAAGATAATGGCGTTTCTATTACTGGTCCGGTTTCCAAATAAAAGGTATTGGGTAATAAATATTGATCCATATACATATTCAGTTGCCGTAAGGCTTCATCGGGTTGGTCAAGCAAAATATACATAGCACTGGCCCCCGTTCTGGAATATCCCTTATAGCTCCAATGATTTAAAACCTTTTGGTTGATCCAGTGGTCGAGTGTTTTTTGATATAAGTCTCGCTGCTCAGTGTTATCTAAATTGACGAGTTTAAGTGGGTAGAGACCAACTAAGTGGGAATAATGACGATGCGCCTGTTCCACTTTTATGCCCTTGCCAATCATAATGCCGGTATCGGCATCAATTTGCAGCGGTGCCAGCTTGTTAAGGGCCTGTTGATAACGTTGAATATCCTGGTCCTGCAACGAAAATTGCCTGTTGATACGAATTGCGGTATTCATTGCCCAACGCAGTAAGGCCAAATTGTAACTAGTATCTGGCACCACAGGAAAGCTACCTTGCCACTTATACTCAGGCGAGATATCGGCAGGTGTATGAATGAGCCCATCAGCATCGGTTATACTATTATGTAATAGAAAGTTGATGCCACGTTTAAGCATAGGATAAAATTTTTCGGTGGTGCGATTTTCGTCTGGGTAGACTCGTAAAAAATGCCAGTAATCATAGAGTAACCATAAAAAGTTACCGTATTCATTAGTGTGTTTTGTGTCTCCGTATGCGCTGATCCCTCGGCCCATTCCCGCAGAGTCTTGTTGATATTGCTCTGGCACGGCGCGAATAAAAGCCTGATTTTGGGCATCGATAAAATCGGCCAGAGTACCGGCAACGTTTGGCTTGTTGGCTACACTTGGCGATAAATAGCTAAGCTGAACATTCAGATTTGCCCAAATTCGTGGCCAAGGTGTCGCGCGGAACCAGGGTCCTAATAAATCTACCGGTAACTTGCCTTTACCAGTGGCTGCGCCCATTTTGTAAAGTTGAACCCAAAGGTTCGCTTCAATACGCTTGTCGGGAATGGACAGATAGCTTGAGTCAAAATAGCTCGCCCACCATTGACTATGTTGCTGAGATAACTTGTCATAACCTTCATTCATAGCATCGAGTAATTGCTGATGCTGGTATTTTGGTTGATAATTTTGTTGTAAATAGTCAGTACGCCAGCCTAACAGATACTCGTGCGCGGTTATTTTTTTCAGCTGCCAACTAAGAGTATAGCCACTACCTTTACCGTCGCTAACATGGCGTAAATTAACCCCTTGTTTAATTTCAAACTGATCTTTTGGGAGCTTCTGGATCATGTCAAAATTGGCGATATGGGGATAAATACTGTAATCACTATAATCAATAGGGTGGCGGACCTTCAGCTTTTTGCGCACCTCTGAAAATAAATGGTTACTTTCGATCATTGGTAATGGCAAATGGCTTATATTTATTTGTTCGTTGCCACTGAGTTTAAAAGCCACCAGATTGAGGTTTTTATTTGCATGTGAAATAGCCCGAAATTCAATGTTGCCTCGATCGGTCAACATTGTGCCTTGTGCTTCTGCCGATGCAAGGTTTAGCCGCATCTTGAAATCGGTTAAATTCCCTTGAAGATTGACAACAAACTTACCCATAGGGGTACGGCTTCTACCACTGTAAACACGGGTATCACCGATATCAAAATGTAGACTTTCGTTTTGAGCCGCCCAAATATTGGTGCCTTGTTCACCATTACCGAGAAAAGCACCTTCTTCGTAGGCTCGTGGTAGCTGATCCCAGCGCAGAGCGAAATTATCTAGATAATGACTTTTATCCTGTAACTCTTGTGTGATGTTTGGGATATTAATATTGGCACTAATGTTGGCACTAATGTTGGCTCTAGTATTTGCACTGACGCTTAATAACAGTGTCAGTGCTAGGCTCTGGATAAGTTTGATTATGGTCGCCTTACACTTAATTATTCGCGGTTATATTTCAGGAAAATGTAGCGGTAACTGATCACCGAAATTGTGTTGATTAGCCCGCATTTTTTGTTGTAACCCTAAAATAATTTGACGATGATGTTTCGAGTCGATCAGGTCGTTAATTTCCATCGGATCTGTTGTTAAGTCAAATAACTGCATTCTTTTGATCTCAGGGTAAAAGATTAGTTTATAACGTTCATCACGGGCCATACGTTGCACCGTCAGGTAAGAGCCGAATACGGTGTCAAATATTTTATCTTGTTTGCTATTCAGCAGAGGCACAATACTCGGCGCTTGGACACTAGTTGGCACCGAGATCCCGGCTAAGTCTGCGGTACTGGCAAAAATCGAGTTTATATAAAACATACCGGTTTTCTGACTGTTT
>CALJHL010000163.1 GCA_938075435.1 uncultured Thalassotalea sp. | reverse complement strand
GTTGCCGCCGATGTGGTTGCAGCGCCTGTAGCTGTACCCGTTGCTGCGGTTAGTAATACCGCAAGTGCCAATGCCGGTTCGACTATTGAAGACTTTATTTTACCTGATATTGGCGAAGGCATTGTTGAATGTGAAATTGTCGATTGGCTGGTAAGTGAAGGCGATATTATTGAAGAAGACCAAGCCGTAGTCGATGTAATGACCGACAAAGCCTTGGTCCAAATTCCAGCGAAATACGCTGGTACAGTGGTGAAACTTCATTACGCGAAAGGCGAAATAGCGGTTGTTCACCAACCTTTATTCGCAATTGAAGTTGCGAGTTCTGCGCCATCTGTTGCCGAACCAATTGCCAGTGCTGCACCTGTAAAAGTTGATGTGGCAGCTGTTACTGCAACGACTGCCAAGCCAACTGCATCATTAGCGGTCAAGCCAGCTTCGCAAAAATCGACTTCGGGTAAAGCCTTAGCCAGTCCTGCGGTGCGCCGCATCGCTCGAGAGCTTAACGTTAACATTCATGACGTACCTGGCAGTGGACCTAAAGGCCGAGTATTTAAACAAGATGTTATTAGCTATACAGTACCTAAAGCAGCTGAACCGCAAGCAGTAACACCTGTAAGCCTTGTTTCAGGGACAACTCGAACTGAGCCTATTCGTGGTATTAAAGCCGTTATGGCCAAAGCCATGGTGGCATCAGTGTCAACGATCCCTCACTTTACTTATTGTGAAGAAATCGACATGACTAAACTTATTGTCTTGCGCGGTGAGTTAAAAGAAGTGTATGCCAAGCAAGATATCAAATTAACGATGATGCCATTCTTTATGAAGGCAATGTCGTTAGCAATTAAGCAATTTCCATTAATGAACACCAAAGTTAATGATGATTGCAGTGAAATCACTTATTTTGATAACCACAATATTGGTATGGCAGTTGACTCAAAAGTTGGCTTGTTAGTGCCTAATGTTAAAAACGTTGAATCTTTATCTATTGTTGATGTAGCGAAAGAAATTATGCGTCTAACCAACGATGCTCGCCAAGGCAGGGTTGCCTCGCAAGATATTAAGGGTGGCACCATTACCATCTCTAATATTGGCGCCTTAGGCGGCACGGTTGCCACGCCGATCATTAATAAGCCTGAAGTTGCTATAGTAGCTTTAGGTAAATTGCAAAAATTACCGCGCTTTAATGCGAATGGCGAAGTAGAAGCTCGCTCTATTATGCAAGTGAGTTGGTCAGGAGACCATCGAGTAATTGATGGTGGTACTATTGCTCGTTTTTGTAATTTATGGAAATCGTTCCTTGAAGAGCCAACGAATATGATAATGCATATGTCATAGGTTTTGCACAAGGTTGCTTAACTGAAAAAACCCGCAAATTTGCGGGTTTTTTGTATTTTAATTTAATCAAAAGTCAGTAAGCACGCGTTGTTATTCCACTTGGTTGGCTTCGTGAATGCGTTCTAGTCTTGCTTCTTCTTCGGCAAAAGCGGCTTTTATTTCTTCTAAAACGGTATCAACGTCAGCAGCTTCAGTACTTTCGGCAAAAAATCCGCTTAATTGTGTATCTGGAAATAACTCACTTTTTTCATATAAAGCCCACATTTCTTCAGCGTAGTTTGTGGCAAGTAAATCTGGATCAAATTGGCCATAGTAGTTGGTCATATTGTTGACGTCGCGTTGTAACATGCTCTTGGCGTTATTATTCGCTGCGGCATCTACTGCTTGCGGTAAATCTATGATAACCGGCCCATAAGCATCAACTAATACGTTAAATTCCGACAAGTCGCCATGGACGACTCCAGCGCATAACATGCGTTGTACGTACACCATGACTACTTGATGGTCTTCACGAGCCTGTTCAGCAGGCATGACAACATCATTTAAGCGTAAGGCAACTTCACCTTCATCGTCGGTGATTAATTCCATTAGGAGTACGCCATCGTAGCAACCATAGGCTTCAGGGACTCGTACACCAGCGTCAGCTAATAAATACAAGGCATCGACTTCGGCATTCTGCCAGGCTTCTTCTTGTTGATTTTTACCGTATTTAGAGCCTTTTTCCATTGCGCGGGCGCGCCGGCTATTTCTACTTTTTCGGCCTTCTTGATATTGTGCTGCTTTTTTAAAGCTGCGCTTATTGGCTTCCTTGTACACTTTTGCACAACGAATTTCATCACCACAGCGAACCATAAATACCGTTGCTTCTTTACCACTCATTAATTGACAAATTACTTCATCAATTAAGCCTTCATCAATTAAGGGTTGTATACGTTTGGGAGTTTTCATTGTGCCGTTATACTTTAATTTCACCTAGTTGGGAATAAACAACTAAAGTTTACCACAAATTAAGATGAGATTGCTTTGCTCTGCCATCTGATTCTGCTCCATATGAGGATTTTTCCTAAAAAATCGGTATTAATCAGGCATTGAGTTGCCAGTATACCTGTTGCCACTGAGTGTATTAACTATTGAGATGTAATCAATATATGGTATAAGTTTTGGTCAGATAGAATTGAATGTATTGAAAATGATGGTTAATTAATGCAACGGTTTAACCTAAATTAATTTGCCTATATACTATAATTATTAGCGTGCAGGGTGTGATATATTCTTGATTAACGCAATCTCAACAGGTTGTTTTCACATTTAGGAAATCCCGGGTCAAGTGAAATTAATTAACAATTGTAGGTGTAAACATTAAATTTTCGGTGAAAAATTCAATTAAAAACATTAACTATCTTATGGTTTTCGGACTATTTAGTGCCGCCGTAATGGCGAACTCTAGTGGTAGTAACCCACCTTTAAGTAGTGTTGAAGGCACTAAAATTAATTTGGTTAAAGTCGATAAATCGTCGCGCACAATGTATCTATATGCCGACAACAGAATAATCAGACAATATCATATTGCCCTAGGTGAAAAACCTAAAGGTCATAAACTCGAAGAAGGGGATATGAAAACTCCTGAAGGGCAGTACTTTTTAGATTATAAAAAAGAAAATTCAAAGTATTACCGGGCAATGCATATAAACTATCCCAATGCCCAAGATATACAAACCGCATTGGATAAGGGCACGACACCCGGTGGTTTTATTA
>CALJHL010000162.1 GCA_938075435.1 uncultured Thalassotalea sp. | reverse complement strand
TTTGCTACTGCAAAGGAATTTAGAAACAAAATTGATGAGTTTTTTAGTCAAACACTTCCTAAGATAGGTGATATCTTGGCGAGCAGGATCAACGATAATTTTCAGGTGTTAAATTCTGCATCTTGAACTGTGATGGGTATATATCTGATAACTTTCAAAAAGCCCTGACTCAAATTCAGTTTTAACTTTACCGTGTCGAGAATTTTACCGTGCGAAATCTGCACCAGAATTACCCCCAGCGCAAAGACCACAACAAAGTTTAGCCAGTAGCCTAAATTCATTTACTCACTCCACTGCTCAAAGGTTTTAACGAGCTAGTCTTTGGTAATTAACCACAAAGCATGAAGAATACCTGGAATGTAAAAAATGAGACATAAAATAATATTTATAATTAAATCTTTACCCACCCCGCTTTTTAGAAAAACAGCAACTGGCGGTAATAAAATAGCTAAAATAATGTGTATTAATTTATTCATAGTAGTTCTCCAATATTCAAATTTATCACTAAAAAACTTTAGTTAGCTAAAACATTAAGTAAAGCGTAACAAGCAACTATATTTGTCTCGCTTGCACAACCCAGTGGCGACCTAGGGCTTATTGAACTGATCGAGCCATTCACTAAAAGAATTAGACACTTTTTCAACCGTTCTAAGCTGTTGATTATAAAACCAAACAGGAATATCTATTTGCTGACTTGCACAATCGCTAAGGGTGAAACAAAACATGTTGCCCTTACAATCAGAAGCAAACAATATATGCCCTTTTGGCATACCGCCCATTTCATACAGCTTTGAAAGTGAAAATATATCTTCTAGGCTTAAGAAATCTTGAACTTCAGAAATACCAACACCTAGATCACAAATTTTAGTTAACACATTAGGCGTGTGAACCAAGCCATAGGTAGATATTAAATACTTAAATGAGTCGGGTAAAAAAGCCTGTAATCTTGCTTCAAGCTCGGCAATATCGTGACTCTTTATTGGTACCATAGAGCTTTTAGAGCCCCAGTTTTTTACAAATAGATCAATGCTCTTCATTTAGTAAAACTCCACAACCACTATGTTAGTCCGATTGATAATCTGCAAAAATTTTTACCAGCAACGCCATAATTTGGCAACACCTCGAGTAAGTAACCACGCCAATTAATAATAAAATCAATATCATAAACTGTAGTATATGATCATTGTCGGCACAATCTATACTAGCAACTCTCAATAACCGGCGCAAAATAGTTACCGCGCACATTGAGCTTAGTGAAAAATCGAAAAGGTATTAGTTCGCTTGCACTGCACCATTAAATCGAATTATATAAATCAGCAAGCCAGTCAAAGGTTAACACTGTGGTAAATACTTTTAACGACACCAGGGTAATAAACAAGACGATTAAGGCCGCTTTTACTTTGCCACTTTTAATATTATTCCAGAGCTGCACCTTGGCTTTAACCTCTGACTTAATTACATGAATTGAATCTTTCATAACATCATTCCCTATTTTGATAATTGCCTGTGTTGATAATTGCCTTGGTCGATATTGCCTAGCAAAATCGTCGGGTTGCTATGTTCGGGGTATTTCTGCAGGAATGACTGGCTTCGCTGGCACTCAAACCATGAGGTTAAGCCAACACACTAAGAATGCTGGCCATAACACACCATGCAACGGCCACTAGTGCAGAGAAGTGCCAAACCCGCAATAACGCCAAGGCCAAAAGACCAATGGCTAAATCAGTGGCATTGTTTATTGCTGATGTAAAAATGGGGTCGTAAAGGGCTGCGGTCAGTAACCCAACCACGGCAGCATTAACTCCGGCAATTGCCTTAATCGAAACAGTATTCTTAGAAATTTTACACCATAAAGGTAATACACCAGCAATAAGTAAGAATCCTGGCAAGAACATAAATGCAAGAGCGACTGAGGCGCCGATCCAAAAGCTCTGGCCGCTCGGGATTAAAGCGCCAAGGTAAGCAGAGAAAGCAAACATGGGTCCTGGAATAGCTTGCGATGCACCATAGCCAGCAAGAAATGCATCGTCGGAGACCCAGCCAGATGCAACCACGGAATCCTGCAACAGTGGCAACACCACATGCCCACCGCCGAATACTAATGCACCGGCTTGGTAGAATGCCTCTGCTACTGGCCATAAGCCGTCATGTCCGAAAGCCATAAATGGCAGGCCGACCAGTAAACAAAAAAACAACATAAGAAGCAGGCCGCCAGCGAGCCCCCCATAGCCAACGTGGAGCTGATCACTTACATCTAACGGCTTGATTGTACAATAAAAAATTCCCGCGAAAGCCCCCCCTAAAACAACGATTAATTGCATATATGAACTTTCGAATACCAGCAATACACTGACAGCAAGCACCGCAATGGTTCGGCGCTGCACATCAGGGCATAGGTTTTTAGACATTCCCAATATGGCATCAGCGACTACCGCGAATGCAACTATTTTAAGACCATGGATTGCCGCTTGGGCGATATGGCCCGACAACATCGGTAGTAAGGAAGCAAATGCCACAAGCAGTAAAGCCGACGGTAAGGTAAATGCGAGAAATGCCGCAACTGCGCCAGACCACCCAGCACGAAAAAAACCAAGACTAAAGCCAAGTTGGCTACTCGCTGGGCCAGGTAAAAATTGAGAGATTGCTAACAGCTGACCGTATTGGCTTTCACTCAACCACTCGCGGTGTACTATCAATTCCTTACGGAAATACCCTATATGAGCTATTGGCCCGCCAAACGAAGTGAGGCCAAGTTTTAAAAAGGCCAGAAAAACTTCGATGATACTGCCTTGGTTAGCGTTTTTTTTCATAGTTTTATTCATTTACAATAAGTCGGTATATCAAGGCTAACAGTCTGGTGTATTTGCTGTTATGTTATTTTACTCAAGGTGAGCGTCTAATACTTCACCTTTTAAATCAAACTCAATACTGCAGGTGTAATAATTCAAGCTGTATAAACTATTAACTGTTATGCGACTACCTGATGGTGATTTTTCAGTTCGATATCTTAACAAGTTACCGGTATCAAGTTGCCTTTGAACACTCTTAAAGGAAACACCTTTAGCAAAGTTACCGCAAAGAAAGACAACTTCTTTTCTGGCTTCATTCCAATAAATTGTAGCGGTAACAGCGGTCGCCATTAAAATTAAAGATGCCATCATTAATCTTAAATATTTAGTCAACTGCATTTTCTCCATGATTAGCTTATACCCAGTGCCATAATTAGTGTGTTAAACAACTAAGAGCAGAGGCTAGTATGAATAAACATAACATACTTTTCAGAGGGTTAGATACACACAAAGAATTCTCATAAGTTGCAACATTTGAAGATAGTCGCGGCGTTAAACCATTGGTACCCCTTGGCGGCGGTTACAGGTTACAGAATTCAGATTTGATTAAACCACTTTTAGCTTGTGACTGAAATATGTATTGCCAATATTACTCTTTTTTGTTTTTTTATTTTATCCTTGGTTAAATGAAACTTTGAGCATGCAATCATTAAAAAAGTTGGTCGGTGGGGAGGTAAATCAGCGTTTACTTTATTCATTAACTCAAGGTAAGATACTATAAATTAGAAAAAAATTTTGTTACTGCGTCAGTTTTTACCCTATTTAACAATGGTACTCTGTCACCGCTTATTAATTAACGTTTGGGGCAGAAACTCGATTGTGCCGATAAAGCAATCTTAGTATTCGGCCCCCGTTTTATCCGGAAATTTATACTGTTCAATTGGAACGACCATGAGAATATTTACCATACTTGCATCAACTATTGTCCACCTACTAGCGGCGATTGCTATCACTGTCGCTGGCGTGTGGTATGGCGTAGTTACCTACGGCATGACCACACCACAATTTATTTATAACCTGATTGCTTGGGGTGTGCCTATTCCGGCATTGGGCCTCGGCTTTCTATTAACCTTTGCAGTTTGCACACTAGTAGCACAACTGGTAGTCAAAACGCCTAAAACCCATGTTTCTGAAAACAAGGGCACCAAGCCCGGCCTATATCGCCGAGCAGGGTTTTGGTTAATGTACCTGCTTGGTAGCTCGACCATGTACATGGCTGGGGTCTGGTTGACTACCCTAAACCCTATGATTGATGTGCCAGCGCCAGTCGCGGATTTAGTTATCAATGGCACCCCAATCGCATTAATTTCGCTGATTGTGTATCTGTTCGGTGCCGGCCTGATAGGCCTAGCCAACTCTCGGTTAAGCGCTAAGCTCTCTTAATTAACTAACTCAAATACAGGAAAAAGACTATGGCTATGGATCGTCGCAGCTTTTTAAAATCGACCGGTCTGGGCATTAGTGTGCTCAGCTTGACCGGCACCACGCTGCTTTTAACCCCTATAGAAGCTCGCGCTAAAAACATTCCGTTCAAAGTATTGAGCGATAATGAGGTCGCTATTCTTGAAGCCTTTGCCGAAGAACTACTGCCCGGCGCAGCAAAAGACGGTGTTGCCTACTTCATCGATGAGCAACTCTCCCGCGACCCGAACGACTCATTACTGCTGGCGCGCTACATGCAAGTGGAACCACCACTAAGTGGATTCTACAAAGCCGGTCTATCGGTGCTTAATGGCTTTTGTAAACAACGCTTTGGAAAATCGTTCCTTGATATGGACAAAGCCGCACGTAAAGCATTTGTTGGCACCATGTTGAACATGGGACCACAGGGCCCAATCGATCCAGAAGGCTGGATTGGACCACCAGCAGCAATTTTGTATTTGTGTGTGCGCAGCGATGCCGTCGATGTTGTCTACGGCACAATGGAAGGTTTCGAAAAACTGAAAGTACCTTATATGGCACATATCGCTCCCCCAGCGAAATGGTAACACCTCAAGCAATTGGTGAAAGAAATGACTAAGCAAGAAAAAGTAGATGTTGTAATCGTTGGTGCCGGCGCCGTCGGCATGGTTCATGCGGCTCGTTTGGCCGAGGGTGGCAAAAACGTACTGGTGCTCGAAAGCGGCCCGGCGCGAAAAAAAGAAGATTTGTACAGCTCACAGATCTGGGCGCGTAAGCTAAAATCAGCCAGCCCCCATGTCAACGAATTTGGCGGTAAAGACCTGATGTTTACCAACATGAATACCGGTCGTGGCTACGGTGGCGCAGCCATTCACCACTATGGTGTTTACCCGCGCTTTGAAGAGGGTGACTTCAATATCAAATCAAGCCATGATCGCGCAATGGACTGGCCATTTAGTTACGATGACATCCGCCCATACTACGATCGCGTACAAGATTTTGTTGGTATCTGTGGTGATGCTAGCCAGGAGCCATGGCGTCCACCGGGTAAAGACTACCCGTTGCCACCGGTACCGGTATTTCGCCACGCCCAGCTACTGGGTGAAGGCTTCGCGAAAGAAGGTATTCACACCTCGCCTATCCCTATCGCGGCCCTGTCTCGGCCATACAAGGGTCGTAACCCCTGCGTTTGGGATGGTTGGTGCGATGCCGGCTGCCCTATCGATGCCATCAACAATCCGCTGAGCACCTATATGCCAAGGGCAACAAAAGCGGGGGCCCGTTTTCAGGCAGACAGCCATGTGACTAGGGTATTAACCAACGAAAAGGGCGACCGCGCTATCGGTGTTGAATATGCCGACAATGACGGCGAGCGCCATCAAATACTGGCCGATGTTGTGGTGATGGCGGCCTTTACCATCGCAAACTCGAAAATTTTACTCAACTCAGCGCCAAGTGGTCTGGGTAACTCAAGCGGTTTGCTTGGCAAATACCTGATGGTGCACCCTGCCATTACTGTTTATGGTCTCTACGACGAAGATACCCAATGTTATATGGGTCCTACTGGCGGCATGCTCTACAGCCAAACATCGGGCAAGAAAAACGACAACCCGGATGGCGTATTTGGTAGCCGTCATTGGGAAATTGGTCTGGTCTTAAAACCTAACGACCTATTGGGTGTGGCGATGACAGATGCAGAGATTTTCGGTGATGAACTACACGAGTTTATGAAGACTGGCTCTCATCGTATGGCAGCAATGTCAGCGATCTGCGAAGACCAGCCTTTGCTCACAAATGAAATCGTGCAAGACAGCAAGAAAGACAAATTTGGCATGCCGCGTGCCAAACTGAACTATACCTACAGCCCCGACGGCAAAGCACTGGCTTTACAGGCCAAAGAGGAAGGGTTACGAGTTGTTAAAGCCTCTGGTGCTAAGAGAGCATGGGCTGGACCGCTAGCATCACAGCACATCTGTGGCGGCACCATTATGGGCGAAAGCGCCAGCGATTCAGTGTGTAACCAATACGGTCAGATGCATGACCTGCCGAATATCGTCATTGCAGGACAAAGCACCTTCCCAACCTGTTCTTCTGCAAACACCACGTTTTTGGCGCATGCCACCTCAGAGCGCACGGCCGACTACCTGCTGGCCAACTGGGAGCAAATGACGAGCTAATCAACTTAGAGATCTGGACCCTCATAGCGCCTGAGCTAATCAACTCGAGGCGCATATATGCAAGCAACAAAGAAGTGACAAGCCTGAGGCGCTGTGTTTCGGCGCCCACTTTGTCTTGTTTAACAGCTTAGGGTTTGATTAAACCGATTTCTCATATGCAATTGATAACCACTTAATAACTTCATCATTAATATCAGAAATATTTTGAAGCTGTATTCTATGGGTGCACATAGCCCCGAATGGCCCCGAATTCTCGAGTCGACCTTGTATTTCTATACCTTTTAATTTTAAGCCTAAATCTATTCTTGTTTTGGTTGCAGGCTTTATTAATGCGAATTGTATTTTTCTAATTAAACTTACACTCCCCTTTTTAGGAGTTATTACCACATCATCTCCAAACTCTTCGACAATAGAAATTAATTTGTCATAAATAGGTTTAAGTGATTCTTTGCCACTATATTGATTAACAACTAAATCCTCAGATGGTGTATCTTTTTCTTTTGACAAGGTGACAATTGTATTCGCAAATCCGTGCGTTAATCCATGTTCTGTTTTTAAGAACTTTACAGCAACTGAATGTTTTTCGAAATTTTCTCGTGCTAATAATTGGATCCACTCTTCTAGTTTCTTTCCTGTTTTTTCAGGCATATTGTCAATCATTGTTTTCAGCGCTTTATCCATCTTCTCCACCTTATGATTCAAAAAATAACGCCACAATAAAGGGCTAAATTATGCTGACTAAAACGAGTGAGGCACGAACAAAAACCAACTGTTTTTTGTCCTACTTTATGCCTTGTTAATTTTTAGCCATTAAATTGGTCAAACTTTAATGCTAATTCTGCTGCCATTTTATTTTGGCCTTTAAGTCTTAATACTGCAATTATACATTCGATGGTGCATAGCCCACCTTTAGGTTGATTACCCCTAAGTTTGTATGAAGAATCATTTGGAGTTTTCAACGTGAATTGTCGAGCATTTTTTAAATAAGAGCTCTGGTTGAAAATTTTTTGTGATTCCTGCCATGTACCATCAATAATAACGATATTTTCATATTCTTCAATTATTGCCGATGATGATTCTCCCTTGGAATATAATAATAACGCCTCATTATTTTCGATTAGTCTCATAAGGTCTTTATTAGGGTTTACTCTTTCCCAAAGTATACGTTCAACAATATTATTAGAATCTTCTATTGCAAGAGAGCCGGTATTGGTTTCTCTGCGCAACTCACGTTCATGGGTAAGTAAAAATATTTTCATTTCTTTATATTGTCTCACTTAAACAGCTTATCGTTGGCCCATTGCATTTAAATAACATTTAAAAGAAACTTTCTAAGATCTCGTTCTGGCCGCAATACATCTGAAATATGAACTTGCCGGGGTATCCCCTTTATAGAAAACCCGACAAGGATTAACAACAACTTCTCTGTAATTGAAAACAGTTTTGGTCCCGTTCAGGGTTTGTTGTTAGCTGCTTTCGGGCGATTTATGATCGTACCAAATACCATATTTATCACCTTTAAATTTCAGCCAATGGTATAAATAAGCAGTAGCGAGCATGAGCAAACCCCCAACAAGTGCGGGCTCACTGATAATGCCTAAACAACAAAAAGCAAAGCCACTAATGTGTCCAATAAATTCAACTCTAGAGACTGACTTTCTGCTAGGTCTAATTTGTAAAAAATTGAAAACAAACCAACATTTCAATATAAAAGGCAATTTTTGCCAATTATCTGATTTTTTATCTATCATAAATTTCTCCTGATTCAAGCTTGATATATCAACATCAAGTGCAGCGGCAAGACATTTTAGTGATTCAACGCTAGCATTATGGCCACTTTCAATACGTTGGATTGTTCTAACATTTAATCCTGACATTTGAGCTAATTGCTCTTGTGAAAGATGACGGCTAATACGTAGTTCTTTGAGGATCATTAAATTTACCTTTGTACTTAAGAATCACAAGTATTCATTGATTTCTTTATTGTCGGTTACGAATTTAACACGACATTCACCCGACAGTGACGGATTACGCTATTGGTTTAGCAGTTAACGCCCGGCTAAGGTACTGATAATACCTTGCTAAAATGTTGAACTAAGTAAGAACAGTTTTCGGAACTATCGAAACTTGATAACGTAAATTTGCCTGACCATAGTAGTTCTCATAAACTAATTTATCTTTTTTGACGACACCGACTGCACAACCGGGCGTTTCGGAGTTTAGTTCACTGAACTTATCAAAAACCTCAGCATCTACTGTTAAGGTGATAATGTTAAAAATAATGAAGGTAACGAAGATATTTTCATTCAAAGTCCATTCTGATAAATGCCCAAATTTTCATTATAAGCTTGTTATTTACTGCCAATTAGATAAAAGAAACAACGTGAAAATGTGGGTTAGCAACACAAACTTCTAATTTGGATATGTCATCTAAAACAATCAAACTATCATCTCCATTTAAATCTACTTTTATGCACTCAACCTTGTTTTCATTAAGCTTGGTATCCAGAGGTACACATTCAATTACGATACCTGACTTCATTGTTAGTTTAATAGGATATCTAAACGTACAAACTATTTCTATGTAGTCATGCTGAGCACAGGTAATCATTCCATCCACCATTTGATAGTTTTAGCTTCCAAGTTTAGAACCACATAACACTATTCCGCAACCACTGTCATGGTATTTGCATCTCTAATTATCTGCCAGCGACCATCCCGTTTTTCTAAAATAGAAAGAGAATGCCCCGCCATTCGTGTGGCCGGATCCCCGTTTTTAGGGGAACAGGTAAGGGTCGATTCAATCCAGAGGTAGGCTTGGTCACCAAACATCTTTAGTTCACGAAGTTTGCTATCGAGAGCAAAATCAATTGGCGATTCTTCTGGTGATCCTCCTGCAGCACCTTGAGCAAACGTTTCCTTGTCCATCTCGCCAATGCCGGGCACAAAAAACACCGCGTCATCGGCAATGCATTGACGCGCCAACTCCAAATCTCCTTCGGTTGTTGATTTTATCCAATTGTTGAATAGATCTCGAATCTGTTGCTCATCACCCATGGTCTAACCTCCAAAAATATAAACACACCCATCCACCAAAATTAGCAGCTCAGCTTGCAACACGCAATATATGGCAACACGTATCTATTGAATAATCGGCATATCGCCCCGCATAGGTGGGCGATTCAACGCCCCAACAAGGGGCTTATAATAGTTGGTTTAAATTAGCGACGAAGGGGTAAAAGCCAACTGTTTATTGTCCTTTTTGTCAGACTGTTAGGCATTTTTTGCGCCAAGCTGAGACCATATTTGCAAAGTACCTACCGCATACAATAAGCCAATGGTTAAACAAATACCTGAACTTACTAGCCAAAAGGTAAGACTGTTGCCTAGAAATATCGGCATTAGCCAGAAGAATGCGATACCATGGATTAAATAAATAGCAGAAATGATAATTAACGCTAAACGGAGAAGAGGCAGTTGCCGAATTACTTTTGCCCCAGACAAACCGTATAAAGACCAAATTGAAAGCAAAATAACAATTACAAAAGTGACAACTGTTGGATACCAATGACCTTGCTCAGCTAGTTTAGCCATTTGCTCACCAGCACCGAAAAAACGATACCAATTGGCACCAAAAATTATACAACCCAAGTGAGCCATTGCGGCTGAAGCGCTACAACAAGCAGCCATGATTAGTGCTTTATTATTTCCGTTGAACAATGTACTTCCTTAAATACCTTTGATTATTCCGAAGCAATACATTCGTCTTTAATTTCACCTTCAGAATCGATACAGGTAGCCTGCTCTCTTTTTACACAATTACCTTCGGAATTAGTAAACAAGGCGCTAACGGTACCATTGAAGAGGGTATTAAAAACCCCTGAATCTTCAGAATTGATTACACCATCAACAAAGTTACACGCTACTTCTTCATTAGTGACTGAAGAGCATGAGATTAATGCCAAGGAAAGCACAATAACTAAAAATTTATTTGTATGTCTAATTACCCTAGAACTCCATGTCTGTACCAACGCCCGTTTAATAGGCAATTAATCGTTGGTTAAAATGTGTAGCAAAGCAAAGCGAAACGCAGCCAACTCTTGCGTGCCTGTTTGATTGTTGTTAGCATATTATCACTCCCAAACAAACTGTACATATAATTCGTTTTTTACTGGATCTGCTGACACTATATATTGATTAAAACCATGCCCTTCAAAAACACCGAGCTTTTGATACGTATTAAATTGGTTTAACTCCCAATCATCCGATTTACGTACCGTTTCCATTAAATAATTAAAATCACTAGCATTAAACTTAAATAGATAATTTTCTAGATAGTCACCTATTGCAGCGCTTGATTCAAAAGTAACAATTTCAAATTTTGATGGAGAACTGATACCAAGTATTTGAGTTAACATGACCTCTAACTCTGAATGTTCTTTTAGCTTATTAGAACTAAAAAAATGAATATTAGTATAAATGTGCACAGTGCAATGCCAACTTTCATATATACCAACGCCTAATTAACAGGCAAAAAATTGTTGGCTAAAATATATGAGGCACGAACAATAGCCAACTGTTTTTTGTCCTTGTTTAATTTCTTGTGTACGCCCAGCATGGGCATGAACTAATGAGGTGAAAGTCCTCTGTAGGAAGATCACCGTTTAATTAACATGCTGTTATTAAACGATAACTACTAGCGAATGGCAAGGGCTTATCCGTGAGGATCGGTTCGGAGGAAG
>CALJHL010000161.1 GCA_938075435.1 uncultured Thalassotalea sp. | reverse complement strand
TTAGCAATTAAGGCGCCAAAGTCAGTCATCGCCCCCACACCCATAAATATTAATAATGGGAAAATACCGGTATCAATACCTGCGTAGTAAATAAAATGTAATAAGCCACCAACTTCAGAAAAGCCAGCAACAGGAATATTGGTTAAAATTGCCCCAAAACCCATTGGTAACAATAGTAACGGTTCAAAACCTCGCGCGATTGCTAGATATAATAGCACCAGCCCAACAAGCATCATGACCACTTGACCGGTGGTAAAGTTTGCCAACCCGGTCGATGCCCATAGGATCTCTAACGACTCCATTTAATTATCCTTTTCTAAAGTGTTAGTAATACATCGCCAACAGCAACTGCATCACCTTCTTTAATTAAAATTGCGCTGATAGTCCCTGAGGCATTAGCACGGATCTCGGTTTCCATTTTCATCGCTTCCATCACTAATACAACGTCACCCGATTCAACTGTTTCACCAACATCGACCATTATTTTAAATATGTTCCCTGCTAACGGTGCATTTAAAGGTTCACCAGCAGGAGCGCTATTCGCTGCGCTTGGCGTTGCAGTAGCGCCTTTACTTATATTTTCAATAGAGCCACCCGGAGCGACAACCACATCAAACACTTTACCATCAACCATAACAGCGTAGTTTTCTGGGCTACCCGCGGGTTGTGCGGCAGCGGCAGGAACATTATCAGCCTTAGTAGGCTTAGGCTCGAATGCATCTGGGTTATTACGATTTTCTAAAAATTTCAAGCCAATTTGCGGGAATAATGCATAGGTTAATACATCATCAATGACGTCATCGGCTAAAGTAATGTTTTTCTCTTTAGCAAGGCCGGCTAATTCTTTACTAAGCTTGTCCATTTCTGGTTCAAGTAAATCGGCTGGACGACAGGTAATTGCGCTGGCACCAGCAAGTACTTTAGCTTGTAATTCAACATCAACCGCATCTGGGGTTGCACCGTATTCACCTTTTAAAACACCTGCAGTTTCTTTAGTAATGCTCTTATAACGTTCACCCGTTAACACATTTAAAACCGCTTGCGTGCCAACAATTTGTGACGTTGGTGTGACTAAAGGAATATAACCTAGCTCTTTACGAACTTTAGGTATTTCAAGCAGCACTTCATCCATTTTATCAGCAGCGCCCTGCTCTTTCAGTTGGCTTTCCATGTTAGTTAACATGCCACCAGGTACTTGCGCGAGTAAGATGCGTGAATCAACACCTTTTAAGCTACCTTCAAAGCTTGCGTATTTTTCACGAACGTCTCTAAAGTAGGCGGCTACTTCAGCTAACTTAACTAAATCTAAGCCAGTATCACGTTCTTGACCTTCAACAATTGAAACAATAGATTCTGTTGGTGAATGGCCATAAGTCATACTCATCGAAGAAATTGAAGTATCAATTACGTCGATTCCTGAATCAATGGCCTTCATATGAGTGGCCATACTCAAACCAGTAGTGGCATGACAATGTAAGGCGATAGGTAAATCAACGGTTTGCTTTAATTGAGCAATTAATTCTTGTGCATAATAAGGCTTAAGCAGCCCTGACATGTCTTTAATACATAAAGAATGGGCGCCCATATCTTCTAATTGCTTGGCCATTGTTAGCCAACCCTGAAGAGTATGTACTGGACTTTCGGTAAATGACAAAGTCCCTTGCGCATGTGCACCAACCTTTACTGCAGCTTTAATGGCTGTTTCTAAGTTACGAGGGTCATTCATCGCATCAAAAATTCTAAAAACATCGACACCATTTACATGAGCGCGTTCTACGAATTTTTCTACCACATCATCGGCATAATGGCGATAACCTAAAATATTTTGGCCGCGAAATAACATTTGTTGCTTGGTATTTGGCATTGCTGCTTTAAGGGCACGAATACGTTCCCAAGGATCTTCGCCTAAATAACGAATACAAGAATCAAATGTGGCGCCACCCCAACTCTCAATGGACCAGTAACCAATTTCATCTAATTTCTTAGCGATAGGGAGCATATCCTCTAACCGTAAACGGGTTGCTAATAGAGATTGATGACCATCTCTTAAGACTACTTCTGTGATACCTAATGGGCTTGTCATGATCTACTCCTAGCTTTTTATTTTATTTTTGCGGTACTGCGCAACTGCGCTAGTGATTGCGGCAACGACATTCGGAGCTATAGCTCCAGAATCAACATTAGCTACCGACTTAGGCCGTCTTACCGGTGGTAAAGGATCGGGAAATTTAATCGCAAGTTTTGCTAACAGATTAATTGCTACGATTAATAAGCTTAAAAAAGCAAAGACAAAACCCATGCCGATTAACATCAACATTCCGGCTTCAACGAATACCGAATTTAAATTTTCCATACCCTGACTCAATAAGTTAAAAGAAATAGAATAATCACTCGAATTTATTTAATCAACATTATTGTGTTAATTTAGTGTAAATAATTTATGTCAACAGTAAAAACAACGGAAACTATCCATTTTTAGAATAAATATTCATAAAAAATCAACATAGTTATTAAAATAACCACGATTATTCAATCGATTTGGATATTTATTTTAGAGTACAAATACCAAATAAATGAAAATAAGCATTAAAAGGAAAGATATTTTATAGAGAATGGTTACAATATTATTGTTTTAGAAGAAAATAGATTAAAAATACAGCCATTAAATTTATTAAGTGGCCGAAAATTATTTATTTACTCCGATCAGGGCAAGCTCATTTGCCCTCTGGTTGGGCAAATAAGTAGCGTGGTATTATTTATGATTAGAGTATAGTTACAGTATTATTGTACTGTTCAGTGACGTTATGTATCATCTACTACCACTGTGACTTTTATTTCATCATAAAAATATTTGAGCCCACCCGATGAAGGGAATTTTAACGCAGAAAACAAAAAACCGACCAGAAGATCGGTTTTTTTGTAAATGTGGTGGGCGCGGCAGGAGTCGAACCTGCGACCGCCTGGCCTTCGTATTAGCGCCAGGTACTCAATTCAGCTTACTCATTGATACAATTAAGTCAGAACATGTTTATTTTTCTGTTCAGTAATGAGAATTAACGCTAAAAATAAATTTAACGCAGAAAACAAAAAACCGACCAGAAGATCGGTTTTTTGTAAATGTGGTGGGCGCGGCAGGAGTCGAACCTGCGACCGCCTGGTTCGTAGCCAGGTACTCTATCCAGCTGCGCTACGCGCCCGTTTGTTGTTTTCATTTATACCAGGAAGTTACATCAGGGTATTTTTACCTTCCGCAAAAAACATTAAAGCAGA
>CALJHL010000160.1 GCA_938075435.1 uncultured Thalassotalea sp. | reverse complement strand
ATTATTGGTTGGAATGTGATTAATTTTGATTTTAAATTACTGCAAAAACGTTGCGATCTCAATAATATAAAATTTGCCATTGGTCGTGACGGCAGCACACCTTTTTGGCGTCAAAATAAGCTTAGCCCAGAGCAAAATTTTATTTTAATCGCCGGCCGAGTCGTACTTGATGGTATCGATCTTCTAAAAACCGCCACATACAATTTTGCCAGTTATGCATTAGACAATGTTGCCAAAGAATTATTAGGTATAGGTAAAGCCATTGACGATGTCGACAACCGCGCCGCGGAAATTACTCGTAAATTTATCCATGAAAAACAACAGTTAGCCCACTATAACCTTGAAGATTGTCGATTAGTTTGGCTAATTTTTGAAAAAACCAAACTGCTCGATTTTGCCATTTTACGCTCATCGTTAACGGGCTTAGAGCTAGACCGAGTTGGTGGTAGTGTCGCTGCTTTTACCAACCTGTATTTACCGAAATTACACCGAAGTGGTTATATAGCCCCTAATATGGGTGACGGGGTCAGTGATTTAATTTCTCCTGGCGGCTTTGTCATGGACTCGATCCCAGGACTGTATAAAAACGTATTAGTACTGGATTTTAAAAGTTTGTATCCCAGCATTATTCGTACTTTTAAAATTGATCCTTTAGGTTTAATTATCGGCTTAAATCAAAATCAACAGCAGTTAGAAGCGCCTATTCCTGGTTTCGACGGTGCCTTTTTTTCTAGAGAACAGCACTTTTTACCTGATATTATCGAACAGCTTTGGGCCGAACGTGACAAAGCCAAACAGCAAAAAAATGCGCCGTTGTCGCAAGCAATTAAAATAATTATGAATTCATTTTATGGAGTATTAGGCTCGACTGGTTGTCGTTTTTTCGACCCTAGGCTTTCTGGCTCTATTACCAAACGTTCGCATCAATTGTTAAATACCAGCAAAGACTGGATTGAAGCTCAAGGTTATACGGTAATTTATGGTGACACCGATTCAATTTTTGTCAGTGTCGGCAGTGACAAAACCCCAAGTCAGTGCCAAACAATAGGCACAACATTAATGGATTATATTAATCATCGTTGGCAACAAGAGCTTAAAGATAAATACAATATTGACAGTAAGTTGGATATTGAATTTGAAACACACTTTCATCAATTTCTTATGCCAACTGTGCGCGGCGCTAACATCACTAGTGCAGCAAAGGCGATAGGCACTAAAAAACGTTATGCTGGTACCACCATCAAAGGTGGTGAGTTGACTATGACGTTTAAAGGCATGGAGACGGTACGTAGTGACTGGACCGAACTTTCCAAAGATTTTCAGCAAGAGTTATACAAAAAAATATTTAATAATGAAAGTGTCGATGAATATATTCGCGATATTGTTGCCCGCACTTACAATGGCGAGTTTGATGCTAAATTAAAGTATCGCAAACGCTTACGCCGTAAACTCAGTGAGTATGTTAAAAATGTACCGCCGCACGTAAAAGCCGCTCGTCATGCCGATAAAATATATGCCAGTAACAACCGGCCTTTACGTTATCAAAATAAGGGCTGGATTGAATATTTCATTACCAAAGAGGGGGCGCAAACTGCTGAACATATAGCCGCAGATTTAGACTATGAGTTTTATGTTAATTCACAATTAAAACCGGTAGCAGATGACATATTGCCATTTAAAGACACCAGCTTTGACAAAATAATCGGCCGGCAGATAGATTTGTTTTAACGGTTACCCTCAAATTGGACACCCACAGTACTTAAATTTTTCGCTAGCAACTAAACTGAATTAAAAAATTAGCTTTTTTTATTTTTATTTTTTTATTTTTTTTATATTTTCCTATTATTTTGGCAATGATTGGTAAATTAATGCCTTTATAAAAAAGCAAAATAGTTGAATAAACATTCATAGGTGCGATATTTTTAAATTGGACATTTGTCTTACTTTAAAATAATGTATGGCACTGCATGAATTGCAATTATTTTAAGGTGATAGTCGTTCATGCTCTGCGGCTTAAGGAAGGTTTGAAGGCAATAATTAATGTTTTTTTTGCCGATTTCATTTCTCTTTATAAATTTATTCTGTTAATTCGAACCAAATTATAATATTTATTTCGCTGTATAATTAATCGCTTTGCATAGTCTTGGGAGTATATTTAATTGTGAGCCTTGCTTCTGTTCAGGGTTTTAAACGAACGATTTAAGCCGTGTTCCACCACTAGCGAGTGTTTTTTTATAGAATTTAAATAACCGTGTTTAATGTATAAATAAGCAATCGAGTGTGGTTTTTAAATAATAAGCTACTCAATGTTATTAAGTATTCACCATGTAATTTGGAGGTGATTTACAGAGGTTTTTTCTTGTAATTAAATCGTTACGAATAGTTGATTAAGTGGTAATTTTGGCTGTTGCAAAAGTGTTAGTGATATGTAAAAAATATTCGCTCTGTATACGCAATCTTCTTTATGGAATTTCAAAAAATAATAACAAGGGTGAACATGACATTTAATAAAACGGCAATCGCAACTTTGGTTGGAGCTCTCTTGCTTCGCTAGCTATGAGTGCTTCGGCAAGCTCTCAAAATAGCTCTATACCTTATAAAACAAAACCACAGCCACTAATTTAAACCGGGTTGCAACCGCAAGCGGAATATGAAACTAATTCGATGCGCAATTAGGGAAAACCACATTTCAGTGGGCTAATAAGTCTGCTACCTCACCTAGTTTAGGGCCCGTTGCTGTTAAAAATCAGGCGGCTTTTGCTGCTGATTTTCACTTACAGAACTTAACTGGACTGTCATCATCAAAACAAAGTTTAGCCCAACCTGTTTTAGCTAATGTTCATGATCTTGGCCGTGGTGCAATTGTTGCCAAATATAAGCAAGCCGTCGCTGGTGTGGAAGTGTCGGGTGTTCAATCGTGAATATAACATCATGATGGACAGAGAATTCAATTTAGTGGCGTCCTCAGGCTACTTAGCGAATAAAAGAACGGCAAACACCGTATCTTCATCAATAAATAATATTGACGGAGCATTTGGCGATGCTTCTTCTTCAATTAATGCCGCATGTAAAGCAAACAATGGCCAATACCAAAAATTTGCGGTGAGTAATTCATCGTCAGAACAACAACTAGTGGGTGAGCCAAGAGCTAAAAAAGTATTTTTTGAACGTAAAGGCAAGTTATTTGCAGCCCATTATGTAGAAATTGAAACAAGCTCTATCGATAGTGTCGATTCAGATTATTTCAGTTATGTTATTGCTGCAAAAACAGGTGAAGTGTTATTTAAAAAATATTTAACCAGTCATGCTGCCGATTTCGATTATCGTGTTATGCCGACCAAGATGGTAAACCGTGAGACAGTCCTCATGGCAATGTTATTCCAGCAGCAGAAGACGCTGATCCTGAGGCTTATTACGTCGTCGTAAATAGTAATTGCAATAAATAACCATTAAGTTGGTCAATGTGAAAGCCGATTTGAATTATCAATCGGCTTTTTATTCATTCTAGGCCAAGCCTCTTTGGCTTGGTATAATCTATACAAGGCAGGCTATGCTTAAAAAATTAATAACAATAACTTATATCAGCTTACTATTACCGGCATGTTCTGATAAATCTGAGGACAAGACGACAATAAAACCAGCAAAGGCCTTGAACCGGTAAAACAGCAACGCAACACCATGAACATCAATGGTGAAAAATTTAAGTTGTTGCAAAATACATTTGCCAAAGATGCCATGGTGGTTAATTTATCAATGGCTGAAACTGGCCGGATAAAGGGCACGTTTGTCGTGGTAACACACAGTAAACAACAGCTTAATCACCATGCTAATACCCTTATTGTGAGTAAAATAGCAAAAAATACTTTTAGATTAGTACCACAGCCATCGGTAAATTTAAGCGATTATTACCAAGTGTTACGCGCCGATACATCCTTTAGTGTTGTTGAACTCGAGATTGACTATAGTCCAGTGGCACCGCAACAGATAAAATAATAATCGGAGCAAGATAGATAATCATCAGACTCTTGGTTTTAAAACCGGTATTTTGCGAGCTATTTTAAAAATAAAACGTTATTTTTATATAAATCAGGTGTTTTTAATCACAAACAGGTATAAGATATTTGGATGGCTAGATAGCTAAATTGTTTGGCTGTTTATTAATTGCATAAAATAACAACAAACAAGTAATATTGAGCTAAAAGCACTCGGCTAACAGGCAAAGCAAATAACCAATGAGCAATAAGATGAAGAAAAATAGCAAAATCGTAAATGCTGGTCGCCAATCTAAGTGGACCCAAGGTATTGTTAACCCACCGGTATATCGTGCCTCGACAGTGGTCTTTGATACTGTTGCAGAAATGAAACATGCCAGTGCTAATAAAGCCAAACAAGTGCCATTTTACGGGCGCCGTGGTACGCCAACTACGTTTGCCTTTGCTGATGCCATGAATGAATTAGAAGGTGGCGTAGGCTGTTATGTATACCCTTGTGGAACTGCAGCAATCACCAGTGCGATATTAGCGTTTGTAAAATCAGGTGACCACCTATTAATGGTTGATACCGCGTATGAACCGACCCGTGATTTTTGTCAGAAAACCTTGGCTAAATTTGGCGTAGAAGTAACCTTTTACGATCCTATGATAGGCAAAGCCATTGGCAAATTAATTCAAACCAATACTAAGGTTATTTTTTTAGAGTCTCCTGGTTCGTTAACCATGGAAGTTCAAGATGTTCCGGGTATCTGCGCCGTCGCGCATGCCCAGCCGCAAGATATCACGGTTATTTTGGATAATACCTGGGCATCACCGATAAATTTCCAACCATTTGCGCACGGTGTTGATGTTTCTGTACAAGCTGCCACTAAATATATTGTTGGCCATTCTGATGTGATGTTAGGTACGGCAACGGCAAATAAAAAAGCTTGGCCAATTCTTCGTGAAAATTCATATTTATTAGGCCAGTGTGCTTCTCCTGATGATATTTATTTGGCAATGCGCGGCATACGCACACTCGGGGTGCGATTAAAGCAGCATCAGCAAAGTTCATTGCAAATTGCTAAGTGGTTAGCCGAACGACCTGAGGTGAAAACGGTATTGCATCCGGCGTTAAGTTCTTGCCCTGGGCATGAATTCTTCGAGCGTGATTTTGAAGGCGGCAATGGTTTGTTTTCGTTTGTGTTAAATAAAAGTAACGACAAAGCCCTAACTGCTCTGCTTGATGGCATGCACCATTTTAAGATGGGCTTTTCTTGGGGCGGTTTTGAAAGTCTGATCTTAGGCATTACTGGTTTAAAAAATATGCGCAGTGCGACTGAATGGCCACATCAAGGGGCTTTAATTCGTTTGCATATAGGCTTAGAAGATGTCGAAGATTTAATTGCCGATCTTGAGCAAGGATTTAAGCGGTTAAACGCTCACCTTTAAATTTAAAGTTTAGTTACATTTGATATAGGAATGAAAATGAGCAAATCTTTTACGGGTAAATTTCAAATAACCAACTGGCAAGAAACCACATTCCAAGAGGGCGAGGCTGAAAGCAAACAAAGCTATGCCAAGGTAAGCCAACAGTATACAGGTGACCTTGAGGGCACCAGTAGCTTGCAATATTTAATGTGTTATCAAACTAAAAGCCATGCAATTTTTACTGGCTTTGAACAATTAGATGTCAAAGTTTCAGGTAAGTCAGGGCAATTTATTATTCAGCATCACGGTAAGTTTGTTGACGGTGTGGCCAGTAGTGTCTTTAGTGTTGTTGCAGAGTCGGCGACAGGGGATTTGAGTGGCTTAACCGGCTCTGGAGAGTTTTGCTCAACAGAGAATGGACAAGCCGACTATAAATTTTTACTTAATTTATAAAGCAAACCCTAGCGTTGTTAATGACACGCAGCCTAACTAATTAGTTTGCTGGGTAGCTTGCTGAGTTGTTATTTCCTCAGCAACAGGGCGACGGTAATAATTTATTAAGCCAACCACGGAAGCAATTATCCAGAAAATTTCAATAACAAAGCTGGCTAAATTAAAGTTAATACACAAGCTGATTAATAATAAAATTGCGCCAATTAAATTGAATAAGTTGTAGGTTAAGCTTTTCGGGCTTATTTTATCCATTTGAATAAGAAAAAAACCTAAAACCACTAAAATGGTGCCAAACATGCCAATAATATCTGCAAGCATTTAAATCTCCTAATAATACAATAATCTCGGTTCCATGGAGGACAAGGCTCAATCCGTGAGGTAAAAACTTTTAAGTCAAAACCGTTATATACTATAGTGTTTTGTCTAAATGGCAAATCCTAGCTTGTGTCAAAATGTAACCGTATGAATTTTTTGTAAATATATTATAAGCTCGGCTGAAATTTTTACTTTTAGTACTTACTTATTACTATTCGAGTCGAGTTTTGTTACGGCAATTATGCTAGTCTTTAACTCGTTTCGAGAGAGTCTGCACAAAATCAGATAAGAGTTTATAACGGAGATATATGAATAACCCACAAGATAATTTTATTAGCAGTTTTTTCAAACTTGAATCCGCAGGCGGCATTATCTTAATGCTATCGTCGGTATTGGCGATGATTTGTGCCAATACCGATTTAAATTACTATTACTCAATGTTTCTCGATACCCCAGTTGAAGTAAGGGTAGGACCATTAGAAGTGGCAAAACCACTATTGCTGTGGATAAATGATGGTTTAATGGCGGTATTTTTCTTTTTAGTTGGTTTAGAGCTAAAGCGTGAATTACTTGAAGGCGAATTAGCCGATAAACGTAATATTATCTTGCCAGGTGTTGGCGCACTCGGTGGTATGGTGATTCCAGCGATAATTTACTTATATTTTAATATTGATGATCCTGAAGCTGCTCGCGGTTGGGCAATTCCGGCGGCCACCGATATCGCCTTTGCCCTCGGGGTGTTGATGCTTTTGGGGCCAAGAGGACCCACGACGGTTAAAATATTTTTAACCTCTTTAGCAATATTTGATGACATTGGCGCAATTATCATTATTGCTGGATTTTATACCGAAGATATATCGGTTATCGGCTTAATTGTCGTTGCTTGTTGTTTGCCAATCCTTTATTTATTTAATAAAAAAGGCGTAGAAGCACGCAGTGTTTATTTGTTAATTGGCGTTATTATGTGGACGGCGATGCTAAAATCTGGCGTTCATGCCACATTATCGGGTGTTTTAGTGGCAATGTTTATTCCGATGCGCTCTACCATCAATCCTGATTATTCGCCGTTGAGTAGCCTAGAGCACGACTTACATTCGGTGGTGGCATTTTTTGTTCTGCCGGTGTTTGCTTTTGCCAATGCGGGTCTCGATCTCACCAATGTCGGGCTAGAAGATTTAACTCATAATGTACCAATTGGTATCGCCCTAGGATTGATTTTAGGTAAACAAATTGGGGTTTTTGGATGTTGTCTTTTGGCAATTAAACTTAAATTAACCCAATTGCCGCAGGGAATGTCTTGGACCACACTTTATGGTACGGCAGCACTGTGTGGTATTGGCTTTACGATGAGTTTATTTATCGGTTCACTAACCTTTGATGCCGAAAATATGGTTAAAGTTTTTGATGAACGGTTAGGTATTATTGTCGGTTCATTAGTGTCTGGTATAATGGGCTTTATGATTTTGAAGTATTCATTACCGAAACCGCAGAAAAACAAAGTTGATGGTTAACTACCTGTGAAAACGTTTTGCAAATGAAAGCTTATGGGCGGCTGTGAGCGGGCAACAGACACCGAAAAAAAGCTCTAAAATCAGAATAAAAACGTACACAATCTATTAAAAAAGGGATCGTATAGATCCCTTGTTTCGTATCAGCCAACAGAATTCCGGTTTTTTCTATTGGCTTTTAGCCATCAGCTTAAAGAGTTTATCGGCAATTTCAATATTATCCTGAAAGCCTTGAAAATTCTCTTTGCCTTTACCAAAGGCATAAACAGGCACATCCATGCCAGTATGGCCAGTTGTTGTCCAACCGCTATTACTGCGTTGGTTGACGATGCTTAATAACAATTGATAATAATCTTTCGCTATTGATTTTTTGAGTGACTTAGCGTTTATCGCGCCTTGTTTTATGGCGGTAAATTGTGCTAATTCTTGTTTGCTTAGCTCATACCCTAATAAATTACTCAGTTGATTTATTTGAATGGCTTCACTGCTTAATTGCTCGGCAATGGTATTAGGTGACTTTTTTAAACTTTTAATATATTCAGGATTCCATTTGTATTCACCGTTAGCACCGATAGAAAAACCACCGGTGTTATGGTCGGCGGTCACCACAACTAGAGTATCTGGATTGGCTTGCACATAGTCATATAAATAACTCATTGTTGTCGCTAAGTCGTGCATTTCTCCCATCGCGTAGGCAATATCATTACTATGACCACCCCAGTCGATTTGGCTTGCTTCAACCAATAAGAAAAACCCTTTGTCATTTTGCAATTGCTTAATGGCAGCTTGGGTCATGGTTTTTAAGCGAACCTTGTCTTTACTATTGAGAGCGGCGGGTAAGCCGACTTTAGCAAACAGGCCTAGTACTGGTTTGTTTTTATCTAACTCAGCTAACTGGCTAAAGTTATCTATGTATTGATAGCCATTGGCAACAAACTCGTCTTTAAGGTTGCGATCATCTCTAATGAAGTATTTGGTGCCACCGCCTAACATTACATCTGCCTTAAAATGACCATCAATTTTTAAGTCAAAATAATTATCGGCAATGGCATTGTAATTACTGCGTTTTTCGTTTTTCGCCAAATAGGAGGCTGGCGTGGCATGGACAATTTGCGAAGTAACGGCAATACCGGTTTTTTTACCAATCGCTTTCGCCCATTCAAGCACCGTTAAATGTGCTTGTTTGTTTTGGTCTACGCCGATGGCACCATTATAGGTTTTAATACCTGCGGCCAAGGCTGTCGCACTGGCTGCTGAGTCGGTAACATAAAAATTATTCTTTTTAATTCCGCTGGCTAGGGCTGCACCACTTGAGTCAGAAGTGGAAATAAAACCAGACTCAGCGGCTGGGTAGGTACTGGCGATACCCACTAGGGTGCGATCAAAAATAGTCCGCTCTACTAAAGGGCTATTCGGATTGTCTTGATAATAGCGATAAGCGGTTGGATAAACCGGTCCCATGCCATCAGCAACCACCATAATAATATTTTTAGGTAAACTCGATTTGGCCGTTTGAGTTAAGGGGGAGGTTTTATTAGTACAAGCGGTTACGACTATTAGCAAGGCCGTAGCGGCCAAGCTAAAAATAACAGGGCGATTCATTAACATTCCGAATAAAGTGAGTAGCTAAAAGTGTCTGGATTCTAGCATAAATACGTCACTATTTTGCAACTTTAATTATGTGATTTTCATCGGAAATGGACTAAATTTAATCGCCAAGAGTGATTAATAAATTATCCAATAAACCACTGGCACCAAAACGAAAGTGGCGAGAGCAAAGCCAATCATTACCCAAAATATCGGTGGCTAAATCCATATAGAGTTTTGCATCACTAACGGTGCGTACTCCACCCGCGGCTTTAAAACCTACTTGTGGATTTAGTTCTTTAATTACCTGCAACATATATTTAGCGGCATCTGGGGTGGCATTAACCGCAACTTTTCCGGTAGATGTTTTGATAAAGTCCGCACCGGCGTTAATACAGATGGCACTGGCTAATTTAATTAAAGCTTCTGTTTTTAATTCGCCACTTTCAATAATTACTTTAAGTAATACCCCTTTTGGGCAAACGGCTTTACAGGCTTTGACTAATTCAAAGCCAACAACGTCATCACCCGCCATCAATGCCTTATAAGGGAACACAACATCAACTTCATCGGCGCCATAAGCAACAGCGGCTTTTGTCTCGGCAACGGCTATGTCTATATCCGCGTTGCCGTGCGGAAAGTTGCTAACGGTTGCAATGACGATGCCACTACCTTGTAAACGCTTTTTCGCCGCAGGAATAAACCTCGGGTAAATACAAATAGCCGCGGTATTCCCGGCGCCAGTTTTGGCTTTATCGGCTAAAGCGGCAACAATAGCGTCGCTATCGTTATCATTTAATGTGGTTAAGTCCATATAGCTAATGGCTTGTTTTGCCGTAAAATGTGCTTCATGTTGATTCATAATAATTGCTCAAAAAATAAATGTTGAGATAACTTAGCTGCAACTCAAATAGTTACAATGCTAACGAAATAAAGATCCCGGCAATAGCGGCACTCAGTAAATTAGCAAGGGTAGCAGCAAAGACTGCTTTCATGCCGAGTTGCGCAATTTCATGGCGTCGCTCTGGGACCAAAGAGCCGATACCACCAAGTAAAATAGCGATTGACGACAGATTCGCGAAACCACATAATGCAAAGGTGATGATGGCTTGCGTGCCAACACTAAGTTGTTCTTTATATTGGATAAAATCTAAGTAGGCAACGAATTCATTAACAACCACTTTTTGCCCTAAAAAGCTACCGGCTTGTAATGCTTCTTCCCAAGGAACGCCTAACATATAAGCTACTGGTTGAAATAGGTAACCTAAAATTAATTGCAACGACAAACCGTCAATTCCGACTAAAGCACCCAACCAACCGATAATACCATTGAACAAGGCAATAAGAGCGACAAAAGCCATTAACATTGCACCTACGTTTAGTGCCAGCATCATGCCTTTAGCGGCTCCATCGGCGGCGGCGTCAATAACATTAACCGCGTCCTTTTCTTTGCCTTCATCTGGCACATCATCAAGGTGGTTTCTCGGCGTTTCAGTTTCAGGCATAATAAATTTTGCCATTAACAGCCCACCCGGAGCCGCCATAAAGCTCGCCGCTATCAAATATTTTATTTCAATGCCAATACTGGCATAACCGACTAAGGTCGCACCGGCAACCGACGCTAAACCACCAACCATAACGGCAAATAATTCAGATCGAGTCATAGTCGGCAAAAACGGTCGAATAACTAACGGCGCTTCGGTTTGTCCGACAAATATATTTGCGGTTGCCGATAACGATTCTGGATGAGAAGTGCGAAGTAGTTTAGCCAAACCACCGCCAATGGTTTTAACCACTAAGTCCATTACGCCAAGGTAGTATAGAACAGCCATTAACGATGAAAAAAATACAATGATAGGTAATACTTTTAATGCAAAAACAAAACCCATATCGGTAGATAAACTGCCAAATAAGAAATTTATGCCAGCTTCGCCATATTCTATGATGTTGGCAACTGAACTTGAAATACCTTCCAGAATACTGCGACCGCCATCACTATATAATACAATAGCACCGAGCAATAATTGAATGGCAAAAGCTCCGCCAACAGTACGCCAATCGATGCTTTTTTTATGAGAACTGGCCGCGTAGGCAATACCTAGTATAAGCAAGATGCCAATTAAGGCACGTACAGTATTAAAGTCCATTATTCACCTACAAGTTAAATTTAATATAAAAGAGTTCACTATGAATTTGCCAATTCACGAATTTTTGCTTTAATCAGCTCAATCGCCATGCGGTTACGTCCACCTTTGGTGATAACAATATCGGCATGGGTACGAGATGGTTCTATAAACTGATAATACATGGGTCTTACCGTTGTTTGATATTGTTCGACTACCGATTGTAAATCTCGGTCTCGTTCTTCTAAATCGCGCTTAATGCGTCGGATCAAGCAAATATCTAATGGTGTATCCATAAAAATATTAATATCAAATTGCTGGCGTAAGTTTTTATCTGTTAACAGCAATATGCCTTCAACGAGAACAACCTTAGCAGGACTTAAAGGTTCAACCTGAGAGGTGCGAGTGTGCTCGCTATAACTGTAAATTGGAATATTAACATTTTTCCCATCGTTAAGCATTTGTAAATGCTCAGTTAAAAGCTCATGTTCAAAGGCTTCGGGGTGATCATAATTGGTTTTAATGCGTTCTGCCATAGGTAAATGATTTTGACAGCGATAATATGAATCTTCTTTGATGATCACCATACTCTGTTCACCTAACTCGGCTATAAGTTCGTCATATATGGTATGAGCAAATAATGATTTTCCTGAAGCTGAGGCGCCAACAATGCAAATTATGGTAAGTTTATCTTTTGACAATATAATTCCTACAAGATTAAAGATACTAAGGTGATTATTACTGAATTCCTCTTAAAAACTAGTGTTATTTGTAAAATATTTAATTTAGTTCAAATAATTGGCCGAGCTTTATCGAAAAAATAAATCGCAGTTTAACATCGTAAATCTTATACTATGCAGAGAATTTAGAAATAATAGGTACGGTAATGGCTCGAGCTCTAGTGATGGTAATTGATGGTTTTGGTTTGGGGGCGGCTCCAGATGCTGAGCAATTTTCAGATGTTGGCGCAAATTCGTTCGCTAATTTAGCCGACGCTTTTTTTAAAGAAAAGCAGCGGCCAGTGCATTTGCCCAATTTAGCTCAGCTAGGCTTAATAAGTGCAGCGTCATCGGCTGGAAATAGACGTGTTAATGCTACTGGTGGTCAGCCTAGCTCTGGCGCTTACGGCTATGCTGCCGAAATTAGCAGTGGTAAAGATACACCCAGCGGCCATTGGGAAATGATGGGAGTGCCAGTGTTGTTTGACTGGGGCTACTTTACCGATAAGAGCAATTCTTTTCCTGAGTCATTATTACAGCAAATTTATCGAAAAACTGGTATAGAAGGCTGTTTGGGTAATTGCCATGCTTCGGGCACCACCATTATTGCCCAACTGGGCGAGCAACACCTTAGTTCTGGTCTACCTATTTGTTATACCTCTGGCGATAGTGTCTTTCAAATTGCCGCTCATGAACAAAACTTTGGTTTAGAAAACCTCTATCGCTATTGTGAGCAGGTTCGGGAGTTACTCAGTGAACTCGATTTAAATATCGGCCGAGTGATCGCCAGGCCATTTATCGGCAATGACGCCAGTGATTTTAAGCGCACCGGCAATCGTCGTGATTATTCGGTATTACCTCCTGCACCGACCTTACTTGATAAGCTTACCGATGCCGGCGGTAAGGTGATCAGCATCGGGAAAATTGCCGACATTTATGCTCATCAGGGCATAAGCGAAAAGTATAAAGCCACCGGTCTTGAAGCATTGGTAGATTGCAGTGTGTCGCAACTGCAACAACAACCCGATAATTCGCTAATTTTTACTAACTTGGTTAACTTTGACCAAGACTTTGGCCATCGCCGCGATCCAGTTGGTTATGGTGAGGCGCTGGAATACTTTGACTCAAGGTTACCGGAAATAATTGCTACCTTAACAGCGGACGATTATTTGGTGCTTACTTCTGATCATGGCTGTGACCCAACTTGGCATGGTAGTGATCATACTCGAGAATTCGTACCGGTAATGTTCTTTAACCCTGGGATGGCGGCAATAAACCTCGGGCAACGCGACACGTTTGCCGATATTGGCGCCACCTTAGCTGATTTATTTAAGTTAGCACCGCTGGATTATGGAACCTCGTTTTTAAATAAGATAACTAATTAATTAATTTCGTGTTTTCCTTGGTTTTTGCTATAGTTGCACAGTTGATATATTGTAAGAATTGAAAAGTGCATAACTGGCTCAAAGAAGCTCGGAAATGTATAATATAAACCAGGGAAAAAACATGAATAACTTTAAGAAAAATGCTCTTTCATTGAGTATTAAAGGGGCACTTGTCTCTTTAATTTCAGTATTAACTGTTCCTACCTTCGCCTTTGCCGAAGAAGGTGAGCAACTCGACCCAACGAAACTTGAACGCATTGAAGTTACTGCTCGTAAACGAGTAGAAAACGCACAAGAGGTTCCGGTTGCCGTTACGGCATTACAAGGCGAAAAACTAGACGTTTACAGTTCAGCTGCAATGGATATACGGTTTTTAAATGCTCGTATTCCAAGCCTTTCTGTTGAATCTTCGTTTGGTCGTACTTTTCCTCGTTTTTATATGCGTGGCTTAGGTAACAGTGATTTCGATTTAAATGCTTCACAACCAGTTTCTTTAGTGGTTGATGACGTTGTCCAAGAGAACCCAATTCTTAAAGGTTTCCCTGTATTTGATGTTGAGCGAGTTGAAGTCTTAGGTGGTCCACAAGGAACCTTATTTGGTCGTAATACACCTGCGGGCTTGGTTAAATTTGATTCGGTTAAACCTTCGCAAGATTTTGAAGGCTTTGCCTCGATTTCTTATGGTAGTAAAAGTACTACTGATGTCCGCGCGGCGATTGGTGGTGGCTTAACAGATGAGTTATCTGCACGAGTTTCTATTTTACGTCAAGACCGAGATAATTATATTGATAATGAAGCCCCTGGTTTTGAACAAAAAGACGTTCTAGGTGGTTACACTGACGAAGCCTTACGTCTCCAATTTTTATATGAAGGCGATGATTTCAGTGCCTTATTTAACTACCATATGCGTGATTTAGATGGCGAACCGGTAACCTTTTATGCCAACGCCTTTAAAGCTGACTCTAATCAGTTAGGCGGAGAAAATTGGCAAGGGCGTGATACCGTCTTTCAAGACTCTGCTTCTCGAGCTACCCAACAAGTCGAAACTGAAGGTGGTAGTTTAAAATTAGAATTTGATTTAGGTGACTTTACTGTTACATCAATTACTGGTTATGAAAGTGCTGAACTGTTTTCTCGTGCTGATGTAGATGGTGGTTATGGTGCCGATTGGGCCGCTGGTTGTTGTGGTGTTCCAACCATTCCTGGCGGAATGGTATTTGAATCGGAAACTGCTGACGCTATTCCGGATCATGAGCAGATCACGCAAGAAGTTAGATTAAGCAGTAACTTTACTGGCAACTTTAATTACCAAGTCGGTGCGTTCTACTTTAATGAAGATTTAACTATCGAAAGCTTTGCCTACGATCCAATTTTCAGTGCTGGTGATGAAATTGGTTACGTAATTCAAGAACAAGAAACAACTGCTTGGGCGGTGTTTGGCTCTGCTGATTACCAATTGAATGATAAAACCTCAATTACTGTCGGTATGCGTTATTCAGATGATGACAAAGATTATGAAAATGAAAGAACAGAAAGTCCATTGCCTGATTTTCTTGGCGCTCCTGAAACGGCCGTTGGCTCAGTAAGTACTTCTGATTCACATGTCAGCTGGGATGTGAGTCTTTCACATAAATATACCGACGATATTAATTTATACGCACGGGTTGCCGATACATTTAGAGCACCTAGTATTCAAGGTCGTTCATTATTTGCTTTTGACGATGGTATTTCAGTTGCCGATTCAGAAACTATTTTGTCATTCGAAACCGGTATTAAAGCTGACGTATTAGACGGATCTGGTCGTATTAATGCCTCGGTTTTCTATTTTACTATGGATGATCAGCAATTAACGTCTGTTGGTGGCGACAGTAATACTGCAAAACTGTTGAACGCTGATGAAACTGTTGGCTATGGTTTCGAAATTGATTCGGAATTTATGGTTACAGAAAACTTAGCGGTTACGGCAAGTGTAAGTTACAACAATACTGAATTAAACGACTCAAGCTTGTCGGTACCGGTTTGTGCTAAATGTAACGTTACTAGCCCTATCAATGATGAAGGTCAAGCGATTGTCGATGGCAACAGCTTACCACATGCACCAGAATGGATTTACAACTTTACGGCCCGTTATTCTCGTGAAATTGGTTCTGGCGAATTCTATGCGTATACCGATTGGTCTTACCGTGATGAAATTAGCTTCTTCTTATATGAGTCTACAGAATTTACTGGTGATTCATTATTTGAAGGTGGCGTTCGTACTGGTTACCTTTGGGACTCAGGCGATAACAGTTATGAAGTAGCATTGTTTGTTCGTAATCTTACCGATGAGCAACAAGCGATTGGTGCAGTTGATTTTACCAACAACACCGCCATTGTGAATGAAGAACGTTTTACTGGTGCTGAATTTAAAGTAAGCTTTTTCTAAGCAAACCTTAACACCTAACCATTAAAAAAGGCGACTAGCTCAATTGAGTTAGTCGCCTTTTTGGTTATTCTCAGCCGTTAAGGCTAAGACTGGTGTTTACATATTCAAGTTAGCTTAGGGTTAGAGTAGGGTCGATTCTAAGGCAATTTCCATCATATCGCGAAACGATGTTTGTCGCTCTTCTGCAGATAAGTGCTGGCCTAAGCTAATATGATCACTCACCGTTAAAATAGCTAACGCTTTTTTGCCTAATTCAGCGGCAACACCATACAAACCAGCTGCTTCCATTTCAACACCCAAAATGCCATGCTTTTCAATTAAATCAAACACCTCAGGTAGTGGCGTGTAAAATAAATCCGCAGTAAAAATATTACCAACTTTAACTTCTTTACCTAAGGTTGTTGCGGCGTCAACGGCATTTTTTAATAAACCATAATCTGCAATAGCGGCGAAGTCGTGATTGTTAAAGCGCATCCGATTTACATTGGAATCGGTACTCGCCCCCATGCCGATGATGACATCCATTAAGTTAACATCGGTACTAACCGCGCCACAGCTGCCAATGCGAATTATATTTTCAACGCCATAATCTCTATAAAGCTCGGTTGCGTAAATTGAAATCGACGGCACGCCCATGCCAGAGCCCATCACGGTGAGACGTTTGCCTTTATAGGTGCCAGTATAACCAAGCATATTC
>CALJHL010000159.1 GCA_938075435.1 uncultured Thalassotalea sp. | reverse complement strand
TAAGGCACTACAAGCAATGCGTGGTATTCGTTTATTGGTTGCCGCAGGTGTTATCGCTGAGCTTGGTGACTTAAGGCGGTTTGACCATCCAAGAAAGCTGATGTCGTATCTAGGGCTTGCCCCTTCTGAGCATTCAAGTGGGCTTCCACTAGTTGTAAATAATCGTCTAATTTAAAAGAAATACCGTTAAGCTTTTTTTCCGAGACATATCCAGTGAATGGGAACAAGGCAGTTGGCTGCTCTCCTTTGATAGCACAGCATATTCTTAATTGTATACTAGTATGGCTAGACGTCTTTACATCATTAGCCAGTTGAGCACGTATTGGGTTTAAATCGACATATGCCATACAGGCTAACAACGATGCATCATCAAGCAAAGCTTGTGAAGTAAAACGCCCTTCCCAGAAACGGCCAGTACACTTATCTTCAGCATTCGCTAAACGAGCGATATATTCATTTAAGTCTTTCATAAACCAACTTAAACTTGATAACCGTTCTCTATAAACTTTGGCAGTAGCTTTTATTGTTGGTATGAGGACAGGGTCGAAACTGGTTTTTTCACAAAATTGGCGGGTAAGCAAAGTACCGTAATGAATTTTATGCCAACGCTGTAAAACTTGTTTGTCGGTAAGCTTTTTAGATTTTTGATTATCAATTTTAATGACAACATGAGTGTGATTACACATTACTGCAAAAGCACAAACATCGATTGTATACACTGATGATAAAAATAATAACCGCTCTTGCACCCACTCTCTGCGATGTTCAAATGATTTCTGAGTTGTAGCATCCTCACCACACAAAAAAGCACGCCTTACACAGCGAGAAACGCAATGATAATACGGAGTTTCAGACAAGAATATTTGTTGTTTCCTAGGCTTTGGCATAATAACTCCTCCATGAGTTAAATTAGAAGTTAAATCTTAGCCAGAAAACTTAAATAATGCCAGTTACAGTGGGTGGCTAAGTAACTGGTATGTAAGCGACACATATAGATAATATCGCAGCCTACACTATTATTAGGATTTTCTAAAACCTAAATTCGCGGTAACCACATGCCCATTGACGCAGAAAAAATACCACCCGCCATTGCTAAAGTTAATAATATTAGAGCCACAGACATAATTATCTTGTTTGAGTTATTATTGCTTTCACAAGCTTTAAAGTATAACTGCGCAACTGCTAATGGGATAAGGTATTGTGCAAAGCCTAAAAATGTTAAAAATGGGCCTTCAAATGTTTTTGGGTCAAACCCCACTGGTGCTTGATGGATCATTAACCAGAGCATTAAGCCAATGCGAAAAAACCACACCCCTCCCATAACAATGAAAAGCCTAATTGCCCAGCGGCGGTGTGTTTTAATATCTCTTTTTATTGCAAAATAAACCGCTAAACTTGCAAATACTATGATTAAAATCGCGTTTAAGCTAATGCTATATTTTCCAATCTCACCCCCTGCAACTCCGCGAGTCCATACCATAAATAGGCCACCAACACTTAAAATCAGTGCTGTTAATATATACATCCGACCATTGATTCGGTGGAATTTTGGTGCTGACTTTCTAATTTGAGGGATAAGCTGAAATGGTCCACCAATCAAGACTACAAGGGCAAGGAGCAAATGAACACCGACGGCAATATTACCTATGGTGTCTCCAGCTATATAGCCATGAGGCATTACTTTATTCCATTTGGCAAATTCACCGTCGAGAGAAGCGCCGCCGTAAAATATTGCGACATAAGATGCAAATATCCATTGACCTAACACTGTCACTACAAACCACATTTTAGCGCTGTGGCTTAGCCAATTATTATTTGAAGAGCGGGCAAATAAATCGTTGCCGGTTGTTGCTGCTGCTTGGGTCATTTTATATCCTTGATAAAATCATCTAACCTATATTATTTTGATTAATACTAAGCAAGTAATACGCCAAAAATAAAAGCTAGGAAAAACAATTAGATACAAACAATGGTAATGTAAGAAATGCATAAATGATTGATTCTTGGTCATTTATGCTAATGGGTTGGTTTTTTTACCGAATTGAGAATAGTGAATAATATCCTAGACGGCATTTAACCAGTGCCTTGCGTCCATTGCTTGAGCTCACAGCGTTAATGGGCCTGTCACGTTAGTAAAATTTAGTTCTAGACCATGTCAGCTATAGGATCATAAATCAGTCGAGCGTATTCGCACTCGAATGGTCAGCTAACAGTTAAAACTGTTACTTTCAGAGAGGAGAGCACAAGGCGTTATTGAGGTATGTCACTTTCGGCAAGGTATGCCACGTTATAGACTAAAGCATAAATATTGAATAGGTGAAGTGCATAAAGTAAAAGGAGCCAGGTGGCTCCTTTCTATTTATGTTGAATTGATTTATTTTAATGGTTGCGTAGGTGGAATTTGCATCTCTTTCGCAGTGCCGGCTTTCAGCCAGTCTGACATCCTACCGGTAGCCGGAGCCCCTCGTGGTGCCGTATCCCATTCTCGACTAGTGCCCTGCGCCCAAGCTTCATGGTTGAAAGTTACTTCGCGAACTTCGATATGGTCTTTTTTCAAGTTAATGACGGTCATATCCGCTGCCATAACCAATGGACCATTATAGGTTGTGCGAATAGCTTGGTGCATCTCAAACTCAACATCACGGTGGTTCCAGTAATGGTAGGCCACGGCGAGGCGAGGTTTAATGCTGCTCATGATCTTACCAAAACTTTGTGGTGGAGTATGAATGATTGAGGTGACCCAGTAAGACTGCTTATAAGGCATGCCGCTAATTTTGCCCCACTGCTCCGGGGTAAAGAAGGATTCATGCACTACCACGTCGGCGTTCTTGGCTTCTTTTAAGAACCATTTGTTAGGGGCGCTATCTCCACCAAAGACAAAGCTCAGGTCGTTCCAATCGAGACGGAAACTGACGGAACCATCCATGACATGAATAGCGGGGAAGCTGGTGATCTTGACGCCATTCTCATTATAGATAACAGTCGTTTTACTGTAGTCAAATTCATGGGCAATAATTTCACCACCAGCGTTTGGTAGAGCGCCGGCACGACCTGATACATCCCATTGCCAAGCAGCACGAATGTGATCTATATGAGCCTTAGTACCGAGCTCTGGCTTAGCACCTGAGGGACCCCAAACTTGCAATGGAGTATAGCGACCGCCCACCCAGCCGGCTACCCACAACGATGCTACATCACCGACATGGTCGGTATGAAGATGGCTGGCAAAAACTTTGTCCAGTTTCGAATAGTCTAACTCCAGACCAGACAAACGGTCGGTAGCGCCTACCCCCATATCAAACAGGAAGGATTCACCATTACCCAGCTCTACCAGAAAACAGGCGGCTGCATTGGTTGGCGTTTGCGTAGGCATGCCAGTACCACAAGCTGTAATACGCATTTCATCCTTACCGATTTTTTCGGTATTGGGAAAGTAAGAGCGCGGGTATTTGTTGTTTTTAATTTCCTGTGGAATGCGTCCACTAGGGTAGTTATTCCCGTCTACTTTGTCGGGCTTTGCCAATACCGGTAAAGCCAGCAAACTGGCCATCATAATAGCCAGTCCAGCTTTTATTCCTATTTTCATAAATACACCTTATTTAAAATCATCCGTTATTCAATATATAAAATTATGCTTTGGTTAATCAGAGTAATCAACTACTTATAATACGTAAACTCAAGATTAACTATACAATAAGAAATTAAATAGATCCATTACAGTATAGCTTAATCAAACCTTTCAATTTAATTTAAAACTAATAAAATTATAGGATTTGGAAAAAACATCGCAGAATTACCCAGAAGTAGAGAACCGGGAAAAGAGCTCGGCGTTACCAAGGGTGGATTTTATTGGCACTTTGAAAATCGTAAAAATTTACTCAACCAGCTACTTGATTACTGGATGCCCGAATATAACGATATCGTCAAAAACGAATTAATTTAATTTGTGATAAAGCGGCTAAATTAGGCTGATAAGTTTGTATCAAAAAAAAAGAGAGCTGTATTACTAATGCCGATCAGTTAGTTAATTTTCGGATCAGTTGAACGATCATCCAGTTGCTGTATAAAGGCTTCTAAGTTTACTTAGAAGCCTTTATTTTATGCAAGTTTCTCACGCTCTAGACGTTATTTCAAAAGTCGCACCAGA
>CALJHL010000158.1 GCA_938075435.1 uncultured Thalassotalea sp. | reverse complement strand
GGTGACTGCCAAAACGTTTGCACAGTGTCTCTGTGCTCGCGATTAGTAATATCCATATGAGCCGCAAGTTGATTCGCTAAACCGCCGACTTCTCGACCACCCATGGCGTTCGGTTGGCCGGTAATGGAAAATGGACCACATCCAGGTTTAGCAATTTTTCCGGTGGCTAAATGGCAGTTAATAATGGCATTACATTTGTCGACACCAGAGCTCGATTGATTAATGCCCATAGAATAAAAACTGATGGTTTTTTTACTGTCAGCAAACAATCGATACACTTGCTCTAGTTGTACTTCATCAAGGTCACAATACTGGGCCGTGGTGGTAATATCCCACTGCTGACAAGCGAATAATGTTTGCGCAAAACCTTCAGTATGCTGGGCAATAAAATCGCTATCAAGCGCCTTATTGGCATTTAAGTAATGCAATAAACCATTAAAAAAGGCACCATCTGTACCTGGCTTTATCGCTAAGAAATGTTCGGCTATTTCAGCGGTGGCAGTGCGGCGCGGGTCGATGACTACTACCTGCATATTCGGGTTAAGTTTTTTTGCACGCTCTATGCGCTGGTATAATACTGGGTGTGCCCATGCCGCATTTGAACCAATAATAAGTAGCACTTCTGTTTGCTCTAAGTCTTGATAAGTACAAGGCACCACGTCTTCACCAAAAGCGCGTTTATAGCCGGCAACCGCCGATGACATACACAATCTTGAATTCGTATCTATATTGCCTGAGCCGATATAGCCTTTCATCAACTTATTGGCGACATAGTAATCTTCAGTTAATAGCTGACCAGACACGTAAAATGCCACTGCATCTTTACCATGTTTGCTAATGATGTCGTTAAACTTTTCTGCAACATAACTACTTGCTGTTGACCACGGAACTTGCTCACCATTAATTTGTGGCTGCCTTAGGCGATTATCCTCATTTTGGGTCGCTAATAAATTGGCCCCTTTAATACATAAACGGCCATGGTTTGCTGGATGGTCAGGCGTACCGGTTATGGCGGTTGCGACACTATTTTGCACACTAATATCAACACCACAACCAACACCACAATAAGCACAGGTGCTCTGTTTTATAATAGTGGTGTTAGGGTGTTTTGCGGGCTGGGCTAAGGTCATAAATTTTGCCAACTATTAAACAAATAGTTGTACTTCTCCAGATTGAACTCGAACAGGATATACTGGGACTTGGCTTGCTTCATCTTGCAAACATTGGCCCGTCAATAATGAGAAGTGCTGTTTGTATAATGGCGATGCCACAACCGGCTCGTCATTAACACTACCAATAATGCCACGATACATAACATTGGCTTTACCGATCGGGTCAAAATTCCCCACAGCAAACACTTTTTGTTCGGCTTTTTCTAAATGGAATATGGCAATCTGTTGATCATTAATTAATGCGCACACCCCAGAATTTTTTACTAAGTCTTGCTCTCTGCAAACCTTAGTCCAGTTTTTAGTTGCTGTGCTCACATTTGTTAAGCTGGTATTTGCTAAACTCATAGTATTTTCCTTAAGATGGATCAAAAATTACTGGGATACGCTCTTCTTCCCGAGCCGGACGAATTTGTTGACGCTCGGTGACAAATTGAATATTGCTGTCGCTGTCATCACTATTTACAAAGGCTTTAAAACGTTTCATCGCTTCTGGGTCTGCCAATGTAGTTTTCCACTCACACTGGTAAGAATCTGCAATAACGTTCATTTGCTTTTCAAGTTCATTAGCAAGCTCTAGTGAGTCATCAACAATAACACTTTGTAGGTACTCTAAGCCGCCTTCTAAGTTATCTAGCCATACCGATGTACGCTGTAAACGGTCCGCGGTTTTTACGTAAAACATTAATACCCGGTCGATGTATTTAATTAACGTCGCGTCATCAAGGTCGGTGGCAAATAAGTCACCGTGGCGAGGTCGCATGCCGCCATTACCACATACATATAAATTCCAGCCATTCTCGGTAGCAATTACGCCAATATCTTTACTTTGTGCTTCCGCACATTCACGGGTACAACCCGATACCGCAAATTTAATTTTATGGGGTGAACGTAATCCTTTGTAGCGATTCTCTAGGTACAAGGCCATAGATAAGCTGTCTTTGACACCGAAACGACACCAGGTTTCACCGACACACGACTTCACTGTCCGTAGAGATTTGCCATAGGCATGGCCAGTTTCAAAACCGGCATCAATAAGCTCTTGCCAAATAAGCGGTAATTGCTCTACTCGAGCGCCAAACATATCAATGCGTTGGCCACCGGTTATCTTGGTATACAAAGCATATTTTTTGGCAACTTCGCCAATCACAATGAGTTTGTCTGGGGTTATTTCACCACCGGGAATACGTGGCACCACTGAATAAGTGCCATCTTTTTGTAAGTTGGCTAAGAAATTATCGTTAGAGTCTTGTAGCGGTAAATGCAGTTTTTCTAGAATATATTCGTTATAAACAGAGGCTAAGATTGACGCCGTAGTTGGTTTACAAATTTCACAACCTAAGCCAGAGCCATGTTTATCAAGTAGTTCATCGAAGGTTTTAATTTTTTCAACTTTGATCAGGTCGAATAGTTCGCGCCGTGAATAAGCAAAGTGCTCACACATGTCTTTTTTAACTTCAACGCCACGATTTTCAAGCTCAGTTTCAAAGACATTTTTTAATAATGCTGAACAACCGCCACAACCAGTACTGGCTTTAGTACAAGATTTTATTGCAGCTAACTCTGTCGCGCCAGCATCAACGCTGGCGATAATGTCGCCTTTAGTAACATTATGACAAGAACATATCATTGCCGTATCAGGTAAAGCATCAGCGCCAAGCGTCGGTTTATCACCCGCCATTGGTAAAATTAACGCCTCAGGCGCTTCAGGTAACTCAATGCCATTTAGCATATATTGCAAAAGACTATCGTATTCACTGGTATCACCAATTAACACTGCGCCAAGTAGCTTCGTTTTATCGTTTGAAACCACTATTTTTTTATAGACACCTTCTGGTTGGTTTTCGTAGGTATAGGTTAATGCGCCCATTGATTTACCATGAGCATCACCAATAGAGCCAACTTCTACGCCCATCAGTTTTAACTTGGTACTCATATCAGCACCAGTAAATGAATCAGTGCCGCCACAAATATGGTTAGCGGCAACTTTCGCCATCGCGTAACCAGGCGCCACTAAACCAAAAATAAAATTATTCCATAGCGCACACTCACCAATTGCATAGATATCTGCGTCGGATGTTTGGCATTGATTGTTTATGGTAATACCGCCGCGCTCGCCTATCTCTAAATCAAATTCACGAGCTAAGTTGTCATAAGGGCGAATACCCGCTGAGAATAAAATTAAATCAGTTTCTAAAACCGTGTCATCACTAAAACATAATTTGTAGCGACATTGCTCACCCTCGGCAATTAGGTTAGTGGCTTTTGAGGTATGTACTTGTACGCCAAGCTGTTCAATTTTATTGCGTAATACCGCTCCGCCGCCAGCATCTACTTGTACGCCCATAAGCTGTGGTGCAAATTCAACAACATGAGTTTCTAGCCCCAACTCTTTAATGGCATTGGCCGCTTCTAGGCCCAATAGACCACCACCAATAACAACACCCACTTTGCTCGTTTTTGCACTGTTGGCAATGGCGTGTAAATCATCAATGGTGCGATACACTAAACAGTGGTCTCTATCTTTACCTGGAATAGGAGGAACAAACGGATATGACCCTGTTGCCAGTACTAATTTGTCGTAACTAAATTCTTCGCCAGTGGCAGTAACCACAACTTTATTGGCTTTATCAATATTAACGACTTTAGCGTTAGTACGAAAATCGACACCCCATGCTTGATAAGTAGCAATATCAGTCATGGCTAAATCATCAGCGGTTTTACCGCTAAAGAACTCTGACAAATGAACTCGGTCATAGGCTAACCGCGATTCAGCAGAGAGCACTGTAATATTGTAATTGCTATCTTTATAAAGCTGCTCAACAAAGTGGTGGCCAACCATACCATTGCCGACAACGACAACGTTTTGTTTGGTTTGAGTTTGAATTTGTGCGCTCATGCTTATTTTCCTAGTTGATAAAATATCGCGGTTTAGCGATTGCAGTTAAATAAAATTAACGAGATATGAGGGTAATAGAGCAAGCACAGTGCCAACATTAAATACCCTTAACTTACAATGTGTTACGAGTTAACAAAAGATTAAATAAAATTGATTGCCCTAGGTTGATCAGATATTCGCACTAAAAAAGTGCGTTAATTTAGATAACCAAAACGGATAAAATATTACAAACAATCGTTAGATATATTAGTATGGCGCTAACTTGTCGGGTCTATTGCGGGTAGTTGTCGTGGTCAATAAAGGCTGGGCAAGCCATGCTTTACCAAAAATAAAATGGAATAGTTAAATGAGTATCTCCCCAGCTAAAATAGTTACTCTGAGAAAAGACCGTGGTTGGTCACAAGAAAAACTAGCAACCATGAGTGGTGTTAGTGAACGAACCATACAAAGAGCAGAGAAAGATGGTTCTTGCTCTTTAGAAACAAAGTTAGCATTGGCGGCAGTTTTTGAAATATCGCCTACCGAATTATCTGGCCCCGCAAATGAAGGCCAAGCAAAGCAAAGCGTTACTTATAAAACCGATTGGAGCGGCGCTTTAGGCTTGTTTGTTTTAGGCCTGCTTGCTCCTGCTATGGTATTATTAACGGCGACCGAAGGCCAATGGGAGCTCACCAGCGCAGCCATTGTTTGGGGCTTAACCATTGTCATTGTGATGATGAATTTCGGTGCTAAAGCCACCTATAACTTTTTCGACAAGACTTCTTGGATTGTCAAACACCCGAGTTATGTACAAGGCCTAAATCACTATATTTCACTCGGTAATTCGGTGATAAAATTTGCCTATATTATTGGTATCGCAGCAACTATTGTGACTAGCTTAACTATTGCCGTCCATGCGCCAGAAATGCTTGGTGATAAAGTAAAATATTTTAGCATTGTCATTAGACCCCTAGTGCATGCGATGTTATTTAATGAGCTTTGGATCCGCCCTTATAAAAGTAAAATGGAACGGATGTGGGCGATGCAACTTAGCACTAGTAAGAGTTAGCTGTGCTGATCAGTTTGTTTATCCACTTACTACTGCCGGTAGGCATTAATAATTAAAGGCTACTGCTATATTAGCAGTAGCCTTTGGCTTATTTTATCGGCTAATGCCTCTCGTTAATCTTAAATATTTTAGTAGCTAGGATTGCTAGCATGAACAACAATGTCCACGCGCCAAAGCTGCCGCCTCTGCCGCTATGGCTAGGTGCTTTATTTTTATACATCGGCTGTGCCGTACCTGCGCGGTTGTTTCTTACCGGCGCTACCTTTCTCTGTTGGCGAGCTGCTTGCTCCTTGTTGACCCGACGCTGGTTTTTTCGATCAATATTTCGAGCGTTAAATTGTTCATCACGCATTACCACCATGGCGGTGTAATTAGTCACTAAGCCATAATCAATCGCTAAGTCGGTGATCGCTTGTTCGGTATCAGCATCTTTGCCAAAATAATCCATTTTATTTTGTAAATCTTCGATACTGGCAAACGCCCACAACCGTTCTATTTCAGGGTTTAACTCGCTCTTTTTGGCAAAATCAAACGTAGAACTGTAGGTTTTATCTTGCCCTGAAACCTTACCGCTTATACTCACTTCTGCTTGACCATCGCCCCAGTAATGACCAAAGACGATGAGCTGTTGACCATGGTATAAACTGCCAATTTTTTCTGGGCTAAGGTCTTTGACTTTAATGCCCGATATTTTTACATCAATATCATGAAATGCCTGATGAGTTAGTTTTGCGGTAGCTTGCATTAGTTGACCAACAATATCGTCATTATTGGATACGTTAATGGCAAAACCGTTAGACACCTTAACCATACTTTCCAGCAAGGGTCGGTTGGCACTGTTACCCATTACAAACGTAAATAACCGCACATCTTGGCGCTGCATTAGTTTTAAGAATAATTTCTTTTCGGTAGTGCCGACATTAGCAACGCCATCGGTAACAAGCAGGATCGCACTACTTCGGTCCGAATCTAAGCCTTTTAAACCCAGCTCAATGCCATCATATAAATTGGTACTGCCATTCGGGCTATATTGTTGCAAATTAGTTGACCAATGCCTGACATTGTCAGCCGTTGCCGTAACAAAACCATTGGTGATTTCATCGGCGTTATCACTAAAGATAATCACCTTAAATCTATCTTTGTTGTTCAGATTCGCTAACCCCTTGTTTACCCCCTCTATCATACTTTGATATTTACCTTGCATAGAGCCGGAATAATCGAGCACAAAAATCCAATCTCGGCCTTCAGTAATCGCCGCTAAATCACCACCTGGGGTTACCGTCATCATAAAGGTACCGCGGTCTTTACCGGCTTGTTTGTAGGTAATTAAATCGACAGAGCCAGGTAAGTCCGGCTTAAGGCGCCAATACACGACAATATCTTGATCTAATGAAAAAACCGAGTTGTTATTAACATTGCCTTCGCTCATTTCTGCTTCATTAATACCCACAGCTTCATTAATAATATCTACCGACCACTCCTGTGCTGAGATTTGAGTGATAGCTGCCTGTGGGTGCTTAGGTAAACGAAATTGATCAATTGGATAGGTTGAACGAAATAGCAGTTTAAAACTAAACTTTTCGCTGACTTGTTGTTGATGAGTCCAAAATGATAGTTTTTCCTCATCGACGCCGCCATCTTCTAGCGGATAGACATAACGGCCAATACCGGTATCTAGATGAGCAGGCTGAATGTAGGTTAATTTAATACGCACATCCTGCATCGCACGTACTGGATACACTAAGCTGTCAAAGGTTTTGTAGTCATCTTGAGTGGTTATCGCCACTTCTCGTCCGGCTTGTTTTTCTTGTTGGTATATTTTCTTCGCTTTAGATTTTTCTAAAACTTCACCAGTCACCGCTTGACCATCAATCCAATAAACGAATTCACCGACGGCGGCTTTATTAGGCAATGGAAACGAGTAGTTAGCTTCTAAATCAGTATTGTTAGGGTTATAAAAAACTTGCTCAATACTGGTGATAGCATAACCGTCTTCAATAATGACCCTAACATGATGTTCTTTAATTTCAAGGGCCGGTGTTGATCCGTCTTTTGGCGTGAGTAAGCCACTGGCGAAGCTGCTTTGGCTGTAAAAAATAAATACCAAAATTACGGTTGCCAATAACCGGGTTTTGTTAAACAGATTGGTTATTAATCTATGCATAATAAGTCCTTCCTTTTCTTAGCGGCAATAATGCCATCGAGTTCTGTCTGCAAAACAGATTGAAAGGTTAGGTACTTATATGCAACCTAAAAACAAAAAGGCTCATATTTACTGCTAAATGGTATCAAATAACGATACATTTAGATTTTAAAGGCAGAATTTAATGGTGATTATGTTTGATATCTGACCTATTTCACTTTAAGTAAATGCTGAGTCAAACCATTGCGCCAGTTGCGAACCGCCAAAACCACGGTTACGCCATTACGATTTTGTAAAGTTAAATTAGCGTCTTCTTGGTTTAAGGCATCAAATTCTCGAGCAATGCGCTTTAACTTGCGTTGAAACTCACTATTACTCGCTGACGACAACATGCCATTAAGAACCACTAGGCATTCGTCTTCGTGATTGAATTGACTATTAAAAAATTCCTGACCGATAGTGCGCTGAAAAAATGCTTGAATGGGACCATTTTCACGCCAGCCAAAGTTGGCATCAACCTGTAATTTAATGCGATTACCAGGCTGTAGTTCGATAATTTTTAATTTATCGAGTTTGGCGAGCTTTTGAATGCATTCGGTTTCTTTAAGGTGATAATAGTCCATGATTTCAGCCATGGTCCATCGATTGAGTACGCATACGGTGGTTAATAATAGTCCAATATCATTGGTTATTTGTTGTTCTTGTGCTTCACTTAGTTGCTGTAATTGCGATTGTTGTTCGGTCATGGTTCTTACTAGGTCAGAAATTTCCAAATCCATCATTTGGCAAATTTGATCAAGGCGATTAAGAGAAATATTCTCTTGTGAAAATAAACGTTTAATACTCGCCTGTGCCAGACCAAGATGTTTGGCAACATCAGCATAAGTAAAGCCATGCGCTTTTAACGCCTTTTTCAGTGCGATAAGTAATGAACTTGTTTGCGCCATAAGTTAACCTTAATGATAATGAAATATTGCTATAAACAACAAAGGTATCATATTTCAATACCTTTAGATTAAGATAATTCAACAACACAAGCATTAGTAGCAATACATAATAATTAAGGTAATCCTAAGCCAAGTTTAATTGGTAATTAACAACAATAAGGGATCAGATGAAGCAACTATTTAGTTTCAAAGGTTTTTTCGCATACATAGCGATGGTATTTATTAATGCCTTTGTCGATTTAGGCCACAAGATCATTATTCAAAATAGTGTTTTTAAAATGTATGACGGTGAAATTCAAATCGTTTTAACCGCAGTGCTTAATGCCTTAATTTTATTGCCTTTTATTTTCCTATTTTCGCCTTCCGGTTTTTTGGCCGACAAATATCCAAAACCGCAAGTCATGCGTAACAGTGCCTTGGTAGCCATTGTTGCCACCTTATTAATTACCCTTTGTTATTATCAGGGCTGGTTTATCGCCGCTTTTGTCTTAACCTTAGTAATGGGCATACAGTCAGCAATATATTCACCGGCAAAATACGGCTACCTGAAAGAGTTAATTGGTGTTGATAACCTTGCCCAAGGTAACGCTATGGTGCAGGCAGTAACTATTGTTTCTATCTTGTCTGGTACTTTCGTATTTTCAGCGCTGTTTGAATGGTTATTAGTAGATGTGCAACTAGATAGTACCGCCGTTATTTTGCAAGGTGTGGTGGTGTTAGGTTGGGTATTTGTGCTGTTGTCGATAATTGAATGGTGGTTTGCATGTCAGTTAACAGAAACCAAGCCACGTGATGATAAAAAAGTATTTTCGGTAAAAGAATATACTCGTGGCGGTTATTTAGGTAAAAACCTAAAAACAATTTATTCTAATCGGGTTATTTGGTTATCCATTGTTGGCTTGTCGATGTTTTGGTCGGTGTCACAAGTCATGCTCGCCATATTTCCGGCCTTCGCGAAAGAGACTTTGGCAGAAAACAATACCCTAATTATTCAAGGTATTTTAGCTTGTACCGGCATAGGTATTGTTATCGGTTCATTGTTAGCCGCTAAAGTTTCAAAAAAACACATCGAGTTAGGCCTTATTCCGATTTCAGCGGTTGTATTTGGTTGCTTAATAGGTAGCGTTGCTGGCTTAGATTCGAGCATTAGTATGGCGCTGGCCTTTTTGTTTTTAGGCATCTCTGGTGGTTTATTTATTATTCCGTTAAATTCTCTTATTCAATATCACGCTAAAGAAGATGAGTTGGGCACCATTCTGGCGGGCAATAATTGGGTGCAAAACGTTGCCATGCTTAGTGCATTGTTAGGGACCATTGCTTTAGTGAGTTTCGGCATTAGCAGTATCAGCCTTTTTTACCTATTAATGTTTATTGCCCTAGCGGGTGGCGTCTACACCGTTTATCAATTACCGCATTCATTAATCCGTATTATTACCACCTTTATCATGAAGCATCGCTATAACATGGCAGTGTTAGGTTTTGAAAATTTGCCCGCTAGAGGCGGAGTATTATTGCTTGGCAATCACATCAGTTGGATTGACGGCTTTTTACTGCAAATGGCATCGCCAAGAAGAGTTCGTTTTGTGATGTTGCGCAGCATTTATAATCGTTGGTATTTAAAACCTATTTTTGCTTTCTTTGGCTGTATTCCGATCAGCGAAGGCAATAGTAAAGAGTCATTAGCTTTGGTCAACCAAGCGTTAAAAGAAGGTGAAATGGTATGTTTATTTCCGGAAGGCGCCATTAGTAGGACCGGCTCTTTAGGGGTATTTAGATCTGGCTATGAACGGGTGGTGGATGATGTTGATGGTGTTATTGTGCCTTTTTATATTCATGGTATTTGGGGCAGTCGTTTATCTCGCGCTAAAAGTGAAAAATTACGACAGAATACCAGTAACGGATTTCGTCGGGATATCTCGGTAACGTTCGGCAAAACATTAGCGATGGATACACCAGCAGATGTATTAAAACAGCAAGTTTTTGAGCTTTCCTTTGCGGCTTGGGAACATCAGACCCAAATGGCAGAGCCATTGCCATTGGCTTGGATCCGCTCGGCGATGCAAAATATCAATGGCATTGCGGTTAAAGATAGTAATGGTACAAAATTTTCTAATCGTAAGCTATTAGCGATTACCACAGCGTTCGCAGCAAAGATTAGCAAGCTAGACAATAGCGAAAATATCGGTTTGATGTTACCGGCAAGTAGTGCCGCTATTATTGCCAATATGGCGGTATTAATGAATGCCCAAACAGCAGTAAATTTAAATTATAGTACCAGCGTGCATGCGGTGCAATCGGGCATCAGTAACGCTAAAGTAAGCACGGTAATAACCTCTGAAAAGTTTTTACAACGTTTAACAGCCAAAGGCATAGATACTGATGCCATGTTAAAAGACGTAAATGTGGTATTTATGGAGCAGTTAAAAACGCAATTATCGAAACGTTTACTCGCAACCGCTTTGTTTGCCAGCTATTTACTGCCAGCTTCAGCCTATTATTGGACATTTGCTAAGTCAGTAAGTATTAACCAACCGGCAGCTATTTTGTTCTCCAGTGGTAGTGAGGGCATGCCGAAAGGTATTGTCTTAAGTCATCGTAACTTTATGGCTAATATCAAGCAAATTAGTGATGTGCTAAGAACCAATAGCAACGATGTGGTGATGGGCTCATTACCACCGTTTCATTCATTTGGCTTAACGGTAACAACGCTGTTGCCATTAGTTGAAGGGGTGCCGGTAATATGTCATCCGGACCCTACCGATGCCGTCAACATTGCCAAGGCCATCGCCAAAAACAAGGCAACATTACTGTGTGCTACCGCGACGTTTTTAAGGCTTTATAGCATTAACAAAAAGGTGCCGCCTTTGATGTTAGATAGCTTAAGATTGGTGGTTGCCGGGGCAGAAAAACTGCCAGCAGAAGTGCGCCAAAACTTTAAAAATAAGTTTAATAAAGAAATTTATGAAGGCTATGGAGCAACGGAAACTACCCCGGTTGCGAGTGTTAATATTCCCGATCAACTCGACCCTAATGATTTTCGAGTACAACATGGTAGCAAGCAAGGCACGGTCGGTATGCCAGTACCGGGCTGCTCATTTAGAATTGTCGATCCAAGCTCATTAGCGCCGTTAAAAGCTGGTGAGCAAGGCCTAATATTGATTTCTGGCAGTCAAGTAATGCTGGGTTATTTAAATGATGAAAAGAAAACCCAAGAAGTGATTGTTGAAATCGAAAATCGTCGTTGGTATAAAACTGGCGATAAAGGTTATTTAGATAATGATGGCTTTTTAACTATCGTTGACCGTTATTCTCGTTTTGCCAAAATTGGTGGCGAAATGATCAGTTTAGCCGCGGTTGAACAGCAAGTAATGACGGCACTTAATAAGTTGCGCGCCGAGCAAGAAATTGAACTATTGGCGGTAAATTTACCCGATGCTAAAAAAGGCGAAAAAATTGTGTTACTGAGCACCACCAAGGTTACATTAGAAGAATTAAGGCAACAGCTGTTAAGTAATAATTGCAATAGCTTGATGATCCCAACTGAGGTCCATTATGTAGAGCAGTTGCCCAAGCTTGGTAGTGGTAAAACAGACTTTACATCCGCGAAGAGTTTAGCGTTAACCTTTGCCTAGATTCTAATAGTTATTAGGGAGTATCAAAACCTCCCTGATGATCCAGATTAACACTATGCGAAAACAAGCATTAATAAAACACAAGAATCAACACCAAAAATAGAACGTAGCAATAAGCAACCCAGTGTAATTAAGGTAATGACCGACAACTAAAGTTAGCATCGTATATTCTACGGCTCATATAAATTAGTTACAAAAAGATTAGCTAAAACATTGGTTTTAAAGAACTTTAATTAAAACTATTAAAGTTATTTTACTAAGTTATGTTAATTATTTGGATGCATTAAATATGTTTATTCCATAGCTAGGAAAGTGCTCATCGGTAGAAACTAAGAGTAAGCCCTCTGCTTGCGCTTGAGCTATTAGCATTCTATCAAATGGGTCTTTATGATGCGTTGGCAGGTTTCCAGCTTGTTCGGCATGAAATAAGCTTATATCTAACTTCTCAAAGCCTAGCTTTTCAATTAAAGAGTCTAAGTCATTGGGGGCTTGTAACTTCCCCATTTGGCGTTTGATAGACATCTCCCAGATTGAAGCTGCACTGACAAAAACGTGGTTTTCTTCACTTGCTATCATTTGTTGTGATAATGGACCTAATTGATCACTACCATTCATCCACCAAATTAAAGCATGGGTATCTAATAATATTCTTTTCATTACACACCGAACAGATCAGAAATTTCATCATTGATATCTTTAGAATCAAAATCATTAGACACAATAACTTTACCTTTTAATGCGCCAAAAACTCTTTTTTTCTTAGGTATACAGGGGATTAACTGGACAAGTGGCTTACCAGATTTAGCAATAATTACCTCTTCCCCGTGAATCGCTGCATCTACTAGTTGTGATAGTTTAGTTTTTGCTTCATGCATGTTTGCTTGCATAAACACCCCTCTTGACTTAGCTAGACTTAGCTAATCATACATTGCGAGGAACTATTAAGCAACATGATTGCAGATAGGTGAGGTAGCGTTACACTTATACAAATTAAAGTTCTTTAAAAACCAATGCGTTCGCTTACCTGTTCGTGATTCAGTCATATGAACTATTGTTAATCTTGAGTAGATATCTCTTACAAATATTTGTTAATAACATAGGTGTTTCAATATGTTACAACGTTAGTTTATTAAGGCATATCAATCAGCTTCCACCAAATAAATAGCGGCTTTGGGCAGATAGAATCGTAATTTAGCTTACTTTACAACGCGTATTCAATGCGGCGTTGTTTTTAAAGTTAGGATTGATTTTCGCGTCCATATTTTTTTTAACTGCGAAAACACCCCGATTAAACTGATAAAAATAAAGACGGTATTTAACGCACCTAAGGTAGGATAAAGATCCATTAAAAATCATCCAAAAGCCATATTGTCGACAAAATCGAGCAGCGCGGTTTGCTTTTAATTTACACTCAGAGAATGATTTATTGGCTGATTGCAACTAACAATGCGACAAATAACAATAATGACACCCCTTGCCAAAACTTCACTGGATTACGCTTTAATAACGGCTGTTTTTTATATTGCTCTACTGCAGCTAAATTAGGTTTATTTAAATCCTCAGCAAATTCAGAGAATGCTTGATACCGTGAATTAGGATCTGCTTGAGTACATTGTTGTAAACATAAATCTAACCAAATTGGTAACTCTGGTCGAAATTGTTTAATGCTCCGATATTGCCATTCACCATAATTAGATTGCGTTATCGTGGCATTTTGCATGGGTTTGAAAGGTAATTCAGCGCACAGCATTTCATAACAAATAACCCCCAATGAAAACAAATCACTTAAGTTAGTGGCGTTGAGTTCAAGTAAGGTTTCTGGGGCAATATAATTTAATGAACCTTGTGGTACGGTTTCAGTTAAGGTCTCTTGATTTTCATCAAGGGAGGCTATTAATGCCGTGCCATAATCAATTAACTTAACATGACCAAATCTGTCAATCATGATGTTATCTGGCTTAAGATCTCGATGCACAAGCTCTAAGCGTTGGAATTTTCTCAGCGCGGCGATTACCTGACTGATAATATTTCGAACTTGGCCAATAGTCGGTTGAGGATTATCATGCATCCATTCACTTAAGGTTTGGCCGTCAATGTATTCACACACATGGTATAAGAAACGACTGTGTTTTTGATCGCTTGTTACCCGCATAATATTGCTATGATTTATTCGCTCCCCTACCCAAGCTTCGCGTAAGAAACCTTGTAAATAAATCGTATCATCTGCAAAATTTTGTGACGGAATTTTTAATACCACCGGGGTTGCATCGTCCTGGTGTTCAGCTAAATATAAATGCGAGCGAATACTGGCATGCATAACTTTAACAATCTTATAATCGTCAAGTTTCATTCCAACATCAAGAGCAGGAGGAATGCGCCGGCTTAATAAATTTCGTTCTATTTCTTCAGTGCGACGGCTAGGGGTTGAGCGAACAAATACCAACAAGCAACTGACATTGTCATCACTGCCTTGCTCTATCGCTGCTCCAACAATTTGCTTACTTAGACCTTTCAGTTCGGCATTACTTGGCTGACCCGATAAGCTTGCCAACTGCTGTTTAAGGTATTTAGGAGATAAATATTCATGGACACCATCGCAGGTTAATACAAATATATCACCACTTTGAATGTCGAGTTGATGAACATCTACCTGCAATCTTGAGTCTGCGCCTAAGGCACGAGTAAGAATAGTATTATTGCCACCCTGTTGGCGATTATGATCATTGGTAATGGCTTCTAGTTGTTGATTTTTATAGACACTAATTCGAGTGTCGCCTAGATGAAATAAATAAGCAGTACTTGATTTAACGATTAACCCGGAAAAGGTAGTGAGCCATTGTTGTGGTTGGCCACTGATGGCATCGGTTTGTGAATACAACCACTGATTTAAACTGGTGAGGACTTTAGCGGCTGATTTACGAGTTGACCATGTTGGTGGGGTACAATAATACTCTTCAATAAATTGTGTTACCGCAAGCTGCGCCGCCTCTGCCGATTTTGTTGCACTAGAGACACCATCAGCGATTGCTGCGACGGCTCCTTTAGTCAATAATTCATTGTTTTTAGGCATGTAAGCCGCAAAAGCATCTTGATTAACACTTTTTTTACCGGCACTTGAAAATCCAGCAAAATGTAGCTGCAATTGTGCAGCTACATTACTGTGCTCATAGCCATCTAACTTTTTATTAGGTTGTTGCAAATTAATTAACTAAGCCCTTGTTTTGTTAGTTTATAACTAGGATTAACTGACACTAATTAATTCAATAGTGCCATCATCACGAACTTCGGTCATGGCGCCTTGTGGCTCCTCCATAAAGAACAACGTAATAAAGCCAACTACGGCGGTGACGGCTATCACCAAGAAAAATTGCTGATAGCTAACCATTGACAATACCGTTAAATAAACCACCGCCCCAACATTACCATAAGCGCCAGTCATACCGGCAATTTGTCCTGTTAAGCGACGTTTGATTAAAGGTACTGCCGCAAAAACGGCGCCTTCACCGGCCTGTACGAAGAACGAACATGCCATGGCAGTAATAACAGCTAAGGCTAGCGGCCAGCTACTGTCGATGGCTGACATCGCAAAATAGCCGACAGCAAGGCCTGCAGTTAATATTAATAAGGTTTTTTTACGGCCAAACTTATCACTGAGCCAACCGCCACCAGGGCGCGACATTAAATTCATAAACGCATACAAAGACGCCAGTAAACCGGCATAGACCATGTCTAAACTAAACACCTCAGCAAAAAATAACGGTAACATAGAAATTACCGCCAGCTCAGAGCCAAACGTTGCAAAATATAAAATATTTAGTACCGCGACTTGTTTAAATTTATATTGATGAATTTCAGGGACCGGCTGTTTAAATACATGACTATTAACCTTGTAAGTTTGTTTTACTTCAAAAATAAACAAGGCAACTAATGCAAGATAAGCAACAATAGCAGTTTGCTCTCCTAATAAACTTACGCCACTGGGTGACAGCTTCCAAGTAAGTAACGCTAATGCGCCATACATAGGAATTTTCATTAGCAGTAATAACCAAAAGTCACCTTTACTGGTTATTTCCATGGCGCCGGTTTTACTTGGTCTAAAGTAAGTTGAGCCCTTTGGCGTGTCAGTAACATTGAAATACCAAATAGCACTAAAAATTAAGCTTAATAGACCAGATAAGCCAATGGCATATCGCCAGCCATTATCGCCGCCAAACAGTAATGCAATCGCAGGTAAAGACATGGCAGCAGCAGCAGAGCCAAAGTTTCCCCAACCGCCGTAAATACCTTCTGCCGTGCCGAGTTCATTAGCAGGAAACCATTCACTGACCATACGGATACCAATAACAAATCCTGCACCGATAAAACCGAGTAAAAAACGCGCTAGCGCTGCTTGCTCAAAATCGCTGGCCAAGGCGAACATAAAGCATGGAATACTAGATATGGCTAGCACCCAAGTGTAGGTTATTCTTGGCCCATACCGATCGGTTAACATGCCAATTAAGACTCGTGCGGGAATAGTTAAGGCTACGTTTAGGATCAATAGGGTTTTTATTTCACTCGCGGTTAATCCCAGGCTATGTCCAATAACCGCCAATAATGGCGCGTGGTTAAACCACACCACGAAGGTGATAAAAAATGCCATCCAACTTAAATGTAATATTTTTATCTTCCCTTTAAATGACCATAATTTAAAGCCAGCTTGTTCACTCATACTAATATCCATAACGAAGTAAATTTAATTAGTTTCGATACTGCAAACTAAATGCCACTATGGCAGAAACAATAAAACGCTTTAATATCAATCAATTAAAATATGGGTTTATTGAATTAAAATGAAGGCATGCACGTTTTACGTTCGAACGCACACTTTCAGTGCAACAGTAGCTCGAGCTAAAAAGAGCTACTGTTGGTTTTATTTAAGCTATTTATAATAGACTTTTGTGGTTAAAATTTGGCGCCAAGCCAAAGCCAAACCTTATCGGTATCAACTTTACCGGCCGCGGGATCACCGGCAGAATAAGCAGCAATTTTTATACCTGCCGAAAAGTGCTTAGATAAACTTTTACTATAACTGGCATTGATTTCATCACCTAAATCCTCCACATCGGCACTAGACTCATCGGCACTAAAATCATGGTAGGCGACTACCCAAGCACCACCAAACGCTTTACCTGAAAAAGAGGTATAGGTGTCAACTAGACCTTCAGCTGGAGTCGATAAAAATTGATCTGACCAACCATTAAATTTATGCAATGTCGCAAGCGGGGTCGCAAAACCATAATAGCCATCATCACTGCCTAATGATTCATAACCTAATTTGGCAGTAACCTTACTGATTTCCATACCCGCTTCTAAGAAAATATAAGTCGCATCAAAATCACTGCTTTGTGCTTCTGCCGATTGGGTCGCGACTTCAGCATGATAAAGCACTTTATTACCAGAGATATTACTGGTGCCGCCATAACTGATGCCATAAGTATCAAGTGAATTATCGCTATTGTTATCAACCTCGAGTAAATAGCCATAACCGCTTAGTTTACCGCTTGCTGTTTTATAAACCGCGTTGAATAAATGATCTTTTGCGTCAATGTCTTTGTCATCGGCAAAAATTCGATTACGTTGTTTGATGTAACCGTAATTTAAGGTTAAATCTTGCATCGGAGCATATGCCAAGGTCACTGCGTCAAAGGTTTGTCTATCTTGACGCCAACCGACATGACCAACAAAGCGATGATTATCCAGGGCAATAACTTGTCGACCCACTTTAGCCGTAAGGCTTTTGCCTTTATATTGAATTAACGCTTGATCAACTTCGGTAGTTTCCGGATCGGCAATAACTGAATAATCAGGGTTTTTGCCATTGCTGTCGTTATAGTCATCAATGCCGACTGCGCGAGAATCTTCAATTTCAATAACCGCCGAAAAACTCTTTATCTCAACAGTTTGATAATTTAACCGAGTGCGCAATGTTAAAGCATCGGCATCTTTTAGGGCGTTGTCTTGTTCGACATTTTCATAACGCAGCCTAAAATCGATATTGGCTTTGCCGACCATAGCTGCAGCGCCAGCCGTTTGACTAATGGCGATACTGATAGCCATTAATGCACAGGCAAATTTCACCGGATTAATATATTTCATTGCTTGCTCCCTGTAGTTAAATTTTAGTATTTAGCTTGGCTGTGATTATAGTAGATCTACATCTAACAAATTTTAAGCCAACACTTATACCTTAGTATCGGCTAGGCATTTCGGCACATTTTTATTTTTATATTGGTGAATATACTTGTTTTGATCCACATATGCGCCAAAATGATAACAATCATTAACCAGAGGGCAAGCAATGCCACGTTTATTTTTTGGCCTTCAACCTAAACAAGCAGATAAGGCTAATATTAGCCATTGGCGAGAGCAATTGAACTGGCCGCAATTTAAACCGGTGGAGGCTAATAATTTTCATCTCACTTTAAATTTTTTAGGCTCAGTTAAGGTTGAAAAAATCGCAGAGTTACTAACCGCTGCCGAGCAAATAAAAGTACCTGCTTTTTCAGTTAAGTTAACTACGTTGGGCTACTGGCAGCACCCTAAAGTTCTCTTTTTAGGCACCGATTTAATTGCGGCTAATTTAACAAAACTTGTGGATTCGTTAAATTGCATGATAAAAGACCATGGTATCATTCAACCTGTACGACCCTATATTCCTCACTTAACCTTATTCCGTAATGCCAGATATTTACCTGAAGAGGATGTTATAAAGACCTTTAGCTTTGATTTAGAGTTTACTGATTTTTGTTTGTACCAATCGATTTCGACAGACAATGGCGTAAAGTATGTGGTGTTGAAGTCTTGGCCGTTAGTTTATTCCGCAAATAGCTCTGCTTAAATATCCCCTGATAAAGCCAGCTAAATTAGCAATCTTGTTAACAACTAGGTAAAATCAATTTTTCGTTTTAGCCAAAAGTGTTTATTGCTTAGTAACCATGCCAATCATTATTAATTTATTTTTATCTGCTATCCGACCGATCACCTTTTTCATCCCGTGTGCGGCAATTATATTAGGTTGCGGGTTAGCTGCTTTTCAGGGAATTGTTGATGGCGCTTTATTCAGCTCATTATTGATATTAACGGTATTGGCACAAGTTACCTTTAACTTAGTGAACGATTATCAACGAGCGTTTGTCACTCATACCAATTCGGCAATAGCACCAAGCACTAACCCGATACTTTACAAAGCCCGTAAACAAATGCTGCAGCTAATTTTAGGTTGTTTTTTGATATTCACTTTTGCACTTGGTTTATTAAGTTTTGCCGCTATTGGCGGTTCAAGTATTACGTTGGCGATTATCGCTGCAACCAGCTTTATATTTTTATTGATACTGCGTGTTAAAACCCGTAAAGCGAACCCCTTAAATGGCAGCCTAAATCCAATTGAGTTAATTTTACACATTCTACTTTATGGCCTGTTCCCTGTTAGCATAAGTTACTACTTACTTACTTCAAGCCTCCCAATAAATATAGCTTTCATTGCATTAAATACCGGGTTGTTGGCGAGCATGCATCTTTTAAGTGAAAATATTAACCAACAAATAAACATTAATGCACCGGTAAATTCTGATAATATGCCAGCAGCTATTAGTCGCTTGTTAATGCAACAGAAGGTACTATTAATAGCAGCGGCTCTTCTCTCGTTAGGCTATATATATTTTATATTAGTGCCGCTTACCAGCGTTTTGTTTTTCTTAGCTTTGCCTTCATTATATGCCACCATAGTCACCATACAGCACTACCCAGAAGAGGATGTTGCAACAAGTCAAAGTAGTAAAACAGCCATTGCTATTTTTGCGTATTGGGTATTATTTGTGATTGGTTTAATGCTCTAATATCTCAATAAATATAAAACGATTTACCTAACGACTATTAACACAAAAGGAAACCCATGGGTTTCCTTTTTTAATGCCTGCAATAAGATTTAATAACCCTTCATTTGGCCATGATTACTCTAAGAGCTATTGCCGCAAAACTATTGTTCTAATAGCTACTGTTCTAATAGCAATCCGGTGATCGTTGCAATGCCAGAGCCCGTGGCTCCCGCAGCCCACATACTATTACTGTGCTCGTGATAACACGCTGATAAATCCATATGTAGCCAGCCTTTACCATCATTTTCAACAAAGCGAGCTAAGAAACCAGCGGCATTACTAGCACCACCAGCACCACCGCCTTTTTGGGTAGTTGAATTAGCGGTATCGGCAAATGCCGATGGGCATTTACCACTATGAAATTGATCTAAAGGCAAATGCCAAGCGGGATCATTTTCGGCTTTGGCTATGGCTTGCGCTTTACTCACCATAGTGTCGTCGATGGCAAACAAGGCATTATATTCACCACCGGTAGCCCCCATGGCCGCACCTGTTAACGTGGCGGCATCGATGATCATTTGACAGCCAGTTTCACTGGCTGCAATCAGGCCGTCGGCTAACACTAACCGCCCTTCGGCATCAGTATTAGCAATTTCTACGCTCGTGCCATTTTTATAGGTTATAATATCACCGAGTTTATAAGCAAAGCTACTGATCATGTTTTCGGCACAGCAAAGTATTAATTTTACGCGTTTATTTAAACCTGACTTAATCGCTAACGCTAACGCTGCCGTAACTGTTGCCGCTCCACCCATATCACATTTCATTGAGAACATGCCGGCACTTGGCTTTATTGAGTAGCCGCCACTGTCAAATGTAATGCCTTTACCGACTAAACAGGCAAATACTGCAGCCTCGGCATTGCCAGTTGGATTGTAGTCAAGTACCAACATAGCTGGTTTATTGATACTGCCTTTACCGACATTATAAATTCCGGTCCAGCCTTGCTGTTCTAATTTTTGGTCGCTAATAATTTCTGCCGATACATGCTCTGGCGCTAAGCCCTTAATGTAATTTAAAGCATTTTCTGCTAATGTTTGCGGTACCAGCTTTGACGGTGATTGATTGATCAAATCTCTGGCCCAAGCGGCTACGGCTAATTTATTGCTTAAACGGTCAACAGTGGCGCTATCTCCACAAAACTTTACCGCATCTAATTTTCCGACTTTACTAAAACCTTGAGCAAAAGCCCATTGGCTTAACTCACACCAGTTATCGCCAATCAGTTGCACTTGCTTGACACCTAAAGCTTCTATTTTTCGGCCCGCTTGTTGAATTTTTCGTAAATTACTGACATTTTCAGCCTCAATAAAAATTGAAATTTCATCCCCTTGAAAACTGAGTTGGCTGGCGGCTTGCCAGTTAGTGGCTTTTTCTGTGGTTAATTTGATCAGTGCAGTGTTCGACATGGAATACCCTTTTAGAGAATGTATGCAATTAATGTTGATATTAGTATAGATTGGGATTCAATTTTAAAATGCAATTATTAAAAATATGATAAATTGTAACATCTTAATAAATCCAGGAAAAATAAATGATATTCGATCCACCTTTAAAGCAAGCAACGTTAATTAAACGCTACAAGCGATTTCTTGCCGATGTCATTCTTGCTGACGGCAGTCAAACCACCATTCATGTTGCCAATACTGGTGCCATGACCGGTTGCGCTGAACCAGGTGATACGGTTTGGTACAGCACATCGAATAACTTAAAACGCAAATACCCATTCAGCTGGGAGCTAACCGAGACCAAACAAAAACACCGCATCTGCGTAAATACCATCCGTGCCAATCAACTCGTTGAAGAGGCCATTACTGCCGGTGTAATAACAGAATTAACTGGCTATAATTCATTACGCCGAGAAGTAAAATACGGGAGTGAAAATAGTAAAATTGATATTTTATTGACCGATGGGCCACAAGCCGATGTGTATGTCGAAGTTAAAAGTGCAACCTTACTAGACAATAATCTCGGATATTTTCCCGATGCAGTAACAACCAGGGGACAAAAACATTTACGTGAACTTATCGAAATTGTCGAGTCCGGTAAAAGGGCCGTGCTGCTATTCGCAGTAATGCATACGGGCATTAATTCAGTGCAAGCGGCAAAACATATAGATAATAAATATGCCGAGTTAATCGAGCTAGCCAGTCAATCTGGGGTGGAAATATTAGCCTATCAAGCAACCATTACTAAGCAGCAACTGCTCTTAGCGAATAAACTGCCATTTAAGGCTTTGATTACATTCACCATCAAAGCCTAGCTGCGATAAAAAACTTTAGTCGGCAGATCATCAGTAACATATAAATAATACCTCTCAGACATATCTTGTTACTTTTTAGCTTTTTCAAGCCGAAAAGGCTTATGCTAATGTCATATTACATAGAACTAATAACACTTTGATTTATTGAATTTAATTCACTAACTGGTGCTAATTAGCAATTGTCCTATACTAAACAATTAAAAACTTATAATTAACCAATTAGGTAAGTTAACTTAATGGTTTTAATCAATAATTTTTATTTAAATTCTTTAGTATTTATTAACCAAACAACCTAAAGATTAGCATCACTGC
>CALJHL010000157.1 GCA_938075435.1 uncultured Thalassotalea sp. | reverse complement strand
GATATTTAAGGGTGTAGGTTAAATATTTGCCAAGTATCAGCGTGTTTTTCAAAACAAACCCTGTCGTGTAAGCGACTTGCTCTCCCTTGCCAAAATTCCATATAGTGAGGCTCAATCCGATAACCACCCCAAAACTCAGGCAACGGCACTTGTTTACCGGCAAATTGCTCGCTAAATTGCTTGTCGCGGATGGTTAACTCATCACTAAATTTTATTTTTTGGCTTTGCTTTGAAGCCCATGCTCCTATTTGACTACCACGATCGCGACTGTGAAAATATTGTTCTGATTGTTCAACAGAAGTTCGTCTTACTACGCCTTCTATACGAATTTGACGTTGTAAAACTCCCCAATGAAATAATAACGAAACTTTGCAGTTTTCGCTTAACTCTTGTGATTTTCTACTAGCGTAGTTGGTATAAAAAACAAACCCATTTTCATCCCACGACTTCAATAACACCATTCTTGAAGATGGTTGACCATCAATGCTACAGCTACTGACTGACATCGCTTCGGGTAATAAAATCCCCGATTTATTGGCGTCAGTAAACCACTGTTCAAACAGCTCAAAAGGTGATTTATTCGCAGGGATCTCAGGTAAGGGTAAGGCGACACCTTGACCAAAGGTGAATAGACATCGTAATTTTTCAAATAAGGTCATCGATTTATACTTAGCGGTTTAGGCTGTTATTTTAGTTGCTAAAATTGTAGCAGTTAAATTTGCCACTCAACAGTAGCTGTCGTAGCTAAAGTTGCGAAAAAGTTGCTGGTTAGCTTAATTTATTGATTTTAGGTTCAGTCTGTAAATAATAAAGGGTATTGATGAAAATTTAAATGGCCAAGCTATAACGGCTTAAAGGTAATTCTGTGGATTCGCTATAACTGACTAATTTTTACAAAATCATTACTAAAGTCTAGCTAACAATTAACAAATTCGCCGATATATTCGTGCTATAAAGTTAAATAGAAAATAATAATGAAATGAAAATGAATTGACCATGCAAAACCATATAGAATTAAAGCACCGTATTGAGGAACTAGCAACTAAGCTCATTGAGGGCACTAGTACGAATATTGAAGATCTTGAATTTAAAAAATTATATAAAGTTTATGAAAATTTAGATATTCTGGGTATTACTAGTTAATAACGGCTAAATCTCGGCAAGTTGAGCTGCATCACCGCTTTTTAATCACTCATAATATACATTGTTCGTGCAATGTTAATACAGTGTTATATTTTAAGGGAATGAATTAATTGGGTTTGGTATGCTAGTAAGAGCCGAGTTAGCTTTAGTCGTCTTGAATTTTGCATATCTGCAAATGCCATAATTAATCAAGAAATGTTTTATACGTTAATGAACACCGCATTTTGTCTTAATGTTAGCCTACCTTTTTGTATTCGCGCTTGGAAAAAAGTATTTCCTGATACTGGTATCCAATAAAAAATTAGATAGCCAAAAATTTACAGTCTAACTGTGCTAAATTATTGTTTTTACATAGTTAGTCTACCTGTACCCGTTATCATTCAAGATGCAGGTTTCAGAGTGCTTTAGCGATTTCAATACAAGGCGTCGTTATTTGTAATGGTTATTCCATTACAAATAACGACAACGAAGTAGTGATATTGCTCAAACGCTTCTTCGATGGGTTTAAAAGTTATTTATGCGGCGTTATTAAATTTAAGAATGGAATAACCATTCTCTAAATTGAATATCTTACCTAAATCACTTTTAACTCCCACTGAAATTCCGCACTTTAAATGGTAACGAGTATATACTTAAGCAATCCATAGATTAACATTATCTTCAACATTTCCAATGTTATTGAACATAAAAGTACATTAAAGGTTCTGCAATGAAATTTATTAAACCCACACTAATTACCTTATCCGCGGCTGTTATTTTCAGTTTGGCTGGCTGTATGACTGCCAATGAAGGTGCTACCAATGAAGACTCAAATAGTCTAACAGAGGTTAGTCAACAAACACAAAGTAGCGCGTTAACCTACGTTCGTAGTGTTGAGGGTATTGAAGAATATACTCTAGAAAACGGCTTGCAGGTTTTATTATATCCGGATGCGTCCCAGCCGAAAACCTTAGTTAATATCACTTACCGAGTAGGCTCAGTAAATGAATATTACGGTGAAACCGGTATGGCGCATTTGCTTGAACATATGTTGTTTAAAGGCTCTACCAATTACCCTGAGATTGATAAAGAATTTAAAACTCGTGGCATGAGCACCAATGCGTCTACCTGGTTAGACCGCACCAATTATTTTGAAGTTTTCGATGCCAATGAAGATACCCTTACTTGGGCTATTGGCATGGAAGCAGATCGAATGATAAATGCGACTTTTAATGCCGAGCAGCTTAAAAGTGAAATGACCGTGGTTCGCAATGAAATGGAGCGGGGCGAAAATAACCCTTCGAGAATGCTGATCACCAGAATGGCGTCAATGGCGTTTTTATGGCATAACTATGGAAATTCTACTATCGGAGCCCGCTCCGATGTTGAAAATTTTCCATTTCCAAAATTAAGAGCGTTTTACGCTAAACATTATCGTCCCGATAATGCGGTATTAACAATAGCGGGTCGTTTTAATAAAACCGATACTATTAACAATATTGAACAGCAATTTGGTTCAATAGTTAAACCACCACAAGCCGTCGAGCCGTTATATACCGTTGAGCCAACTCAAGATGGCGACCGAGAAATTAATATTCGTCGGGTTGGTGATTTACCCCTGATTGGCTTAAGTTACCATGCTCCTTCAGGTTTGCACCCAGATGCCGCCGCCTTAAATATATTACAAGAAATTCTTGGTGATTATACTCGCGGTCGTTTACAGAAAAATTTAGTAGAAAAAGACTTAGCAACCAGCGTTGCCAATTTCTCTTTTTTGTTAAAAGACAGTTCAATATTTTTATTTTTAGCTGAAGCCGGTAAAGGCGGTGATGCGCAAAAATTAGAACAGTCTTTAATTAGTCTTGCTGAAGGCATTAAAGCTAAGCCGATTACCGCTGAAGAATTGCAGCTGGCAAAATTAAAATTAGCCACACGCTCTGAAAAGGCAATGCGTAATGTTACTGGAGTTGGTATGGCGCTTTCAGAGTACATCGCTAAAGGTGATTACCGGCATGCATTTTATTTTAGAGACGTGATTGCCGAAACGACATTAGAACAAGTGCAAGCTGTCGCCGAGAAGTATCTTATTCGCAGTAATCGCACCGTTGGGCGTTTTATCCCAACCTCAGAGCCGGTTCGGGCTGAAATTCCTCCGGCGCCAGATTTAACGAAATTATTGCAAGATTATAAAGGCAAAGAAGTTGCAAGTGCTGGTGAAGTTTATGACAACACAGTAACCAACATTAAAAAACGCTTGGTTAAGCTGCAGTGGCCACAAGGCACAAAAGTCAATGTTTACCCTAAAATATTACGTGGTGAACAAATCATTATAAACATGCATTTCCCTGCTGGTACGGCAAAAACTCTGACCAATCATGGGACTGCTATTTCACTCGCGGGTGCTTTAGTCAAATTAGGCAACCAAAAATACAGTAAAGAAGACATTGCCACTAAACTTGATGTTTTAAAAAGTTCGCTGACAATTTCAACATCACCAGGCGCTACCAATATTAGCATTAACACCGATAAAACTAATTTAAGCGCAACAGTGAGCTTTTTAGGTGAACTATTAGCCACGCCAACATTTCCTGAAATTGAACTTGAAGTGATTAAACGTGCCAGTATTGCCGATTTAGAATCTCAACGAAATGATCCATCGGCAATTGCTCAGAATAATTTCCAGAAAGAATTATATGATTACCCACAAGGCCACCCTAGTGCTTATACCACTCTTGATCAAAGGATTATCGACATTAAAGCCGTCTCGAGCGCTGATTTAAAAGCCATTTTCGAAAGCCACTTTAATATTAATAATGGTCATATTGCCATTGTCGGGGACGTTGATCCTGAACAGGTTGCTACCCAATTGCATCAAAAATTGTCTGGTTTTGTAAATGATACTCCTTATCAACATTTAGCATTAAGCTATAAAGATTTACAGGGGCTAAATATTAGTAGCGAAACTCCCGATAAAGCTAATGCCCAACTTTACGCGATTAACCCAATAACGATGAATGTAAAGCACCCGGATTATTTAGCGTTAACTATTGCTAATACCATATTTGGTGGTGACCCATTCTCATCGCGCATCGGTGCCAGAATTCGAGTGAAAGAAGGATATAGTTATTCGGTTGGCGCCGGCATGAATGTAAATACGCTGGATAAACAAGGGATATTTTACGCCTTTGCAATCGCCGCTCCAGAAAATATGGAAAACGTTATTGTCGCGTTAAATGAAGAAGTCGCTAAAGTTGTTGCCGATGGTTTTACCGCTGAAGAATTAGATAGCGCCGTAAAAGGCTATATTAGTAGCCGTAATCGTTCGTGGGCGAGCGATGCTACTGTAAACCGAGTAATTATGGGTGCCAGTAAGAAAAACGAAGATTTGGCCTTTTATGACGAGCAAATTGCCGCGGTGCAAGAATTAACGTTAGCACAAATTCATGCGGTATTTGTTAAGTACATTGCGGCAATGGAGTTTAACATTTTTACCGCTGGTGATTTTGCTAAAGCAAAAGCCAAATAATTTAGGCTAAATAACTAGGGTAAGAGTCACGTTCAATTCTAAATGACTCTTACCAATAATATTTAGCCGCCAGTTGCGCCTGTTGTTCGGTCAGATCAATGTCATGATTGGCGTAATTTCTGGCAGGTCTAAAGCTTTGTAGCCAATTGTATTCGCTTTGCAAAAACAGGTTGTTAGTTAAACGAAATTGATAAGACAGGGTTACTGCTTTACCATATTCATTATTATCATCATCAGGGGTATTGTCTAAGTCAGTCACTGAAAACTCTTCTAATCGTAGGGTAAAGCGATGAGCATTTTTACGCTTTGTAAGTAGCACAAAACCACTTTGATAATCGTTATCTACTACCGGCATACCCCATGGTGAAGTCATTAACGTATCGCCACTTAAAAATTGACTGATTAAAGTGATATCTGCAGCGAATTTATATTTTATCCCTAAATGATAAAAACTCGTCGCCCAAGCATATTGACCATTTTTAAAAACTCGAGTATCGGCATTGTTATCATAAAAACCGTTGCACTAAAACCAATGTCGTAATCACCCTGGTGAAATTTGCCGAGTAAATCCAAGTTTACTTCTAAACCGGCGTGCCTAACTTCTTCTCCAAGCCAACTGTTTAAAGTTGAACTGGTTAGGGTAAATGGCGAAGTCCAGCCAGTGGCATTATTTTCAAGGGATATTTTCGGATACATTACACCTAGACGAGCAGAAAACCTTTGGCCATTATTGCTAGGTAAACCTTGATAATGAATATTCGCCTCGGTTAAGCCAAGCCCATCTTGCAAACCGTCAGCATAGGCTATGGAGTTAATGTGAACTGATAATGGGTTGTCAAAGTCGAGTTGGTAATTCAAAACTGCTTGACCTAATGACAGGCTACCATCTGGATTGAAACGGAATTTTCCATAGCCGCCATCAACATGTGATGTTAGGCCGTCGACATAACTTAGCCGAGTATCTATCAGCCCCAAAATTTATGTTCAACAGCTTGTACTAGATTGCTTAGCGACGATATCGTCAATACGATTATCATTATTTTCATTTATAGATCCGACCGGACTGTTTGGGTTTTTAAAATATTCTGAATGCGTTAACCAATGATAAAACCCATCTGCGGGGAGTGGCCTACTAATAAAGTAGCCCTGGGCTTTTTCACATTTGTTTTGCGTTAGCCAATCGAGTGTCTGTTGATTTTCAACACCTTCTGCCACCACACTTAAACCCAGTTGATGAGATAATTTAATTGTCGAGCTGACAATAAGTTGATCTTCTGGTTGAACCGTTAATTTTTCAATGAAACAACGGTCAATTTTTAACTCTTGCACTGGTAGATTTTTTAACTGGGCAAGCGATGAATAGCCAGTGCCATAATCATCAATCGACAACGAAATACCATGTTTTCTTAGCATGATAATGTTTTCCACCGCTTTCGATTTATGATCGACAAACGCATCTTCAGTTATCTCAAAGGTAATGACCTCATGCAGGGTTCTTTTACCACACAGTGTTTTCACTATGCTTTTACAAAATTCATCGTCGAGTAAATTGCCGGGTGAGATATTTACGGCAATTTTTATCTCAATACCTTTAGCCTTCCAAGTAAAATATTGTTCAAGCGCTTTATTAATTACCCAATTACTGAGTTCGGTCATTTGTCCGGTTTGCTCGGCGATATGAATAAATGCATCAGGAGTGATTAGGCCGTTTACTGGATGTTGCCAACGAACTAACGCTTCAACTTCTTCTACACATGAGTTTATTAAATTGAGTTTTGGCTGAAAATATAACGTAAATTCATTATTTTCAATAGCAGTTTTAAGACGGTTTACCAATTGCAACCTATCTAGGGTATTAAGGTCAATTTGTTGATTGTAAAGTTGAAATAATAAGTTCTTTCGTTTGGCAATTTGCGTTGCAGAATCAACTTCTTTTAACACTTGATTGACTTGACACCACCCTGAACTAGACGTCACGCCAATGTTTACTTGCAGGTGCAAAGAAATATTTTGATAAACAAAACTCGGTTCAATAACCGCAGTGATGGCCCTTACCGACTGTTTAACATTGCTGACTGAAACGTCATCGCTGCGAAGTAAAAAGCCATTACCGGTAGTATGATACAGTGGTTTTTTTAAGGTTTTTAAACGATTGGCAACTTCTTGGATCACTTCGTCACCAACTTCATGTCCTAAGGTGTCATTGATCTCGGATAAACGGCGAATATTTATTTGACATAATAAAAAGGAATTTTCAAAGCCATGCATATCACGATGAAATTGGTTGCGATTAGGTAGGGCTGTGAGGCTATCGAAAAAAGCTTGCTCAGTGACTTCTGTCTCCCTTGCCTGGATAGCCAGTTTCATTTCTTCAAACTGCTCTGCTAATTGATTTAATTCACTGGTTTTGCCAACATAAATATTACTATGGTAATCACCTTTGCCTATATCTTTCGTTATTTTAACTAAACGTCGCAATGGCTTAGTGACGCCGCTGGCAATAAAGTAAGCACCGAATAAAGAAACCATTAACGTCAGAGCAATCATTAACAGTAGTTGTGTACCATCTTGTTTAACTGAGGCAATTATATTGGATCTAAGTTGGAACGTGGTGGCATTGAGTTGCTTATCATTAACTTCACCTAATGGGTAGTTGGCATAAATATAATTGCCATCATACTGTTCAGTTAAAGGCGAAAAATCAGCTTGAATGGTTGTTGCAGCTTGATTTTTTGAGTCAAAGGTTTTTAAGGCCAACCAGTGCCAAGATTGGTTATCTGTTAATGCAAAGCCGACACTAAAACCGGTTAGTTTTGCCAAGTCACCAGCAAGTTTGTTGTTTAATTTATAACCAAACGCAATATGACCAATCACTAGATCACCATTCTTGATTGGCGCAATGACTAATTGAAAAATATCGTCTTTAAAGGCATAAAAAATATTTTTAGATTCTATTGATAGTGCGGTAGGGACCGTAAAATTAGAGTGAATTTGTTCACCAGCGATAATACGTTTTATTTCTTTATTAGAATCTTTAACTAGCAGTTCAGCTAATATTTTTCCAGATTTATCAATAGCTAATGCAATATCGGCATCAATGCGTTTACGATGATTATTTAAGGCCACTAATAAACTTCTGGTATCTTCCAATAACACTTGTTTTAAACCATAGTCTTTCGCGACGGTTTCGGCGAAAGCCGTTAAATAATATCTACGATTATCAAGCTCATTTTTAAGTAATGTTTCGGCATGAGCAAGTTGCGAATCGATTTTTTGCGTTTCTAGACGTGTATTGGCAGACTGAGTAGTAAAAAATGACACCATTTGTACTGCGATAAGCAGTAAAATAAAGAGAACGAAAATTCGACTTTTTAAGCTGTTAAGTTTTACTTTAAGCATAAATTATTCTCACTTTTTGTCGTCATTTATAGGCTCTCACTTAATAGTCCTCAACAAACTCAAAATCATCCAAGCTTTGCTGCTTTGGGGTTTCATACATTGATTGTTGTAAAGTAATTAACTGTTGATTACTTAGTGGTAGGTTAAGCTCCACTAGCTTATTATTGTCTTGTTGATGAAGTTGCGGATGAAATAACGCCAGAGTGTAACTCCCCGCGGGAACATTAGATAAATCGAAACTGCCATTTGCATCAGTAATACCATAATATGGGGTATCAACCACTAAAAGGTGCCCGGTCATCCAATCGTGGATATTACAGCCCATGGCAATTTTGCCTGGTTTACTAAATTTAATTGTTTTCGCTGGATCGCCACTACGCAGTTTAAAATCAAAACTTTGCTCAGCATCGATGGCATAGATATGGTGAGTAATATCATCGTCATTATTAAAGGTAACGTTATTTTGACTGCTGACCATGCTTAGATAAGGGTTGAACTTTTTATCTTGTTGGCTGATCACCGTGTTTGCTGCGGATGGTTTAGATAAATATGTCGTGTTTGCGGAAATAGCTTTGTTATGGTCAGTCAAATAAACGACAACCCCAGCGGCAGGTATACCTGAATTTTTATGTATTATTACTTTGTTTGCTGTTGCACTAACGGAAAAAAGCAGCAGCAAAGCAGCGCTGTAAACTTTAATCAAATCAATCTCTTATTATTTTTATTAACCATTAAAATAAATAGCTTTTACTACAATGACAAAAAAAGCGCAATTGAGCAAATAATGAAGGACAAAAAAAGTATAAATTTAAAAATTATGAAAAATTTACAGGTGACAAATATGGTTAACAAATTTTAATAACTTTGAGATTTCTTGGTATCATTAGCCTAAATCTGGGCTTTCAGACCTAGATGCACGGCTAGAAATTTTCACTAGGTTATTGTTCAATAACCGTAACAACACCTTTCATTTTAGGGTGTGGCCCACATTCGTAATTATGGACACCAAGCTTATCAAAGGTACGACTATAGCTTTCGCCAGGGAAAAAATAATCGGGTTCTTCTAGTATTTCAGCTTTAAACCAAACATTATGGTATTGGCGCTTTTCAATATTGCGCCAAATTACGGTATCACCTTGTGCTATGGTGATTTCAGCGGGTATATATTTTTTTTTAAAGATCTCAACTTCAATGGTTTTGGCGTAGCTAGTTGTTGCACAGGCCAGTGCAACAACTAGCAGAGACAGTATTAATTTGATTTTCATATTTATATTTCTCATAAATTTATCAAGTAGGTAATAGCCTAGTTGCACTATGTCACTATTACGTAGTCCATCATACTTTTAACTATAGCAGATATAGATGTCAGGCCATTTGCAACGCGATATACACAAAGGCGATCAAGCTAAAGCTTGTTCTATTATTGATAACTCCGCGGCAGAAAATGGTAATTGCAGAGCAAATTGATGAGCTTGTTCAGACATTTTCAGCCAAGTTTTTTGTACTATACGAATATTTTTTTCAATGCTGTGATTTTCAATAAATTTAGCAAATTGAAATTCAAGAAACACTAAACAAGCGCAATCTTCCATTATCTGGGTGTTAGCATCACCTTTAACGCGTTTCTTACTGACAATGTTGTACACAGTGTCACATTCTAGTTGGCTGTAACCATTGACGTTCATAACTTGTACTGCCTTTTCAGCATGTCGAATACCTTGTTCTTTTCGCCAAGTTAAGTAGCCAGATCGATTCATTTCATATTGATTGCGAGCTAATTGCCAACGGCATAAATGCTGACTTCTAACCGATATTTGTTGTATTTCATTCGGTTTTGGTTGCAACTTAACCAGCCAGGTACTCATTTGCTGCGCATAAAGTAATTCTTTGCCAATATTTTTTCCTTCGATCATTATTTGCTGCGGATCATTTTGATGCAAAATATCGATGGCTTCTAAGGTTTTGGTTAGTTTATTCATAGGAGATCCAATAAAAGTATAATTAATAGTTAATATTGTGATTTTATTATAACGCTTGCTGGCTGTAATGTAGCAGAGCCGAGCCGTTAATTCGATTGTTAATCACTATCAAGTTAATTCTTTTGGCGAATAACCTATAAACAAATAAACTTAAAAATCAGCCTGTTAAATTGTTTGCCAGCTGGAAAGTTAGCAACGCTGCAAAATGAATCTAGTGGTTTAATTTCAAATAAACATCTGACTAGAGAATATAATTAGGCGATGCTATTATTAAAATACTAAGATTGTTATTTGTTTATATTAAAGGGATAAATCATGTCTGCAGCTACGGTAGTAAATCACAGAGCTAGCCACAAAGACGATATAAAGCAAGCATCACGAGTGGCGTTGTTTTCAATTTTAAACCTTACTTTTTTACCGGTGATTTCTTTCATTTGGCTACTGCTTAAATTTAAAGAAAGTAAGGACAAAGGCATTGTTTACTATCATATTATCTTTGCCATTAAGCTCAATTTAATTGCAGCGGTGGCTTTATTATTAGTTAGCTTATTAATGATAGCTTTTGGCGGGTTTTACTCACCATGGACTTGGGTTTTTGTGATCACCTATTTCGTCTTAGTACACACCATATTTATTGTCCTTGCAGTTTGGGCGCTTATTCGGGCTTGGTCTGGCAATGAAATTAATTTTAGCAAACCTGGTAATAAGTAATCGTCACCACAATTAATTACAGTTGAGAAAATAAGTCATTATCAAGCCCTATAGGTTGAGCAATTAAGCATGAGCTAAATAAAACTTAATAAAAAACATCCCGTTGAAATTTATTTGCTAGCGCTTTTCTCATGTTATTTTTACCAGTCAAGAGCTAAAAATAACTAGCTTGGTTAGGGCACGGTGCTTAATTCAACAATGTTAATAAGATGTTACTTAAGATATAATAAAAAATCACTAAAGGAATAAATACCATGCCTAGTGATCGGGCAATATCACATTAGTTCGTCAATTTAGGCTTTTATATTGCAAATTTCTGTTAAACCGCTGCTGCTAGTACTGACCATTATTTTGGGTTTACTGCCCTATACCTATTTAACAACCATTTCTCTATCGCCTGTTACTTGGCTAACCACCAGTGCTTTGCTTATTATGCAGAGCCTTAGTTTGGGCTGTGTGATTCTTGCTTATCGAAACAATGGCTCCCGGTCTTTGCGGCTGTTTTGGCAATTTATTGCCTTAGCCATTGTTGGCGCTGTAGCAGCCAAAGTTGTGTTAATCAGCACCGATTGGAACTCGGAATTATTATTAATAAACGTATTTTCTTTGTTTAGTTATTTTTTCATTATCTTAGCAATTGAAACTAACCCACACTTAAGTGCTACGCCATTAAACAAGTATATTAGTGGCAGGGTGCCGGCTGTTGTTTTTATTGTCGTTTGTTTCAGTTATTTTGTTTTACTGCCAACAGAATTCTCCCAAACCAATGAGCAAAGTTATTTAGCATCGGTATTTTTTCATGTGTTAATCACCTTGCTCATTTTTATTCGTTTAGCTTTTTCAAGCCTATATTGCAAAACAGGATTTTGGTTTTCAACTTACAGTTTATTAGCGATAGCTGCGTTTGTTATATTTTTCAATAAGATGAATCAACTCTTGCCCGCTTTTGCATTGCCATTTAGCAACTTTTATAATTATCAGTTGCTACTCGAGCTTATTCCGTACTGCTGCGTAGCCTTAGCGGCAAATCTAAGTAGGCAACAAGTAAAGGCTCCGTCGGTGATCAAGGGGCACACTCATCCAGAACTTTACATTATATTACTGGTAGCATGTCTGTTGGCGATACACCTACTGGTTCTTGAATTACAACTACCTGCACTTAGTCATTCGTACCTGCAAACTGTTGTTGTGGTTATTTGGGTGATAATCGCTTTTGCCTTACTTATTTATATTACCTATAAAAAACGCCTTTTGCTCAATAAGTTGAAAACTAAAATTGAGCAACAAATGACACTAAATGGCGAGTGTTTAACACAAACTAACGACTTAAAAAAGGCCCTCATAAATAGTGAAGATAAAGCCATAGTTAGGGCATCAAATAATGCTATTTTAACCACTTCAATGTCAGGTACTATATTGTCAGCAAACCCAGCAGCTGTGCAAATGCTGCAGAGTTTAGAGCATGATTTAATTGGTACGCCGGTAAGTACGCTATTTTCAAGCGATGATCAAATGCATTACTTTTTTGATTTTCAGAGTAATGTTTATGCTCTACAACGAAAAGACTTAGGAATATCGGTAGAGTGTACCTCCAAAAAAGCCGATGGCAGCGAATTCCCGGTGCAAGCAGAATTACAATGGGCGGAAAGGGCTGAGCAGCCGTTGATAGTAATTACTTTTATCAATTTAACTGCAAGGAAGTTAGCTGAAGCTAAAACCTTAGAATTAAAAGATAAATTTATCGCCAATATATCTCACGAATTCAGAACACCTTTAACCATAATTAATGGCGTTCTCGATCGTTATTTACAAAGGACTCAATCCCATGGAGAACAAACAGAATTAACCACGGCAAAGCGCAATGGCTTACGGTTAGTTAGAATGGTTGAACAGTTATTGGAACTTTCTCGACTGACTGATAACCCTAAAATGTCAATGGCGAGGTATCGCTTAAGTACCTTAATGGCAATGCCAATAGATTCCTTTGCCCGCTTAGCAAAACAAAGTGAGTTATCTTTTTCAGCCGATATTCCTGATCACCTATGGCTTGATTGTGATGCTCAAGCTTTTGAAAAAATAATCTTTAATTTACTCGCTAATGCCATTAAATATACTCCAGGGGGAGGCAGTGTTGAGGTTATTGCATTTGCTGAAAATGACACTATTATAATCGATGTAATTGATAATGGGATTGGAATTAATAATGCTTCACAAAGTAAAATATTTGAACGGTTTCAACGAGCAAACGATGAAAAAAATCACGCTATTTTTGGCGTTGGTATTGGCTTATCATTAGTTAATGAATTAGTGAAAGCGCACCAATGGCGGTTAAATTTAGTTAGTGAATTTAATCAAGGCAGTAAATTTTCTTTATCTATTCCCCTTGCCTGCGCCAAAGACATCGAAATAGCCACACCAAAAGGCTTACCAGAAAATGAAGTCGCTTCGTTACTTATTGAACAAAGCCACACTATAGCTCATAACGTCAGCCATGCTCAGCAAGTCATTTTGGTGATTGAAGATAATGCCGACATGCAAAATCATATTAAACAAGTTATTGAGCAACAGCATCATTGTCTATTGGCAAGTAGTGGTGAAATTGGTTTAAGTTTAGCGCAAGAATATCTGCCCGATCTTATTGTCTGCGATATTATGTTAACTGGCATCGATGGTTTTGCAGTACTACAGCAACTAAAAAACAATGAGTTAACCGCTCATATTCCGGTGATATTGCTTACCGCTCGATCTGATTTAGACAGTCGTTTACACGGCTTAGATTTACAAGCAGACGCGTACTTTAGTAAACCTTTTAATCAACAAGAGCTATTAACTCGAATCACTAATTTGATCAAAGGTAGGAAGCAATTACAGCAAAATTACTTACTGAAATTTAATCAAAAACGACAGGTCAATCGTAAAGAAGATAGCGTTCATAATGTTGAAGTGTTAACTACTGAAAGTAGTGGTAAGCAATCTATTGACGAAGTTTTCTTAACCAAATTAGAGGCCGCGGTTGCCAAAATGTATATGGAAATAGATCTTGGTATTGTGCAATTGTCCAATGAAATGGCGATGAGC
>CALJHL010000156.1 GCA_938075435.1 uncultured Thalassotalea sp. | reverse complement strand
CCTTTGCCTTTACTGCCATCTTTAGCTTCCATTTGCCAGCGCCAATCACCGTCGGTAAAGTTTTCGATAGTAACTGACCAAGTATCGCCAGAGGCATGGTTTGCTGCAAAAGATTGGGTCTGGGCACTATTAGGGTAACTAATAATCACTTGAGCCGAGCGAACACCACTAGTGTCGGTAATATCGGCACTAAAAGTATAAGAGTCGCCAATATCGTTATCTGCTTCTTGGCTCATATTTGCAAAAGATGGTGGTGTTGCATCTTCCGGTCCTGAGCCCGGCTTACGATTTAACTCGGTGTCATCCTTGTTTAACCCGTAGGGAGTCAGCTGCCCATTGCGACCTTTTAAAAAAACGTTTCCGCTTTTATCAATGACCAAGTCTCTAGGTGTCGCTTGCTGTCTACGAGTGGGAGTCCAATGTTCAATAATCTGTTTTTTGGACACTCTCAGTGTTGGGTTTTTATCGGGTTGAGACTTTACGCTAAATGATAATGAAACAATGCAAGCACTTAATAGTAGACTGAAGGGAAGGTTTTTTTGGTTCATAGGGTGACTCCATAAAAAGGATCATGCCCATTGATAAAATAATTTGCATGACTTACATACCTAATAAATATAGTTGTTCAATGGTAATGAGCAATAATAAATGAAAAATACCCTAGTATGTAAATGCAAATGACCTAGCGAATGTTGAATGGAGCAGTAACAACCATTGTTGGAGCCTGACAAAAATAATCCATCTGGTCGTACAAAACACCCGGTTTATCTTGTTGTGCTATTTTGACCATAGTTAATTGGTAGAATTAGGCTATTAAATGACCGTTAACTTTGAAGCCGAACTATAATGCAAAAAACTAACTCAATCACTTGGTATTATATTAAGCAATTTGGCCCATCTTTGCGGACGGCTTTTCGTCGGCCAATGCCATTGCTAGTTTGGATTGTTAGTGCGCTATTACTTAGCGCATGTGGCGGTAGCGGCGGAGACTCACCTATCGAAAAATCGCCAGTTGAGCATGGCACAAACTTATCTCAATTTTCGTTTCTTAGCGCCAATAACCCTGTGTTATCCGAAGATATTTATCTAAACCTTGATGGTTATAGTTATTCCGGGCGAGTTGAGAATAATGCCGCAGTCGATAACTTAATTGCGACGTTTACTCACGATGGCGCTCGTGTTGAAGTAAATGGCGTTTTGCAAACCAATGCGACAACCGCCAATGACTTTACCAATGTCATTACTTACAGGGTGGAAACAGATGATGGTCAAGCGCAAAGTTATCAAATTGACTTAACTAAGTTTACCGGCTTACCTATTATTTATTTAAATACCGATAACAATGCGGCTATTGATTCTAAAGATGATTATGTTGTGGGCGATGTCGCCATTGATGCTGGCCGAGGATTTACGGATATAGCATCGCTTGAAATGAAAATTAGAGGCCGTGGTAATTCCACTTGGTTTACCCATCCTAAAAAGCCCTTTCAAATGAAGCTTGCCGATAAGCACGAATTTTTAGGCATGCCTGCCGATAAAAAATGGTTGTTTATTGCCGAATACTCAGACAAAACCTTACTTAGAAATACCATTGCTTTTGAAATGGGTTACATCAGCTCTTTAGATTGGACACCAAAAAGTGAGTTTGGAGAAGTGTATATTAACCAGCAATATAACGGCACGTATAACATCACCCAAAAAGTTGAAGAGTCAGACAACCGTGTTGCTCTAGGTGATACCGGTTACTTATTTGAAATTGATCAGTTAGAACGACTCGACCCTGATGATGTTTATTTTTATACCAATAAGTTTTTAATTAACATTAAAGAGCCTGAGTTAGAGTATGGCAGCAGCGAATTTAACTATGCTGAAGATTTAATAAATGACTTTGAAACGGCATTGTTTAGGAGCAGCTTTAAAGATACGGTCTCAGGTTACGGCCCATATATTGATTTTGATAGCTTTATCGATTGGTATTTAATTAGTGAAATTACCAAAAATGTTGATTCAAAATTCTTTTCAAGTATCTACTTAAATGTCATGCCCGGTGGCAAAATTAAGATGGGACCGTTATGGGATTTTGATTTAGCCTTTGGCAATGTTGATTATGCCGATAGCCGTTATTCTGAAGGTTGGTGGATAAAAGAAAACCCTTGGTATGCGCGGTTATTTCAGGACCCGGCTTTTGTAAGCAAAGTTCAAGCACGGTTTAGCTATTTCTTTAATAATCAAAACGTTATTATTGATAAGATTGAACAACATGCACAACGGTTAGATTGGGCACAGCAAGAAAACGATAACAAATGGCAAACCATTGGTATTTATGTTTGGCCTAACCCTGTGGTATTTGACACCTATGCGCAAGAAGTTGACCACCTAAAAAGCTGGTACATCAAGCGGATGAACTGGTTAGACGAGGCGTTAAATAAGCTATAGAATTCGCAGCTTGTTAATGTAACCGCTGCACTGAACAATTTATTATCAAAAAAGGCAACCGCTAACGCAGGTTGCCTTTTTATATGCACGGATAAAGCCTAGTTGTTTACCAAAAACGCCAATAATTTAAGCTTTTTCGCATTTTAAAGGACCGTATTAAGTTAAACGCTTTTTTCTTCTTAGGTAGATTATTCCCCAGTAACATGTCATCAACCGCGGCAAGCACTCGGTTTGACGACTTCCCATCATTATAAGGATGAGTTTCAGCAATAAAAGTTTGAATATTGTCCATAATGTTTTTTGGCCGAGTTAATGCTTGTTCAATAGTTTGCTCTAACATACTGGCATCATCAATATCGATGAGGTGGGGTTTTGGATTAGAATTTTTAAAGGAAACAACGGGCTTATTTAATAATAAAAACATACTAAGTACAGAAGACGTGTCGCAAACCATGACATCTGCTTGTTGCAATAATGGGATCACATTATCGGTTTCGATAAAGGTTAAAAATTTCCCTTGTATCGATTTATATAACGCCACTGTTTGCTTACTCATTTTAGGGTGAAATTGCACCAACCAACGCCATTTTCCAGTGGCACTTAACGCTTTTACGGAGTCAAAAATTTCTAATGCACACGATAAATTTTTTGAAAAGGTCGAGCATAAAAGGATTGTTGGTTTATCATCATTAACAACATTATCGTTGCTATATAATGGATCTATTGCTGGCCAACCAGTTTCTTTAACTGTAAAAGTTTGATGTTTTTTGGCAAGTTGTTGAAAGGTGTTAGTGGTATTAGGCCCTTGGGTACAATATAAATCAAAGCAACCTCTTATATTAAAATGGCCTCTAATATTTGAACGTTTTTCTACATTAAAACCATGAAATAAGGCGACTTTAAAACCTGGAATAAAACTAGGCACTACATTACCCGGGGCAAAAACAGCACAAGGATTATATTTTTTTATCTCAGGAATAGAAAATAATCTATGCTCATCGTCAGTTAAGTAATCGGCATTAATGGTGTCGCCTTTTAAAAACCAAAAAACTTCATCGCCACGCGCTTTAATCACTTGTTGGAGCGGTCTTAATATGGCAAAAGAATAATTTTGAGAAGCGTAAAATAAATATTTTTTTTGACTCATAAAACTACAGCCCTAGTTATTTTATTTATAGGCTCAAAGCCCAACATATTTGCACAAAAGTTAATATTGAACGCACACAGATAAAGTGTGGATAAGTCGTCCAAAAGCTAAATAACTATTTTGATATTATAATTGAGTATTCTATCGAAGTGGTCAACTAAATTCAGTCAATTTTTAGGGGGTATTATGTAATTATCTAACACTTTGCATCGACGATAAAGTTGCAGTGATGATACCCGTTATTACTTTTGTGTACGCCCAGCATGGGCATGAACTAATGAGGTGAAAGTCCTCTGTAGGAAGATCACCGTTTAATTAACATGCTGTTATTAAACGATAACTACTAGCGAATGGCAAGGGCTTATCCGTGAGGATCGGTTCGGAGGAAG
>CALJHL010000155.1 GCA_938075435.1 uncultured Thalassotalea sp. | reverse complement strand
TTGGCTGCATTTTCCACAAGTGTTCGCTACCTGCAATTGCTCACGCAATTGTTTCATGGTGTCTACACCTTGAGTTGCTGCTTCGACAAGGTCTTTTTCGGTAACGGCATGACAAATACAAACGAACATAAATACTCTCTCTGTTAATTAACTGAGAGTATCTTAATCTAAATGATAATGATTATCAACTAGATTAACATTACATTATGTTACTGCTTTGTTAAGTTTGTTGTATTCGTTACAACTCGGCTGGTTAGCGGAAATTGACATACGTCTAGAACCGCAGGCGGCTTTTGAAAGAAAAACGCATGATCACGGTCACGCCGAGCAGATATTTTTTCTCTAAAAAGCTCACTTGAGGTATCTTCAACTTGGATAACTATTTGTTTTTCTTTATTAACATCTGCCATTACTTGTAAATTAATAATTTTTGAATAGTTTTCTCGATCAACCCCCTGCTCACCTGCAATTTTTTGACTACGATTTAATTTTTGCACATATTCCATGCCATAAACCACGCGGCCAAAAATTGTCATTATTTGATCTAAATACCGTGGCGCTTGGCCAATTGTGATGTAAATCTCGGTATTGCCGGAATCAGGGCTATTATCACGAGCCATTGCCAGCACTCCAGGACAATGCAGCAACCAAGCCTGTTTGGTTTTAGGGTTATATCCGCTGGCAAAGTCATTAATAAAGCCAGTTTGTGGGGCAAACATGTCATTGTTATCAACAACAATAAAGTTATCTAGGCTATTGAGAGTCTTGTAGGCTTCAAGTTTTAATGTAGGCGTATTATTTTCATCTTCCCCCACTCCACCTTGCGCAACAAAGCCGTCAATGACTCGATAAAAATCTAAATTTTTATAAAAACCACGACGCGCCAGTGTTTTAATTTGCGCGACATGATTAGGAGCAAACAGCCGATTTAGTTCAATTACCACATTACCAGTTTCAAGCTGTAGTAATAGGGTGTTGGCGGGATCTAAGGTACGCCATTTAATGTCGCTGGCAACACTGGGCAAAGCGAGCATGCTAAGGCAACAACAGGCCGATAATAGTAATTTAATCATAAGGTTTCTCAACTGTGGCTATTATACCAAGTTGATTAAATTGGTATTACCCTAATAAAGCATAAGGTAGTGGCTATTACCAGTGAACTTTAATCAGTTAACAGTTGTATGATGAATTCAAAGCTTGTTAACATGCGCGGTATAATCATCCGTCAGTCATTGTCTAGGAAAAATTGTGAATAAAAGTGTGATCACCAACATCATTGCGTTAATCATTGCCATTAGTGGTTACTTATTAAGTCATGACATCGTATTTTCGATTGGTTTATTTGCGGTTTCTGGGGCAATTACCAATGCCATCGCCATTCATATGCTGTTCGAAAAAGTTCCCGGTTTATATGGTTCAGGCGTTATCCCTGCTCGCTTTGAAGATTTTAAAATTGGCATTCGCGATTTAATGATGAACCAGTTTTTTACTGACCAAAATATTGATAAATTTTTGTCGGAAAGTTCAGGTAACGCCAGCCATTTAAATTTAGCGCCAGTGATTAATAAAGTAAATTTAGAGCCGGCCTTCGATTCTTTACTGACCACCATTGAAGAATCTTCGTTCGGTGGCATGTTGGCGATGTTTGGTGGTAATGAAGCCTTATTACCGTTAAAAGAACCCTTTATTGAAAAAATGAAAATTTCATTAGTTGCCATCACCGAAAGTGATGACTTTAATGAACTCGTTCGTACTGAGCTTGAACAGCCAGAAGTCATGGGTAATGTTAAAGAAAAAGTGGAAAGCATCATCAATAAGCGCCTTGATGAACTCACTCCCGAATTAGTAAAGGCGATTATTCAAGAAATGATCCGCAAACATTTAGGTTGGTTAGTGGTTTGGGGCGGTGTATTCGGTGGTTTAATTGGTCTAGTCGCCGCATTGTTGCAATAAAAACTGCCGATTGGGTTATTGAAAAAGCTAAGTTACATTAGCTTTTTCAAGGTTTTTTTCTACAAATATAAGTTGTTATAAAAATATTGTATTTTTCTGCAAAATTGTCTTAATTTTCGCCGCTATCTAGGCTATCCTTGCCCTTTAATAATCACGTGTTCTGATCGCAAGCATTGGAATACGCCCTCGAAAAGGTAAAAGTATCATGTTCGGCCATTTAACTGCTCTTCCAGCCGATCCTATTCTAAGTTTATTAGCTACGTATAGAATCGATCAAAACCCTAAAAAAATAGATTTAGGCGTTGGTGTTTACAAAAATGAATTAGGGCAAACCACTGTTCTTGATTGTGTTAAAGCCGCCGAAAAACATCGTTTTGAAACTGAAGATAGCAAGATTTATATTGGCTCTGCGGGTTCTGAAGGTTTTAATGATGCAATGAGCAAGCTTATTTTTGGTGAGCATGAAGTTCTCGCTCAAAATCGAGCTCGTACCATTTCGACGCCAGGCGGTACCGGCGCATTGCGCGTTGCCGGCGAATTTTTAAGTACTTGCAAACCTGGTGCGACCATTTGGGTTAGTGATCCAACTTGGGCCAACCATTATGGGCTGTTTACTGCTGCAGGTTTAAAAGTTAAAACTTATCCTTATTATGATCATGACAACAAATCACTTAAATTTGACGAAATGATGGCTGCCCTTGCCAAAGTATCAAAAGACGACATCGTGTTATTACACGCCTGTTGTCACAATCCAAGTGGTATGGATTTAAACAATGAGCAGTGGCAAAAAGTAGTGGCTTTAACCAAAGAAAATGGTTTTACGCCACTGATCGACATGGCCTACCAAGGCTTCGGCGATGGTTTAGAAGAAGACGCCTATGGCGTGCGTTTAATGGCCGCTCATGTTGATGAAATGGTGTTATGTAGCTCATGTTCTAAAAACTTTGGTTTGTATCGTGAGCGTATTGGCGCTTGTACCATTATTGGTAAAGATGCCACCGCCACTAGCATCGCTAGCACAGTATTATTAAGTGTGGTGCGTTGTAACTATTCAATGCCACCAGCACATGGCGCGGCAGTAGTAGAAACGATTTTAGGTTCAAATGAATTACGCAGCCAATGGTACGGCGAACTTGAAATTATGCGTAATCGCATTAATGACAACCGTACTCTGTTAGTTGATAGCTTAATTGCGCAAGGCGTTACTCGCGACTTTAGCTTTATTGCCAAACAAAAAGGTATGTTCTCGTTCTTGGGCATTACCCCAGAGCAAGTACAACAATTACAAGATAAATACAGCGTTTATATGGTTGGTTCTTCGCGGATGAGTATTGCCGGTATTTCTACCAACAACGTTGAATACTTAGCGCAATCAATTGCCAAAGTGTTGTAGTTAAGCAATTTAACGATTCACTGCTGAGCAAACCGTTAAAAAGCTTCCTTTGGGAAGCTTTTTTTTGCCTATAATTCTGCTCGGCTTACTCAAATTTACCGACGATAAAATGTCTGGGTTTTTTAATTTATTGCCTCAATTAACAATTACCGCTAAGTTATTAAAGCGATATCTTATTAACTGACAATAAGTAGGTAGATGAAATGGCTAAAGGCAGTCACCACACTAATGCGGATCCACGCAATGCAGATATTCAAATCAATATTAATGGCGAGTTATTTCATCGCGATCAAGCCAAGGTCTCGGTGTTTGATTCAGGCTTTATTCTAGGGGATGGCGTCTGGGAAGGCTTGCGCTTACATCAAGGTAAACTGCCTTTTATTGACCAACATATGCAGCGTCTTTTTGAAGGGGCGAAAGCCTTGGATATGGATATTGGCATTAGCAAAAATGACTTGGTGCAACGCATATTAGCGACTTGCCAAGCGAATGATATGTTTGATCATGTCCATATTCGCTTAATGGTTACCCGGGGCGTAAAAGCAACCCCCTATCAAGACCCCAGAGTAACCATTTCAGCGGCGACTATCGTTATTATTCCTGAATATAAAATGCCTTCTGAAAATACCGTCGACAACGGCTTAAACTTGTATACCGTGTATGTGCGCCGCGGCTATCCCGATGTACAAGATCCAAAATTAAACAGTCATTCAAAACTTAATTGTATATTAGGCTGTATTCAAGCCACCAAGGCCGGTGCCGATGAAGCGCTAATGCTCGACCCACACGGATTTGTTGCCACCTGTAATTCTACTCACTTTTTTATTGTCCGTAATAATGAGGTATGGACCTCAACCGGCGATTTTTGTTTAACCGGTATTACCCGCGCTAATGTGATTAAGCTGTGCCAAGACGCCGGCATTACTGTACGCGAGAAAAACTTTTCGTTAGCACAAGTGTATGGTGCCGATGAAGCCTTTGTTACCGGTACCTTTGCCGGCGTGTCACCAGTAAAAAATATTGATGGTCGAGACATTGGCGAATTTGCCAGCCAAGGCAAAGGCGCTATGGTCAAGCGCCTGCAAGACCTTTATAAAATAATGCTAGCTAAGCAGGTGTAAATAAACATGTCATTAAAAATTGCAATGTGGTCAGGTCCGAGAAATATATCGACGGCGATGATGCGTTCGTGGGAAAACCGCTCCGATACTCGGGTGGTTGACGAGCCTTTTTATGGCTATTATTTAGCACATACTGCGACGCCACACCCTATGCAAGCCGAAATACTGGCCAGTCAGCCGAATGAATGGCAACAAGTGGTGGCAAACTTGGTTGCTAAGAAACAATCGCATAAAGATGAAATATTTTACCAAAAACACATGACTCATCACATGTTAGAAGACATTGATTTAAGATGGACTACAGCATTAACCCACTGTTTTTTAATTCGCGATCCCCTATATGTGGTTAATTCTTACGTAAAGAAAATGCCCAGCGTTTGTTCTGCGGATATTGGTATTGAGCGCCAATATCAATTATATCAACAACTCAGTGCTATTACTGGGCAAACGATCCCAATTATTGACAGTAAAGACATATTAACCAATCCAGAGGTGGTATTAACTAAACTCTGCCAACAGCTCAATATAGAATTTCAACCAGCAATGCTGCAATGGCCAACGGGGACACGCAGCAGTGACGGAGTATGGGCAAAACATTGGTATGAAAATGTCGAATCCTCGAGTGGTTTTGCAAAGTCTAATGAACCAGAAATTAATTTAACCACCGAGCAACGCGCTGTGGCGATGGCAAATCGTGACTTTTATTTGGAACTTCACCAGAACAGAATAACCATTGATTAATAACGATAGCAACCGAGCCAATAAATTGCTCATTGACCGATGCCAGAGTAAATAAAATTACTGAATAAAGAAATTTTAAGCTAGAATAGCGCTCTAATTTTTATACATACTGTAGCTACAAAGAGGTTTTCGTGACAGTTCCAGGTAATTTATTTATTCTTTCAGCACCAAGTGGCGCAGGAAAATCTAGTTTGATTAGTGCCTTGTTAAAGCAAGGATCGAACCGACCATTACAGGTATCAGTATCGCATACTACTCGCGAGCCACGGCCTGGCGAAATTAATGGCGAGCATTACCATTTTGTGAGTGTTGCCGAATTTAAAAGCCTTATTAAAAAAAATGCCTTTTATGAATGGGCCGAAGTGTTTGGCAACTATTATGGAACCTCAGAAAGTGCCATTGATCAACAACTGGCAAGAGGTGTTGACGTTTTTCTTGATATTGATTGGCAAGGTGCGCAACAAGTTAGATTACGTAAACCGCAAGTAACGACAATTTTTATTTGTCCGCCAAGTAAAGAAGAATTACAACAACGCTTAAAAAATCGTGGTCAAGATTGCGATGACACCATTCAAGATCGAATGGATAAGGCCCAAGACGAATGTTCTCATTACCAAGAATTTGATTATATTGTTGTTAACGATGATTTTGATCTTGCTCTTAAAGAGCTCAACACGATTGTCGACAACCAACGTTTAAAACAGTCACAACAAAGCATCGCCCATCAACAATTATTCGCTCAGTTATTACAAAACCAACAATAATTGCAATTTTTTAAGGCATTTTAGTATTTAGATCGTTTTTTGCACTAGTATAACGCGAGTACATTTAGTAAAATGGCCGACTTATTTGAAATTTTTGTTCTATTGGAGTAATAAAATGGCTCGCGTTACCGTTGAAGATGCTGTTGATATCGTTGGAAATCGCTTTGATTTGGTGTTAATTGCATCACGTCGTGCCCGTCAACTCGCTACTGGTGGTAAAGAACCATTAGTACCTGTTGAAAATGACAAGCCGACTGTATTGGCTCTACGTGAAATAGAAGCAGGTTTGATCACTAGTGATGTTATGGACAGTGCTGATCGTCAGCAACAAGTTCAACAAGATTCTGCCGAACTTGCCGCTGTTGCTGCAATTGTAGGTAACCAAGCTTAAGCTCTGCCTCAGCGTTTAAGTCACAAAAAAATAAAGCCAATGATGGAAGTCATTGGCTTTATTTTTAGTTTGCACGTATTCTATGATTATACCCCTTATCATTCAAGATGCAGGTGTCAGAGTGCTTTGAATGGTAACGGGTATATATTCTACGGACACTGAGTATCGCCCACTAGTAATGGGTATGGGAGCTGTATTGTACCTTTTTGAACCGTTAAAAAAACAAGTTGAAGGCTATTTGCCAGCTGAGCAAATTGAATTACTCAAACAAGCATATGTGGTTGCTTTTGATGCTCATGACGGCCAAATGCGTTCAAGCGGCGATCCCTATATTACCCACCCGGTAGCAGTTGCCCGAAATCTTGCCGAAATGCATCTTGATCATGAAACCTTAATGGCTGCGTTATTACACGATGTTATTGAAGATACCCCGGTTACTCAAGACGAATTAGCCGAATTATTTGGCAGTACCATTGCAGAGCTTGTTGAAGGGGTTAGTAAACTCGATAAATTAAGTTTTAGAGATCACCAAGAAGCACAAGCCGAAAACTTTCGTAAAATGATCATGGCGATGGTCCAAGATATTCGGGTAATTCTGATAAAACTTGCCGATCGCACTCATAACATGCGTACTTTGGGGTCATTACGTCCAGATAAACGTCGCCGTATATCACGTGAAACCCTAGATATTTATGCGCCGATTGCCAACCGTCTCGGTATTCATGGTATTAAAAATGAGTTGGAGAGGCTTGGTTTCGAAGGCCTTTACCCAATGCGTGCCAGAGCCTTAAAAGGCGCGGTTTCGCAAGCTCGCGGTAATCGTAAAGAAATCATTGCCAATATCCAAGATGAAATTGAAAGTCGCTTGGCGGAATTTGGTATTAGTGCCGAAGTTATAGGCCGCGAAAAGCATCTCTATTCAATTTATCGTAAAATGCTCAATAAAGAAATAATGTTCAATGAAGTTATGGACATCTACGCATTTCGCATTATAGTCGAAGACAAATACGATACTTGTTATCGTGCTTTAGGTGCAGTACATAATTTATTTAAACCAATTGAAACTCGTTTTAAAGATTACATTGCTATCCCTAAAAGTAATGGTTATCAGTCGTTACACACCTCATTAATTGGCCCACACGGGATCCCAGTAGAAATCCAAATTCGCACCAAAGATATGGATCAAATGGCCGATAAAGGCGTTGCTGCGCATTGGTTATATAAACAAGACAATGAAGATGGCTCAGGCACTACTTCGCAAGTACGTGCCCGCAAATGGATGCAAAGCTTACTCGAGCTGCAACAAAGTGCCGGTAGTTCTTTTGAGTTTATCGAAAACGTTAAAACGGATTTATTCCCAGAAGAAATTTATGTATTTACTCCAGAAGGTAAAATCATCGAATTGCCGATGGGTGCGACAGCCGTCGACTTCGCTTATGCGGTACATACCGATGTTGGTAATAGTTGCGTCGGCGCAAAAGTAGAACGTAAACCTTACCCACTGCGCAAGCCACTACTTTCTGGACAAATCATCGAAGTTATTACCTCGGTTGGTGCTAGGCCCAATGCCACTTGGCTTAACTTTGTCGTCACCGCCAAGGCGCGGATGCAAATACGTAATTATTTACGTTCGATGGAGAAAACCGAGTCGTTAACGTTAGGGCAACGGTTGTTAAATCACGCCTTAGGTCAAACCAAACTGACCGATATCGACCCACAAAAAATTGATGAAGTGGTAAGCGATACTGGCTATCAATCCTTAGATGAATTAATGGTCAATATAGGGTTAGGCAATGCCTTGAGTATTGGCATTGCCCGACGCTTAACTGGCGAATTTTCCGATGACAGTGAAGTACCTAGCTATGGTAAGGCGAAAATGCCCATTAAAGGTTCTGAGGGCATGTTAGTCACTTATGGTAAATGTTGTCACCCTATCCCCGGTGATGACATTGTCGCCTACATTAGTTCCGGCAAAGGTTTAATGGTTCATCAGCATGGCTGTCGTAATATTAATGGCCGTGAAAAAGAGCTGGGTAAATTCTTTCCGGTAAAATGGGATAACGATATCGACAAAGAATTCATTGCTATGTTACGCATTGAAATTATTAATCACCATGGTGCACTGGCAAAACTGACGTCGGTCATCGCGCAATGTGACTCTAATATTAGTAGCTTAAACAGTGAAGAAAAAGACTCCAATTTGTACATGGTAACCATGGAAATTACTTGTCGTGATCGAGTTCACGTTGCCAATATTATTAGAAAGATTAAAATCATGGTGGATGTCGAACGCGTCGTCCGCACAAGAAAATAGAGTTTATTATGAAAACAATTATTAGCACAGATGAAGCCCCTGGCGCCATCGGCACTTACAGCCAAGCCGTTAAAGTTGAAAATACCGTTTATTTATCCGGTCAAATTCCACTAATAGCAGCAACCATGGAAGTGGTTGCTGGTGGTTTTCGCGAGCAAGCAGAACAAGTATTTAAAAATTTAGTCGCCGTTTGTGAGGCCGCTGGTGGCAACATTAACGACATGGTTAAGGTCAATATATTTATGACCGATTTAGCCAATTTTGCCATTGTTAACGAAATTATGAGCCGTTACTTTTCAACTCCATACCCTGCTCGAGCGGCTATTGGTGTAAGCCAATTACCCAAGGGTGTTGAAATTGAAATTGACGGCATTATGGTACTACCGAGCCTAGACTAATGACCCCAGAAAGACATCAACGTATTTTAAATATGCTCGCCAAACGCCAAACCGACTTAACCGTTTGTATGGAAGGCGTGCATAAACCTCATAATCTTGCCGCTGTGGTAAGAACCTGTGATGCCATTGGCTTAAATGAAGTGCACGCGGTGTGGAAAAACTCTCGCATGTACATGAGCGGTAACAGCGCGGTAGGTTCCCAAAACTGGGTTAATCTAAAACATCATACCAGTACTAAAGATGCGATTTCGTGCCTAAAAGAGCAAGGCATGCAAGTACTGGTAACCAATCTATCGAGTCGTGCGGTTGACTATCGAGAAGTCGATTACACTAAGCCTACGGCGATAATACTCGGCCAAGAAAAGTTTGGCGCCTCAGCCGAAGCCTTGGCAATGGCCGATCAAGATATTGTTATTCCTATGGTAGGAATGGTGCAGTCTCTCAACGTGTCGGTGGCCTGCGCGGTTACCTTATACGAAGCACAACGACAACGACAAATAGCCGGTATGTATGACAGTCCTTCTGATCTCAGTAAGGTAGAACGTGACAAGGTGTTATTTGAAGGTGGCCACCCTATTTTTGCCAAAGCCTGTGCTCGTAAAGGCTTACCATACCCAGAAATTGATGACCAAGGCCAAATCGTCGCATCCGATGAATGGTGGCAAAAAATGCAAATGACCAAAGAAGCTTGGCAGGAACTTGACCTTTAACCATGGTATCAACGTTATCGGAAGGACTGCATAATCTGGCGAGTACACCTGTTAGTGTACTTAAAGGCGTTGGTCCTGGCGTAGCCGCCAAGCTAGAAAAAATTGGCTTGCAAACCCTGCAAGATATATTGTTTCACTTGCCGCTACGCTATGAAGATAAGACTCGGGTTTATATGATCCGCGATCTAATGCCTGGTTTGCATACCGGCATAATTGGCACTGTCGTCGACAACCAAGTATCGTTTGGTAAGCGACGGATGTTATTGGTGCGCATCAACGATGGCAGTGGCGAGCTCACCCTACGCTTTTTTCACTTTTCGGCCGCACAAAAAAACAACCTCAGTAAAGGCGTTAAAATTCGTTGTTTTGGCGAGATCCAACGTGGCGGCCGAGGTTATGAAATTATTCACCCCGAATATAAGCTGGTAGACGAAGACATTAAAGCCGTACCAGTACAAGAAACCTTAACGCCCATTTATCCGACCACCGAAGGCTTACGACAAATTAGTTTGCGCAATATTAGCGAGCAAGTGTTGCTTAGACTCGAGCGTGGCAAGGTTGATGAATTATTGCCTGACAGTTTTTTTAGCGAGCCGATCAGTTTAACGGCCGCCTTAAGAACGATTCACCGGCCAAATCCAGATGTGTCGATAGCATTACTCGAGCAAGGCCGGCACCCTGCACAACTAAGGTTAATTAAAGAAGAATTATTAGCCCATAATTTAAGTATGCTTAAACTTCGCCAGTCTAGCGATAAGCATCCTGCCATTGCTTTGCATATAAATGCACAACTAGAGCAACAATTTTTGGCGCAATTACCTTTTACCCCCACTAAGGCGCAACAACGAGTAACCGCCGAAATACGTGCCGATTTAAGTAAAGAATTACCTATGATGCGTTTAGTGCAAGGTGATGTTGGCTCAGGTAAAACCTTGGTGGCTGGCTTAGCCGCGTTAAACGCAATTGGCCAAGGTTATCAAGTGGCATTGATGGCGCCGACCGAAATTTTGGCCGAACAGCATGCCATTAATTTTGCCAACTGGTTTGCCCCACTTGGCATTCAGGTGGGCTGGCTAGCCAGTAAAAGTAAAGCCAAAATAAAACAACATGCCTTGCAAGCCATAAAAGATGGCAGCATGCAGATGGTAATAGGTACCCATGCGTTATTTCAGCAACAAGTTGAATTTCATAACATGGCGTTAATGATCATTGATGAACAACATAAATTTGGGGTTCATCAACGCTTAGAGCTACGGGAAAAAGGCAAGATAGGTGACTGTTTCCCGCATCAATTGATTATGACGGCAACCCCCATCCCAAGAACCTTAGCGATGACCGCTTATGCCGATTTAGACACTTCAATCATTGATGAATTACCCCCAGGGCGAACTCCTATAACGACAGTCGCGGTTGCCGATATTCGCCGTGACGATGTTATTGAACGGGTGCGCGCTAACTGTTTATATGAAGGTA
>CALJHL010000154.1 GCA_938075435.1 uncultured Thalassotalea sp. | reverse complement strand
CTGCTCTAAACGACTGGTTAATTCTGGGCTTTCAATCGAAGCTAATTGCGCACCAGCTTTAACTTCACTTCCGGCTTCAATGGTAAAAGTAATGGTGCCTTCGGCGGGGCTATAAACCGTAGGGCTAACCGCTGCCACTACCCGTCCTTGTACCGAAATATCGCGAATAAAATGATCTCGATTAATGGTTGCTAAGCGTACCCTGTCCAGTGCAATCGATTTTTCTGCTTGCCCCCAACGGCTCGCTGCTGGGCCGAACTGCCATATTGCTAATGCTAATGTAGCGATAAACCCCAAACCGATAATTATGGCTTTATTGGTTGTCTGTTTTGTTGCTACAACCACATCTTGGCTGCTGGTATCTGCTATTTTCATAAAATTCCCCCGAATTTTAACTAGGATATATTTGAACAATTACAGACTAAGTCGTTGCTAACGCGAAAAAGGTTTAATTGTTTTACAAATAATTAATAAATTTTTTTTTGTTAGTAAAAATTTGACTGCGAAACGGGGTTGATAAATAGCCGCTACAATAGCGAAAATTAAAAGGCTAGTGATAAAGGGCTTAGGCATAAAACGGGGCTTAAGTGGTATAGGCTTAGGGGAGCTACAGGCTTACTCGAGTGAAACATTACTGAATTGTAATCTTGTTGATACCGCTTTTGTTAATATTCGACTGCTTGGTCATTGTAAGTATCGATTGGCTGATTATTGTCTGCGGCAATTGCACTGTAGGCGGCAAAAAGAATCACTGCAGTAAACATTAATACTCAAATTTTACCTAGTATTGGCATAACACCCTCCGTTTTGAACTCAAAACTTCAAGGCTAATGTTAGTTGCTTTAAGATCTTAATTTAGGAGGAAATTAAGATTTTAATTAGATGTTATTTCCTAAGCCTAATCATTAGCTTATCAGCTTAAATAAATATTAAGTTAGGTTAGTAAGCTTTTCGAGACTTTTCCATCCATAATAAATCAGGGCGCTTGGATGGGGCTTTAAGGCTTTTTAAGGCATTTTTGGTAAGCAACAACGCCAGCAAACAACAACATAAGCAGTTTGTTTAAGTGCAGGGTGTATAAGTTGTAAATAGTGCTGCCGCTAACTAAGCTTATTTCGCTAGTTAATACCGCTTGTTGAAACTGAGGAATGTCAGCAGTGATTTTGCCATTGTGGTCAATGATTGCCGTTAGGCCATTATTGGTGGCTCTTAACATCGGGCGGCCAAACTCTAAGGCGCGCATGCGGGCAATTTCAAGGTGTTGATGCGGACCATGCGAGTCGCCAAACCAAGCATCGTTACTTACCGTTAAAATAACATTGGTTTGGTCGGTAAAGTTTGCCGCGAGTTGTTCAGCAAAAGCAATTTCAAAACAAATTAACGGCGCAATATTTAAATTATTAGCCACTAAATTTTTTTGAATATAGTCGCCGCGAGAAAAAGACGACATCGGCAAATTAAACAGCGGGGCAATTGGTCGTAATACGTCGGCAAAGGGCACAAATTCACCGATAGGCAACAAATGATGCTTGTCGTAATGGTTACTATTACGATAATAATAATCACCGGCGCTGTCGCCATTAAACTTTTTACCAAGCACCACTAGACGGTTAAAAAACTGGCGGCTGTCGGGGTCATAATTGATCAAGCCGGTGATTAATGCTGACTCTTGGCTAAATGCTTGTTGATCAATAAATTGCAAATAATCTTGGGCGAGAGGCTCTAATCGAGGAATTGCCGCTTCTGGCCAAATAATAACGTCATGGTCGCTATAAAGCTCGGCGGTGGTATCAATATAGGTATTTATTATATTTTGTTCTTGTTGCTCATCCCAACGTAATTCTTGCTTGATATTACCTTGCACCAAAGCCACTTTTACGGTTTCGCCAGTAGTCGTTATCGAACTAAATAGCCCCGCCATATAAATAACAACCAGGCTAGCAATAATAATGCTGACGTTGCTAAGCACTTGCCTTTTTTGCAATAGAGCGAAAATAGCGACAATGAGAAAAAGTAACACAAAGCTAATGCCGACTTCGCCAACCAAAGGCGCTAAAGAAGCTAATGGGCCGTCAATTTGACTGTAACCCAATGATAACCATGGGAAGCCGGTGAGGAGACGACTGCGTAAGTATTCAGTAAATAGCCAAATAAAAGGCAAATAATAAAGATTTACTTTATTACCGGCTAACCGAGCTGATAACCACGCTGCCAGAGCCGGGAAAAGTGCTAAATAAGCGCTGAGTAACACCATTAAAATTATCGAGACAATTAAAGGCATGCCGCCAAATTGGGCAATACTGACATGTACCCAACTGATGCCAGTGGCAAACCAGCCTAAGCCAAAACTAAAGCCATGATACAAGGCTTGTTTGCTGGGGCGGTTACTGAGTTGTTTAAACCAAATAAGCAGGCAAGGCAGGCTAACAAACCAAAGAGAAAAAGGCGCATAAGCAAAGACTAATCCCGCACCGGCAAAAAAACTCAGGAAGTATGCATAACCCCCATTATTGATTTGCCGAAAAAATCCATTTAGTGCGCTCATATGATTGTCTTTAATTATTATTTTTAGTTGTTGTTTTAAATTGGGTTTATCTTATTAAGTTACGGTTAACGATCATCGGCAAGCTTGCCATTAATTTGGTGATCTTTGGGAACCGTAACTTGCAGTTGTTCAATTCGACGTTTATCGGCAGAAACCACTTTAAAAACAAAACCATTAAGAGTTGTGCTTTCGTCACGAAGTGGCATATGGCCGAATTGATGTATTAAAATACCACCGATAGTATCGGCTTCTTCTTCATTAAATTTACAATTAAAATATTCATTGAAATCATCAAGTTCGGTTAATGCTTTAACTTGGTAAACATTACCACTGAGGTTGCGTATTTCTTGTTCGAGCAGATCATCATGTTCGTCTTCGATTTCACCAACAATCAGTTCGATAATATCTTCGATGGTCACAATGCCAGATACGCCACCGTATTCATCGACGACCACAGCCATATGATAACGCTCTTGTCTAAACTCTTTTAATAATGGCTCAACTCGTTTACTTTCCGGCACTATAGTTGCGGTGCGAATAATATCTTTAAGTTTGAATTTTTCAGTTCTTTCAGTGAAACCATGCGCTAATAAATCTTTGGCAAGTAATATGCCTTCAATGTGATCTATGTCGTCGGTGACTACTGGAAAACGTGAATGACCAGAGCTAAGTACAATGGGTAAAAACTCTTCAACCGTTTGTTCTATGTCTATGGTGACCATATGTGAGCGGGGGATCATAATATCGCGCACTCGCATATTAGATACCTCTAAAACACCTTCCAACATTTGTTTAGTGGATGCTTTTATTAGCTCTCGGTCTTCGGCATCATTTAATACTTCGACCAGTTGTTCTTTGTTTTGCGGTTCACCAGTAAATAGCTGAACTATTTTTTCCATTAAGGTTTTTGGAGAACCGTTTCCAGAGTGGGGATTGTCGTCGCTCATAGAGCTTGTTTTATACCTTTAAGTTATACGCGGCACGCATTAAGCGAATCGCTATTTTATTAGATAACAGAGTCAATATACGGGTTTGAATAACCGAGTGTTGCCATTAAGTCGATCTCAATGGATTCCATTTCTAACGCTTCATCTTCACTTATATGATCATAGCCTAATAAATGCAAGCATCCATGTATGATCATATGGGCCCAATGGCCATAAAGTTGTTTGTTTTGATCTTTTGCTTCTAATTCAACTACATCGACGCAAATCACTAAATCGCCTAGCAAATCAAGATCGATGCCTTCGGGCACTTCAAATGGAAAAGATAGTACATTAGTGGGTTTGTCTTGGCTGCGATATTGATGGTTTAGCTGCTGTGACTCACTCACTTCCACTAAGCGAATCGTTAGCTCGAAATTTTTGTTGTACGGAAGTAATGCCGTTTCTGCCCAAAGTTGCAGTTGCTCAGGACTTGGCAATTGCTTATTGTCGCAAGCAATTTGAATGTCTAGGGTTATATTTGCTGGGCTCATAAGCTTAAGTTCACTTCAGTATTTATATTAAACAATGGTATTAACTGTGAATACTGTGGGTGTCATGACGTTCGTAAGCTTCAATAATTCGGCCAACAACAGGGTGTCTAACGACATCTTTAGATTGGAAGAAATTAAAACTTACGCCATTAAGATCTTGTAAAACTTCGATGGCGTGGCGTAAACCAGAACGTTGCCCACGTGGTAAATCAACTTGGGTGATATCGCCGGTAACTACCGCTTTAGAATTAAAGCCGATACGAGTTAAGAACATTTTCATTTGCTCAATCGTGGTATTTTGGCTTTCATCTAAAATAATAAAGGCATCGTTAAGAGTGCGACCGCGCATATACGCGAGGGGAGCAACTTCAATAACATTGCGTTCAATAAGTTTTTCAACTTTTTCAAAGCCGAGCATTTCAAATAAAGCATCGTAAAGCGGACGTAAGTAAGGGTCTACTTTTTGTGATAAATCACCGGGTAAAAAACCTAGTTTTTCACCCGCTTCAACTGCAGGACGAGTTAATAATATGCGACGAACTTCTTGACGTTCTAAGGCGTCAACCGCGCAGGCAACGGCTAAATAGGTTTTACCGGTACCGGCAACACCGACCCCAAAACTAATGTCTTGCGTTAAAATATTTTGTACATAATCGCTTTGGCTGGCATTGCGCGGTTTAATAATGCCACGCTTGGTTTTAATGGTTACCATTTGTTGATATTCAGCATCGTTGTCAGAACTTTGCTCTAATATGTTCAACTCGGCTACCGCTAAATGAATGGTTTCGCCAGTAATAATACCTGCCTTACCTTTAACCAAGGCCGTTTCTATATATAAGGTTTTTAATAAAGAAATAGCCGCCAGACAGTGCTCGTTTTTGCCTAACACTTTAAACTCATTGCCTCGGTAACTAATTTCAACACCGAGACGACGTTCAATTTTTCGTAAATTGTCATCTAAAGAACCACATAGATTGGCAATCCGATTATTGTCAAATGGTTCAATGTTTACAACGTGGCTACTGGCTTTTTTAGTCAAGGACAATTATCTCTTTAGTTATTTTAAACGTTTAA
>CALJHL010000153.1 GCA_938075435.1 uncultured Thalassotalea sp. | reverse complement strand
TTAAAGCAGGCATCCAAAGAAAACAAAAACGAGCGGGACGAAGTGAAAGCTACTTGGCGCAAGTCCTTACAGGGCAAGGGGCTTCGTAATCTTTCCCTGTCGGTTGGGGAGCTTGGTTAAGGTATCGTGATGGGCGGCAAAATAGAGTTGTTGTTCTGACTGACGCCGTTTTTCAACTTGTTTACGTAAATCCAAATTGCTTTTTTGAAGGAGTTGAGTGCGAGCAAAAATGATGTCTTCAATATCATTATTATAAGCTTTTAGGCGCTCATTAGCTCGATTTCGCAAAATTGCTGAAGAAATATGCAGGGCAATAAATTGGATTAATTGTAAGTCATTAACTAATTTTTTATTGTAACTTAATAAACCTTTAATACCGACTAAACCGACGGTAATATTTTCAATAATTAATGGCGCAGCAAGCCAGACATCAACTAGTTTAGTTTGTTGGTCCCTAGTTGGAAATGGACGAATACTGATTTCATCACCTTGTTCTAAAATACTGGCGGTATTGTGATTAATGAGTACCGGTTTACCAATAGCACTAATAAACGCCACCAAGTTTTTATCGAGCTGCTGATCAATGGGTGCGCAATTTAATTCATCAACGTAAAAATGGTCGGCGGCGCGAGTATGTGGTTGAGTAAATACCTGTATATATAAGTTGTCAGCGGGAAAGTAGCGTTGGATTAGCTGCTGCAATTGTTGATAAAAACAAGACAAATCAGTTGTGGAGCTTGTTAGTTCTGATAAACGTAACAACCCAGTTTGAGTTTTTTTAGTTTGCTTATATTGCGTTAATAGCGCTTTAAGCCTTCTTATTTTCCTAGTAGCTGTTTGTCGCATACATCCTCTGTTCCTTCAAAGGTAGATAACCACGATTACGGTTAAAATTATTACCTTAAATCTAATGTTAACGTATATCCGTAAAAACGCTAATTGTAGTAGAGAATATCAGCTTAGCCAATTTTGCAGAAAACAGTAGCTTTTAAGCTGTTGCTAGCGGGATTTTTTGATGATTTTAAACAGCAAAAAGCCAGGATAAACCTGGCTTTTTATTGTAATTAATATTGTAAATTACAATGTGAGCTAATGTGAATTAGTGCTCGGTAATGCCACCCTTAAGTTTGTTAAGGGCATTCTTTTCTAATTGGCGAACTCGTTCAGCAGAAATTTGGTATTTATTCGCTAAATCTTGCAAAGTGACTTTGTCTTCAGTTAACCAGCGCGATTTAATAATGTCCTGACTGCGTTCATCTAAAGCGGTTAAAGCCTGAGATAATTGCTTGTTAACATGGCTATCCCAGTTACTATTCTCAACATCAATTGAAAGATCAGACTGTTTATCTTCTAAATATTGCGCGGGAGAAAATGTACTAGAGTAGCTACCTGAATCATCGTCACCATCGGTGATATCAAATGCTTGGTCAGCATTACTCATTCGTGATTCCATTTCTAACACGTCTTTATTGGTAACGCCGAGTGTCTCAGCAACGGTGCTAACTTCTTCTTTACTAAACCAACCTAGACGTTTTTTGTTTTTACGTAGGTTGAAAAACAATTTACGTTGCGCTTTGGTCGTGGCAACTTTAACAATTCTCCAGTTTTTTAGAACAAACTCATGTATTTCGGCTTTTATCCAATGCACAGCAAATGATACTAAGCGTACGCCAACATCGGGATTAAAGCGTTTTACTGCCTTCATCAGACCAACATTACCTTCTTGAATCAAATCGGCTTGTGGTAGACCGTAACCAGAATAACCTTTGGCAATGTGGATAACAAAGCGCAAATGCGACATGATTAAACCTTGAGCGGCATTTAAATCATCTTCATGATAAAGACTATGGGCTAATTCATGTTCTTGTTCCGCGGTAAGCATAGGAATGCTATATGCAGATTGCATGTATGCTTCAATACTGCCGCTGTGGGGTACAGTCAGAGCCATAGATTGCATTGTAGTAGTCATGAAAAACCTCTCTAAACCTGAAAAAAACAAGCCGACAATATGGCTTGGACTTTGGATACTAGCATAGCTATTTTGAGATCGCTAATTTAAAAAATCGCTACATTTAATCGAAAAAATTGAAGCATTGTAAAATTTCTATAACTATGTGATTTTATTATACTTAAAAGGTTCAAAATAAAGTTTTTGAAATTGTAACTGCTTATTTATGACTTAAAAAGCGCACTATATAAACGAATTATAGCGATTGTCTGCAAATCAGCTGATTTATTCAGCACTCGGTTCTATAGTCCGGATATGTTGACGTACAGAGATATAACTACCCAAAAGCCCAAGGGCGATAGCAGTGGCCAGTAAAAGCATTATTTCGCTAAAATCTAAACCTTGCAGCGAAAATTGGCTTTGATAAAGCTCGGCCAAATCGACAATGGCAAAATTGAGATAACTGGCCAGTATCGCCACGGTAATTGTTGCTAACAAACCACCAAAAATTCCATACCACATACCAGTATATAAAAATGGACGTTGGATAAAAGCGTCGGTAGCGCCGACCATTTTCATTACCGCAATGGCACTTTGTTGATTGAGAATGGCCAAACGAATGGTGTTGCCAATAATTAATACCACCGACAAACTAAGCAAGACCGCAAGTGCGCGAACAATATCTTGGATAAGGACCATTATTGCTTGTAAGCGGGTTAACCAGTCTAAGTCCAGTTTTCCTTGGGCAACTTCTCGTTCGGCTTCTAGTTTCTCAAGTAAGGCTTTTACTGCAGTTGCTTGGCTATAACGTTTATTAGGAGTGACCAAAATAGTGGCAGGCAATGGATTGTTATCTAAGTAAGTTAACGCTTTGCCAAAACCTGATGATTTTTTGAACTCGCTTAACGCATCCGCCGCCGAAATATAACGAACCTTGTCTACTTCAGTATAAAGCTTTATGCGTTTAATTAAATTTTGCGCACCTTTTTCATCAACATTAAGGTTTAAAAAAATACTTATTTCAGCAGCCGAATTCCATTGAGCACTAATTTGTTGGGCATTTTTAGTAAACAAATGTAGGGTGGCTGGCAGAGTTAAACTGATACCAAGCACTAAAATTGTCATCAAAGATGCCAGTGGAGTGCGCCACAAATCCCCTAAACTTCCGGTCGCTTGTTGGATATGCCGAATTGGCAACATCATTAGGCTTGCTATGGTTAGTTTTGGCTTTTTACCAAATAAGACGCCATTGTTCTTTTTAGCCATTAGCAACTCTCCGGTATTATTATACTGTCTTCTAAGCCATCGGTTATCATGGTGCCTTTTTTTAGGGTGAGAGTGCGATACTTCATGCGCGCAATTAAGCCCAGGTCATGGGTGGCGATAAGTACGCAAACGCCAACCGAATTAAATTCTTCGAATAAGCGAATAATGTCTAATGACAACTTAGGGTCCAAATTCCCTGTTGGCTCATCGGCAAGAATAATCGGCGGTTTATTTACGATTGCTCGAGCAATCCCAACTCTTTGTTGTTCACCACCTGATAGCATATAAGGAAAGCATTTTATCTTACTGCTCAGTCCTACTTTTTCAAGCGCCGCCTCAACTCGTTTTCGGGTTTCTTTATGACCAACCCCTTCAATAATTAGGGGTAAAGCGACGTTGTCAAAAACGGTACGATCTTTAAGTAAATTATGGTTTTGAAAGATCATGCCGATATTGCGGCGCATGTAGGGAATTTGTTTGTATTGGATCGCTGAGATATCAATGCCATTGAGCTCAACTTTACCAGAAGTGGGCTTTTCCATGACGCTGATCAATTTTAACAGAGTACTTTTACCGGCTCCAGAATGACCGGTTAAAAATGCCATTTCCCCAGCATCAAGATTGAAACTAATGTTTCTAAGGGCATTGAAACCGCCGGGGTAGGTTTTATTTACTGCATTGAAACTGATCATCGATAGCCACTATTTTATTGTTAGTTTGTGATTATTACTAGATTGTATGCTTAGCTTAAGCTTTTTTATCAAAAAGAGCGTCAATAAAATCATTGCCATTAAATGGTCGCAAATCGTCTATGCCCTCACCGACACCTAAGTATTTAATGGGAATATTGAATTTGTCGGCAATTGCAAAAATTACACCGCCTTTAGCGGTACCGTCAAGCTTAGTTATGGTCAGCCCGGTTAATGGCACTGCATCGTTAAACAATTTGGTTTGGCTTATGGCGTTTTGACCGGTGCCAGCATCTATAGTTAATATCACTTCATGTGGAGCATTGTCATCAATTTTTTTCATAACCCGCACAACTTTTTTCAGCTCTTCCATTAAATGAGCTTTATTTTGCAGGCGTCCGGCAGTGTCGGCAATCAAGATATCAACACCTTTACTTTTTGCGGAATTAACCGCATCAAAAATCACTGAAGCACTATCGGCGCCAGTGTGCTGAGCAACAACGGCGATGTTATTGCGCTCGCCCCAAACTTGTAACTGTTCGACTGCTGCGGCGCGAAAAGTATCACCCGCCGCCAACATCACCGATTTGCCTTCAGCTTGAAATTGTTTTGCCAATTTTCCGATAGTGGTGGTTTTACCAACCCCATTTACGCCAACCATCAAAATTACTTTTGGACCTGTAATGGTTTTTTCTTGGGGCGGATCAATTTTCGCTAGAATATTTTGCAATTCTATTTTTAATAAATCGTATAAGGCTTCGGCGTCTTTTAATTGTTTTCGTGACGCCGATTCAGTTAAGGATGCAATGATTTTTGTCGTACTATCAACCCCAACATCGGCTAACAATAGCTGCGTTTCTAGTTCTTCAAATAATTCATCATCAATTTTTTTGCCGCGAAATAAGTCAAAAATTCCACCACCAAGGTTCTGTCTGGTTTTGCTGAGACTTTGTTTTAATCGACTAAAAAAGCCAGATTTTTGTTGCTCGCTGACTTCCTTGGCAACAGACTGTTCGACTGCTTCGACTGCTTCGACTGCTTCGACTGCTTCGACTTCTTCATTGGACTCGATTGTAGTTTTGCTGCTGCTGATCGGCTCGGCATTGTCTTGCTCAGTTGCAGTTTGGTCAAGGTTATCTACAACAGAGTTATCGACACTTTCACTGTCTACTTTTTCTTTTTTCAACCAAGAAAACAGGCCTTTTTTCTTCGACATAATATTTTGATTCGCTCAGTGCGTTGGTAAACATAACAAACGTGGTTAAATGGGCTTAAACTTTAGTGTACTTGCAGTTATCGAACTCGCATTTCAAGCTCACTTGCGTATATAATATCATGTGAAAAACTAAAGTCTCCAAAAAACCAAAAGTAAAATAATTAATGGCTAAAAATAGCGCTAATAAAAGTAAAAAAGCTCAAACTGGCAGTGTCCGGATTATCGCGGGTAAATATCGTGGCCGTAAATTGCCGGTATTGATGGCGGATGGCTTAAGGCCAACCACCGACAGAGTAAAGGAAACCGTATTTAATTGGTTAGCGCCTTATTTATTTGAGGCTAATTGTTTAGACTGTTTTGCCGGCTCCGGCAGTTTAGGTTTTGAAGCGTTGTCGCGGGGAGCTAATTCAACTCTATTTTTTGAATTGAATAAACAAGTTAGCGAACAAATCACTGCCAACATTGGTTTACTGAACGCCAGCACTGCGCAACTAAAAAATGGTAGTTGTCTTCAGCTCTTAGCGAAGGAGAGTCAACAGTTTGATGTAGTCTTTATCGACCCGCCATTTCGACAAGGGTTAGTTACAGCGACGGCGACATTACTTGAAGCGGAACACCGTTTAACTAGTGATGCGGTTATTTATGTTGAAGCTGAAGCCGAACTGAATCAGCTAGATATTCCTGCTAATTGGCAATTACTAAAAGAAAAGGTCGCCGGTCAAGTCGCTTACCGCTTGTATCAACGCGGTGAATAATCGCTTAACTCAGCTGCTAGCAAAAATGCCAGTAACGCAATAAAGCTAACTGTATTGTAGGCGAAAGCCTATTTTTATAGTCACTTGATAATGAGCTACTTTACCATCTTCAATATGACCACGAGTTTCAAGCACTTCAAACCAATTCATATGGTTTACTGTTTTGCCACACTCGGCCAAGGCATTTTCAATGGCATCCTCAATACTTACATGCGAAGAGCCGACAACTTCAAGTTTTTTATAGGTGTGATGATCGGTCATAGCTATTCCTAAAATAATTGTTAGATTAACTTAAGAATAGCGTAAATTTTGAGAGTTCCTAGTTCCTACAACTCAATGCCTAAATTTGACAGACCTTCTGCCAAGGCCAGCTCTTTTAGTTGTTGGCAGCTATTATTATTTTCTTTGGCAGCTTTTACCGCATTAAACAATTCTTGCTGGCTAGCGAGTTCCCATTGCATTAAAGGGTGGTCGTCAATGTCTTGTTGTTGAATAACAATATCCGTTTGGCCACT
>CALJHL010000152.1 GCA_938075435.1 uncultured Thalassotalea sp. | reverse complement strand
ACCTTACCTATTACCAAAAGCGCGTGGCGGTATGCGTATGGGCCATGGCCAAGTTCAAGATCACATGATGCTCGACGGTTTAGAAAATGCCGATGATGGTATTGCTATGGGGTGTTTTGCCCAAGATACCGCCGATGAAGTTGCCTTTACGCGCGAAGATATGGATGCATTTGCCATTAACTCGTTAGCGAAAGCAAACGCCGCGATTGATAACGGTCACTTTAAAAATGAAATTACCCCGGTAACTTATAAAACCCGTCGTGGCGATGTAACGGTTGATACCGATGAACAACCCGGTAATGCTCGTCCTGAAAAAATACCTTCATTACGTGCTGCCTTTAAACGTGATGGTACCATTACGGCTGCCAACTCAAGCTCAATCTCTGATGGCGCTGCTGCTATGGTAATGATGCGTGCATCACAAGCTGAAAAACGTGGTTTAACACCATTATGTAAAGTGGTTGGCCATACAACACATGCTCAACAACCAAGCGAGTTTACGGTTGCCCCTGTTGGCGCCATGAATAAATTATTTGCTCGCACTGGTTGGAACAAAGCCGATGTCGATTTATTTGAAATTAACGAAGCCTTCGCTATGGTTACTATGCTTGCTGTAAAAGAACTTCAATTAGATGAAAGCAAAGTCAATGTCCACGGTGGCGCTTGTGCCTTAGGCCATCCAATTGGTGCCAGTGGTGCTAGAATTATGGTTACCTTAATTCATGCCTTAAAACAACGTGGTTTGCATAAAGGCGTTGCCTCACTTTGTATTGGTGGTGGTGAAGCTACCGCCGTTGCCATAGAAATGCTTTAAGTCGCGGTGTTTAGTAATTTAATTTAGGACAATCAATGAATTTTAATTTAAGTGAAGATCAGCAAATGTTTGCGGATATGGCAAGCCAATTTGCACAAGCCGAATTTGCTCCTAATGCCAGCAAGTGGGATGCCGAGCATATTTTCCCGAAAGACGTTATCGCTAAAGCCGGGGAACTAGGCTTTTGTGGTTTATATACACCAGAAGACGCCGGTGGTTTGGGCTTATCTCGTCTGGATTCCTCCATTATATTTGAACAACTGGCCATGGGGTGTACTGCAACAACGGCAATGATCACCATCCATAATATGGCCACCTGGATGCTCGCCACTTGGGGTACAACCGAGATAAAAGAGCAGTGGTGTGAGCAATTGGTAAGTGGGCAAATGCTCGCGTCTTATTGCTTAACCGAACCGGGCTCTGGCTCCGATGCCGCTTCATTACGTACCTCTGCAAAAGTTGATGATGATGACTACCTTATTAATGGTTCAAAAATGTTTATCTCAGGTGCAGGTTCAACCGATGTGTTAATCGCTATGGTTCGCACCGGTGGTCCAGGTGCTAAAGGCATTTCTGCGGTGGTGATCCCCGCGAATGCTGAAGGGGTTATCTATGGAAAATCAGAAGAAAAATTAGGCTGGAACGCGCAGCCTACTAAACAAATCACCTTTGACAATGTTCGAATTCCAAAGGCCAACCTGCTTGGTGAAGAGGGTGAAGGGTTTGCTATTGCGATGAAAGGGCTTGATGGCGGTCGTATTAATATTGCCACTTGTTCTATTGGAACCGCCCAGCAAGCATTAAATACTGCCATTGCCTATATGCAAGAACGGCAACAGTTTGGTAAACCGATTGCCGCTTTTCAAGGTATGCAATTTAAATTGTCAGACATGGCGACACAATTAGTGGCAGCCCGACAAATGGTTCGTTTAGCGGCTTTTAAGTTAGACAGTAACGATGCTGAAAAAACTGCCTATTGTGCCATGGCAAAACAATTTGCTACCGATGTTGGTTTTCAAGTTTGTGATGCCGCCTTGCAAATTCATGGTGGCTACGGCTATATGAAAGAATACCCACTTGAACGGCACTTTAGAGATGTGCGAGTCCATCAAATTCTTGAAGGTACTAATGAAATCATGCGTTTAATCGTTTCACGTCGATTATTAACGGAAGGCGCTGGCCAACTTCTTTAATTTATAGCAAGTTCAATAATTAGGATAAAAAATGTCTGATATAGTTTTATTTGAAGAGTTATCTTCACAATCAGGTAAAAAAATTGCTGTTGCCACGTTAAATGCACCGCGTTCGTTAAACGCCCTTAGCCATGACATGGTGAATTTGTTGTATCCACAACTAAAACAATGGCAAGCCGATGATGAAATTGCGCTGGTAGTTTTGCAAGGTGCAGGTGAAAAAGCATTTTGTGCCGGTGGCGATATTGTTAGTTTATACAAGAGTATGGAACTTGCCGAAGGTGAATTTTCTGCGGCTATCGAATCATACTTCAAAGATGAATACCTACTCGATTACTTGATCCATTCTTTCTCTAAACCTGTTGTCGTTTGGGGTAGTGGAATTGTTATGGGTGGCGGCTTAGGTATGATGGCGGGTGCTAGCCATCGTGTGGTTACCGAAACGTCTCGTATTGCCATGCCTGAAATCAGCATTGGTTTGTTTCCAGATGTCGGTGGTAGTTATTTTTTAAATAAAATGCCGAGTAATTGTGGCTTGTTTCTAGGTTTGACTGGCGCGGCGATTAATGCCGCCGATGCAAAATATACTAAGCTTGCAGATCATTTTATTTGCAACGAGCAAAAACCGGCATTTTTAGAAAATTTATTAGCAACAAATTGGGGCGATACCATTGCCTTAAATCATGAGAAACTCACTTCACTAATGCTTGAATTAGAGCAAGCGAGTAAATCTCAATTGCCAATTTCTAACGTTCAAAAACACAAAGTGTTAATTGATAAAGTCACTGCAGATACTAATCTGAATGATATTGTCGATGCTATTATATCGGCTGATATTGAAGATAAATGGTTTAATCGTGCGCAGAAATCCCTAAAACACGGCAGTGCCTTAAGTGCCCAATTAACGTTTGAGCTATTAAAACAGGGTAAAGATTTATCTTTAGCGGACTGTTTCCGCGCTGAGCTTAATGCCGCCGTCAAATGTGGCAAGTTTGGTGAATTTAAAGAAGGTGTGCGGGCGCTATTGATTGAAAAAGACAATAAACCAGTATGGAAGTATAGCGACATCGCGAGTGTAAACTCCGATATTATCGATTGGTTTTTAGAATCAAAATGGTCAGTTGCGCAACATCCGTTAGCAACATTTGAGCAATAAAAATATATAACATAGGAGCTTAAGATGGCAAAAGTAGCATTTATTGGACTAGGCAATATGGGCGGCCCAATGGCGGTCAATCTAGTTAAGGCTGGACATCAAGTTTGTGTATTTGACTTATTTCCAGAAGCAGTAGCAAAGGTAGTTGCCCAAGGTGCAACAACTGCAGACAGTTTACCTGCCAGTGTTGCAGGCGCTGACTTTATAATATCAATGTTACCTGCAGGCAAGCATGTCGAAGGTTTATATCTTGGTGATGATGGTTTAATTAATCATATTAGCCCGGGTAGCTTGGTTATTGATTCTTCAACAATAGACAAAGCGACGGTGATTAAAGTGTCGACGGTGTTGGCTGAAAAGGGCATTAACTTTATTGATGCTCCCGTTTCGGGCGGTGTTGGTGGCGCTCAAGCGGGTACATTAAGCTTTATGGTTGGCGGCAACGAAGCTGACTTTAATAAGGCCAAGCCGATATTAGAAAATATGGGTAAAAATATCTTTCTTGCCGGTGCCCACGGTGCCGGCCAAGTGGCGAAAGTATGTAATAACATGTTGTTGGCTATTTTAATGTCTGGTACTTCAGAAGCATTACAGCTTGGTATGGATAATGGCTTAGACCCGAAAGTATTATCAGAGATAATGTTACAAAGCTCAGGTCGAAATTGGACCTTAGAAGTATATAACCCATGTCCTGGGGTAATGGAAAATGTGCCATCATCAAATGATTATAATGGCGGTTTTATGACTGATCTTATGGCTAAAGATTTAGGATTGGCCATGGATACCGCGGTACAAAGTCAGTCGGCTACACCTATGGGAACTCTTGCCCGCAGTTTGTTTGCTTTGCATGCTGGTAAAGGTAACGGCAGTAAAGATTTTAGCAGCATTATTAAAATGTTCGAAAAAGCGTAGTTCAAGTTACCTTGATAGCGCAAAATAACCGATTTGAAAGGCAAATATAATGAATTTACAAGATAAAGTAATTGTGATCACTGGCGGTGGCCAGGGTCTAGGTCGAACTATTGCAGTGGAGTTTGCCAAAAAAGGCGCCAAACTGGCATTGATCGATTTAGGCGAAGAGCTATTAGTTGAAACCGTGAAGTTAATTGAAGCTGCCGGCAGCTCAGCTAAATACTATTTGGCCAATGTTACAAATGAAGAGCAAGTTGAACAAACGTTTGCACAAATCGCCAGTGATTTTGATGGTCTTGATGGTTTAGTAAATAATGCCGGTATTTTACGCGATGGTATGTTTGTCAAAGCCAAAGATGGTGAAATATTAAAAAAAATGTCACTCGCCCAATTCCAGTCAGTCATTGATGTGAATCTTACTGGGGTGTTTTTATGTGGCCGTGAAGCGGCAGTGCAAATGATAAAACATAAACGCCAAGGTGTTATTGTTAATATGTCATCAATTGCCCGTGCAGGTAATATGGGACAAACCAATTATGCTGCGGCTAAAGCTGGCGTAGTTGCTATGACGGTTACCTGGGCTCGTGAATTAGGCCGTCAAGGGATCCGCGTTGGTGCAATCGCTCCTGGGGTGATTAAAACAGCAATGACCGATGCGATGAAACCAGAAATGCGTGAGCGTTTAGAAAAAATGAAGCCTGTTGGCCGTTTAGGAACTCCAGAAGAAATTGCTCATACGGCAAAGTACATTTTTGAGAATGAGTTCTTTACTGGTAGAGTCGTAGAAATAGATGGCGGCTTGTGCATGTAACTTAACTCAGTTATGTTGCTATGATAATAAAGCGAGCGTTGCTCGCTTTATTGTTTTTAATCATAAAATATTAGACCTTAGTACAGACAAGCCATTTAAATGCGCCAATTTGAGAATATAAAATGAATAAAGCACTATTTCTCGATCGTGATGGGATCATCAATATCGATCACGGTTATGTTTACCAAGCTGAGAAATTTGAATTTAACCAAGGTATCTTTGCGGTATGTCGGCACGCGCAAGAATTGGGTTATCAATTAATTGTTATCACTAATCAAGCTGGGATCGCTCGTGGTATGTATAGTGAGCAAGATTTCCTCGCATTAACCGAATGGATGACAGCCCAATTTATTAAAGAAAAAGTAATCATTACCGATGTGTTTTTTTGTCCTCATCATCCAACTAAAGGGCAAGGCATTTATAAAATAGCCTGTAATTGTCGAAAACCAGAGCCAGGCATGATCAATAGCGCCGCCGCAAAACATAATATCTGCCTGCAACAAAGTATATTTATTGGTGATAAAGGCTCTGATATGCAGGCGGCTAAAAACGCTGGTATTGAAAATAGAATTTATTTACATGGTAAATATTCTGATGACGAGTCTGTCACCGCTCATCGAATTACAAATATTTGTTCAGCAATTAACCATATTCGCTAGTTGTGTTCATAAAGTGAGCGAACAAACATTTATTTTTAAATTATTGAAAAAAGAGGTTGACCGCAGCGCAAAAATCTCTAAAATGCGCTCCACTTCCTAGGGACATCCCAACGAAGTTTGATATAGGAAATATCAAGATGACCGAGATAGGATATCGTAAGGTCGGTTTTAATAGGTTAGCTTTACCGTCAGGTAATAATAACTGAACCAAACGTTGGAAATTCTAATAAATATTTTATTAAAAACTTTCAAATAAAGGTTGACATTAAAACTCAGGTGCGTAAAATGCGCATCTCGCTTCAAGCAAGTGTGGCTACGGTCTGCAAGCAATGAAGCGAATATATAAGAGTAAGCGAATGCGACTTTCTCTTTGTACATGAGTAGGTTAGGGCTAACTTAACCAGTCGAATAAAACGTTCATCCGTGAACGCTTCGACATTAATACATTCATGTATCTATCTTTAACAATTAGTTATCATGCAATTTGTGTGGGCACTCACATTATGATTGATTTTACATAGTCTTTAGCTTTTATTAGCGAGAGA
>CALJHL010000151.1 GCA_938075435.1 uncultured Thalassotalea sp. | reverse complement strand
CTCTTACTACCGAAGACATTTTAAGAAACATTTTAGTTGAGCAACAACAAATAGCCGCAAAAAGTAAGCATCTGCCTATTTTATTAGCACAAATTAGTTAATCGCGGGTCACTCACTTTGTATAAAAAAAGCCGATACTGTCACCAGTATCGGCTTTTTTAATCATCTAGGTTTATAGGTTTACGGTGATATTATCGATAAGTCGTGCTTTGCCACAATGTGCTGCAGCTAAAATGACCAAATGTTTATCCTTGCTTTGCGCCGGATTTAAGGTCTTAGCATGGCAGATATGAAGGTAATCAGTTTTCATGCCATGGGCGTTGATCATCTGCGCGGCTTTTGCCGAAAGTTCATTAAAATTAGTATTGCTAGTTAATTGCTCGGCAACCCAGAGCATGGTTTTATTTAAATTTGCGGCGATGGTTTTTTCTGCGGCCGTTAAATAATTATTACGCGAACTCATTGCTAAGCCTGATGGCTCTCGCATTGTTGCCACCGGAATAATTTCAATCGCCATGGATAGGTCTTCAACCATAGTTTCAATAACTTGTAATTGTTGATAATCTTTCAACCCGAAACATGCAACGTCGGGTTGTACCAAATTAAACAGCTTACAAACTATCGTGGCTACACCGCGAAAGTGCCCTGGACGCGACTCTCCGCAATAGCCATTTGAAACATTGGGTACATCGACACAGGTTTGATTATCTAGGCCTTTAGGGTAAATAATATCTGGGGTAGGGGTAAATAATAAATTGGTGTTAGCCGCAGTTAATTTTTTAATATCTGCCGCCATTGTTCTTGGATAGTTGTCAATATCTTCATTAACACCAAATTGCATTGGATTTACAAAGATACTGCTTACCACCTTATCGGCGTGTTTATGAGCTTGCTTAATTAAAGAAATGTGACCATCATGCAAATTACCCATGGTAGGCACAAAAGCAATTTTCAAACCTTGTTGGCGCCAATTAGCAATTTGCTGGCGCAATTCATTAATCGTATCTACTGTCTTCATAATTTACTTAAAACTGTGTTCATCACCAGGGAAATTGCCTGCAGATACTTCACTCATATAAAGTTGTATCGCTTTGCTTATGTCACCGGTTTGAGCTAAAAAATTTCTTGAAAATTTTGGCATCTTACCAAAAGATACACCCAAAGCATCATGCATAACCAGTATTTGGCCATCGGTTACATTACCTGCACCAATACCAATGACCGGTATGGTAAGAGCATCGGTGATCGCTTTGGCAAGTTCATTCGGAATACACTCAAGTACTAATAACTGCACACCCGCAAGTTCAAGTTGCTTGGCATGAGCAATCATTTCTTTTGCTTGTTTGTCGTCTCGGCCTTGAACTTTAAAACCGCCAAAAACATTAACAGACTGTGGTGTTAAACCTAAGTGACCACATACCGGAACACTGCGCTCGACTAAGCCTTGAATCGTTGAAAAAAGCCAATCACCACCTTCAACTTTTACCATATTGGCGCCAGCCTGCATTAATTTTGCGGCATTCATATAGGCTTGTTGTTCACTGGCATAGCTCATAAAAGGCATGTCAGCAATAAGTAATGTTTTAGTGGCGCCGCGGCGCACACATTGAGTGTGGTAGGCTATATCTTCGATGGTTACCGGTAAGGTATCTGAATGACCTTGTAGCACCATTCCTAAGGAGTCGCCGACTAACATAGCATGCATGCCAGCTTCATCGAATAGATGAGCAAAGCTGGCATCATAGGCGGTAATTGAAGATATTTTGTCGCCAGCATCTTTCATTTTCTGCAAAGTGCTTATGGTAATTCTACTCATAATAAAAGTCTTTATGTCTTAGTGTTAAGATCACACTTAGTAATATTGTGCGAATATTGTCATACAAACGTTAGTAATTCAATTCAGCTAGAATAAATAAACCATTATCCGCAAGCGCTTCTTTTAGTTCTATTATTTTACTGCCATCGGGCAAAATTAAACTTGGATTAATTTCTACAAGAGGGTAAATAACAAATTCTCTTACTTTCATCCCATAATGAGGAACAATTAAACGTTCAGTGTTTATCACGTGGTCTGCATATAATAGTATATCTAAATCTAATATGCGCGAGCCCCAACGTTGTTTTTTGCGGACCCGACCGAAATCGAGCTCGATGGATTGCAGTTTATCTAATAAGGCTATGGCCGATAACTTAGTCTGCAGACAAGCCACGGCATTGATATAATCAGGCTGCTCTTGCGGCCCCATAGGTTTACTAGAGTATAATGATGAAACCGAGCTGATGCTTGTTTCTGGTAAAGTTTTTAAGGCAGCAACGGCAGCTTGAATTTGCTCTGCTGGTTGCGCTAAGTTGCTGCCTAAACCGATATAAACAGTAATCATCTTATTCACTGTTTGTGGGTTTCTTGCGGCGACGAGTATTGCGACGACGGCTCGAGCGTACTCCTTTAAAACCTTTCACCATTTGTTGTTTGGTATCATCCGAGGCTTCTTGAAATATAGTCCACCATTCGCCTAACGCTTGCAACTCTCCACCTTCAACTTCGCCTCGCAGTAACAAAAAGTCGTAAGCGGCTCTGAATCTTGGGTGTTCTAATACGGTAAAAGCTTTAGTGCCTTCACGACGAGCTAACTTGTCTTGCAAGAACCAGATGTCTTTCATCGGTAATTGAAAACGCTTAGGAATGGCAATGCGTTGCTGCTGCTCACTCATAATTTCTTGCATCGTAGTAAAAAACGCATCTTGTGGAGATAGAGCCGAGCTGGCTGCTAACTCTTTGATTTTTTCTTCAAGGCTGTACCAAATTACCGCCGCTAACAAAAATGCAGGAGTAACTCTTTTGCCTTCATTGATGCGGTTATCGGTATTTTGTAATACTCGCTGTATAAATTTGATCGCTGCTGTATTGGTATTGGCAGACAGTATCTGGCTAATGTGAGGGAATAAATATTCCAGCAAGTTATTTTCGGCAAGTAAATTGAAATTCGCTTGTGCTTTACCCGCTAAAAATAGCTTTAAGTATTCCTCAAACATCCGCGCGGCAGGAATATTCGCCATTAATGGCGCTAATGTAGGGATCGGTTTGGCCGTATCTTTATGGATAGTCATATCTAATTTGGTGGCAAAACGAATCGCTCTTAACATTCGTACCGGATCTTCACGGTAACGCGTTTCTGGATCACCGATTAAACGAATTTGTTTATTTTCTATATCGGTAATGCCATTGGCAAAGTCATAAATTTTAAAGTTACGAGCGCTGTAATATAAAGAGTTAATAGTAAAATCACGACGTTCGGCATCTTCATCAATACTGCCGTAAATATTATCTCTAAGTAACATGCCGTGTACAGACTGCTTCGACAGGTTTTGCTTGGACTGTTTTTGCTCCGCTGGTTGATCTTGATTGCTGCCATGATGACCACGAAAGGTTGCGACTTCGATTATATCTCGACCAAATACAATATGGGCAAGGCGAAATCTGCGGCCAATAAGGCGACAGTTTCTAAATAATTCTTTTATTTGTTCTGGTGTCGCATTCGTCGCTATGTCGAAGTCTTTTGGATGCTGGCCCAATAAAATGTCCCGTACACCACCACCAACAAGATAAGCTTCATAGCCACCTTTATTAAGGCGATATAATACCTTCAGGGCATTGTCGCTGATGTCTTTGCGAGAAACATTATGATCGGCTCTGTCGATCACAATGGGTAAATTTGTTGTTGTGGTTGTCTTGCCAAACATGGATTTTACAAACCTGGTAATTGCTTTAATAGCCTTTTCCTCATAACTCTAGAGTTAAGTGTAGTGGAGGTGCCAATTTTAACCGGCAATAATATATGAAACTGTTTAAAAAGAGAACGAAAACCGTGAGTTATTGCATTTTATAGTTCAATTTCTTGCTTTTGTCCGATGTTTTCTAAATGCCAGTTGTTTACCGCCCATTGAATGATGTTTTCCACTGTTTCAAATTCCAACTGCGGTGGCGGCTTTTGCCCTAAAAACTTTAACGCTTGGATT
>CALJHL010000150.1 GCA_938075435.1 uncultured Thalassotalea sp. | reverse complement strand
ATTCCCTGTGAAGTGTATTTTTAATTTATTTAATGGCAAAAATGTACGGTTTTTAAGTTAGTTTTGATTCACTCGTTTTTTTGGAACCGTCGCTGGCGGTGATATATTTATGCTAATGTTTTCTACCTTTCTTTGCTTTTCATAAAGGAAGGTTAATACTTCCGAGCGAAGACGGTTATATTCAAGGTCTTTGGCAAGTGCCAGACGATTTCTAGGGCGAGGTAATTGCACGTCAAGGATCTCGCCAATTGTAGCCTCTGGACCATTGGTCATCATCACGATGCGGTCAGAAAGCAATACCGCTTCATCGACATCATGAGTGATCATGATCACGGTATTATTAAGTTCATTTTGAATTTCCATTAACGAGTCTTGCATATGCGCGCGCGTTAATGCATCAAGTGCACCAAAGGGTTCATCCATTAATAAAACTTCGGGCTGCATTGCTAAAGCACGAGCAATACCAACACGTTGTTTCATACCACCAGATATTTCATCCGGACGTTTGTGCATGGCGTGATCCATATGGACAAGCTTTAGGTTGTATTCAATCCAACCGCGCATTTCAGCTTTTGACATGGTTTTTTTAAAAATTTGTTTTACCGCAAGTTCTACATTTTGATAAGCCGTTAACCAAGGCAATAATGAGTGGTTTTGAAACACCACCGCACGTTCTGGACCTGGTTGATTGACTTCTTTATTGTTAAGTAAAACACCACCATTGGTTGCTTGATTAAGGCCGGCGACAATATTAAGCACTGTCGATTTACCACAGCCTGAATGACCTATGAGCGAGATAAACTCGCCTTTATTAATTTTAAGATCAACATCTTTTAATGCCGTAAAACCGCCAGTCGGTGTAGGGAAAACCATATCGATATGACTAATATCTAAGAAAGGCTTGTTAATACTACTTTTCGTTGTACTTGAATTCATACTAGGATCCTTAAATGTTTACGCTCGATTTGTCCCAAGATACCCTGCGTTGTAATTGCATCATGGCGCGGTCTAATAAAAAACCAATAAAGCCAATAACAACAACCGCAGCCATGATCCTGGCCAGAGAATCTGAACTACCATTTTGGAACTCATCCCAAACAAATTTTCCTAAACCAGGATTTTGCGCTAGCATTTCAGCGGCAATAAGTACCATCCAAGCAACGCTAAACGATAACCGCATACCAGTAAATATCATCGGAATGGAGGCGGGTATTATTATTTTTTGAATATGGGTCCGTGCGGGTAAACGCAGAACTTTACTGACATTAAGCAAATCACTGTTAATCGATGAAACACCAATAGAGGTATTAATAACCATTGGCCACAAACTACAAAGACTGACGGTGATCATCGAGGTTAAAAATGATTTTGACACCATAGGATCATTTGACACATAAAGCGCACTTACCACCATAGTCACTAAAGGTAACCAGGCTAATGGTGAAACAGGCTTGAAAATTTGCACTATAGGGTTTAATGCGGAATTTAAGCGCTTACTTAATCCCATCCAAATACCTAAAGGGATGGCTATAATAGCCGCTACCAAAAAACCACTAATTACTGTGACTAAACTGGTTAGTATCTGATCTAAAAATGTTTCTTTCCCCGTATACGCCCGAATTTTTGTTACGTAATTTGGATCCATTGCTAACTTAGCTGCATTGCGTTTATCTTGGCGTTGATAAAACGCAGCGGCTTTTTCTCGCTCTGTTAGATGTTCATCAAAGAGAGAAGAAAACTGTTCAACAACAGCAACCGGCCCAGGAAACTCACCTAAAGAGGTGTGAATGTTTTGGGCGGCGATTGACCAAAAAAATAAAAACATGGTGATACCAATAACTGGCAATAACATCGCATTGGTTATTTTACTTATGGCGCGTTTAAATGCGTTCATCGTTTGCTCAGTATTTGCTAAACGACCTATTTTTTCTGTTGTTGAACTCATTTTTCACTTCCTTTTAGTGATAAATTAATGGTTTAAAAAACGTTAGAGCTTGTCGCCTTTTTTAAGACCAATGCTGAACTTTTGTAAATAAGCATTAGGCTTACTACCGTCGTAAACAATGTCATCGATAAAATGCTGTTGTGGTGTTTTAAACCCGGTTTCTTTCGCAAAATCTGGGAATTGATTGGCAGGGATTAATTTATCGGCAATAAGCGATTGTGCTGCTTTGGTATAAATATCTGGTCGGTATACTTTTGCCGCTAAGTCTTTGTACCACTGATCACTTTTATCATCTGAAATTTGTCCCCAGCGACGCATTTGGGTTAGATACCAAATAGCATCTGAGTAGTATGGGTAAGTGGCGTTATATCTGAAAAACACATTGAAATCGGGAACGTCGCGGATGTCACCTTTTTCATATTCAAATGTGCCCGTCATTGAGTTGGCGATAACATCATAATCAGCGCCTACATAATTAGATTGTGATAATATTTTTACCGCTGCAGGACGGTTTGCATTGTTGTTGTCATCAAGCCATTTTGCCGCACGGATAAGAGCCCGTGTTAAACGAATGGTGGTATTCGGGAATTTTTCAGCAAATTCTGCAGTGATACCAAAGACTTTTTCTGGGTTGTTTTTCCATATTTCATAATCAGTGACTACCGGTACACCAATGTTCTTAAATACAGCTTGTTGATTCCAAGGTTCTCCAACGCAATAACCATGAATGGTGCCAGCTTCCATCGTTGACGGCATTTGCGGAGGGGGAGTTACTGAAAGCAGGGCGTCGGCATCAATCTGACCAGATGAATCACCTTTATGCGGCGCATAATATCCAGGGTGAATGCCACCAGCAGCTAACCAATAACGTAATTCGTAGTTATGGGTTGATACCGGAAATACCATGCCCATTTTAAAGGGTTTACCCTCATCTTTTAATTGTTCGATAACCGGTTTTAGTGAATCGGCTTTGATTGGGTGAACGGGTCTACCATCCGCCATTTTCGGAATATTCGGCTTCATTTTTGCCCAAATCTCGTTAGAAACCGTAATACCGTTACCGTTTAAATCCATTGAAAATGGGGTGATGATGTGCGCTTTAGTACCATAGCCCATGGTTGCCGCAATGGGTTGACCAGCAAGCATATGAGCACCATCTAAACTACCATCGATAACTCCGTTTAGCAGTACTTTCCAATTTGCTTGGGCTTCAATGGTGACATACAAGCCTTCGTCCTCAAAATAACCGTTTTCATAGGCGATAGCGATAGGGGCCATGTCGGTCAGTTTAATAAAGCCAAACTTTAGCTCTTCTTTTTCAGGTTCGCCAATGGTCTCACTATGAGCAACATTAGTCGCTAAAAAGGCTAATGCAATACTCAACGAAAGGTTCTTTATGCTAGAGATTATCGATTTTGTCCAACTCATCATGAATTCCTATAAGGTTAATAAAAATAGTAAATAGTAAAAAAACATTAATAAAAAAAACGCCCACCAATGCACAGCCTGTTAAAGCTGATTATTGATGAGCGCCGTTGCTCGTATAGTTAAGGCTTGCGCCTTTCAGTATCCTGCAGCGTCGTTGCTGTCAGGTTTATTGCCAAATTTTTATCTTCGTTGATAAAAATTATCGGTTGCTGTGTGGTAACTTAATAACTTTATTGCAGGTATTGTGCCAAGGTTAAAACCATTGTTTTTACTGGCTTTAAAGCGGTTTTATTTTTACTCGGCTAATTTATTTGCACAATACTAATGAATTGCACCAAAATTGTTCATGTCTTAACTTTATGTTTTTGATGTCGATAAAAGCTGACAAACATCAATAATATTTTTTGCCACCATCGCCAGTGAACAACCTTGATCCATGGCCATTTTCCTGATGGTGCCATAAGCTTCATTCTCACTTATTTGCTTTTGCTGCATAATAAGTCCCTTTGCTTTATCAATATATTTTCTACTCTCTAGTTGAGTTTTAGCCTGTTTAAGTTCATGGCGTAAAGATTGAATCGCTTTAAAACGCTCATTTGCTACTGAAATAATACTATGCAGCCGTTGCGGGAAAATTTCGCTAACAACATAAGCACTTACCCCGGCTTTAATTGCATTTTGAATAACATTGGGAGAGTCGTTCTCTGCAAATATAACAATGGGTAAAGGTGATAATTGGTTAATTTCGGCTAATTCCTTCAACATTGAACCACTGGGTAAGTCAGTCGCTAAAATGAGTACACTTGGATTACATAAATCAAGTTGCTCAATAATATTTTCATTAAAAGAAATATGCTTAATAACATCATAACCAAAATCGATTAAGGCTTTTTTCAACATCGAACCCGTGCTTCGCTGTTCTTCAATCAACAGCACTGAAATATTTGTATTTTCACCTGCTTTGGTTCGAGTGTTTTTAACTTTATCTTTTTCTGTGGGGTACATTCATTCTCAATCAATTTATAATTATTCGATTTAATACAGTAGTTATACAAAATACATGCCAGTTATAATTTGCATTAATATCAGTGGGTTAAAATCATGTTTTGGTTTTTAGTTGTTTTTTTGCACCAAACCAATAATATTTAGTTTGAAATGACAACTTGGTAGCACCAAAATAGATAAACAAACATGGCTTTCCAATTGCCGAGGCGACCTTACAACAAAGATTTCAGACGTAGAATGGGGCGATATATTATTAATCATGCGGTATGTAAAGTTTGCTATTTTGAATTAATACTTGTTGATTTACTCATGAGCAGTTAACAGAAAAAATTATTAGCAGAGAGATGATTAGGTTTTCTCTCTGCGTTTGTTTTGGGTCATATGAAGTTACCTTAGCTGTCGTTTATCATGATTATAAATTGTTTCTACTTGGTGAATATTTTCAACGTCCCATTGACTGTTAGATACATGCTTAACTCCGTATATAAATGACGCCATCTCGGCAAGAGACTTAATAATATTGTTGATCATTGCTTTGCTCCTTACTTCTTTATAAATGTACTACTCAGATAAAGTAACAGGGTGCTCTTCTACTTCTTCTTTCATTAACCTTTGCTTCATTAATATTAAGTTACTTTTAGTGATAGTGTTGACATCAATTAAAATCGCGGTTGTAAAATCGTCCATTGAACCAGCAATATCCTCATTTAAATATCTTGAAACGCCACGGTTACTATAGCTTAGTGCTTTAAGATACTGAGCTTTTGTACTCGACGCATTTATTGTCTTTAAACTATTAATCGCTGCTGTACAGGCAGCTTCCGACTTGTGCAAAGTGCTAGTTTTTATATAAGCGGCACATAAGCTCATATTATCTTCAAAAAATACCTCATCACCAATGTCATTGGTAAAGCCGTCAATAAATTTGCTGGCTTTGCCCAAGGCGATATCTTCACTACCCGACGCATGTTTAATCACCGCTATTTTAAAAGGAATTTCATTTGCTATTACCGATATTGAACTAAAACCTAAGGCGCTAGTAATTAACGTGCTGATAACTGTTTTTTTAATGTTCATGTTTTCTTTCCTGTTTAATGACGTACCTTTTTGGTACGCCATTACTTTAGAAAATAATGACTAAGTCGACAAACGATTAAAATATACTTATATGATGAATTAATTTCATTTATACCACCGGCAGCTAGAACAGAAAATTTTCTTTTACCCAATCAGTAAATAAATAGAGCTCTTTTTTATTATCCATACTTTCGTGTTGAATCAGATAATATCTGTCGTTGGTATTTAA
>CALJHL010000149.1 GCA_938075435.1 uncultured Thalassotalea sp. | reverse complement strand
AACGGCCTTTGAATAACTCATACCAAACCATTGGATCAACCACATGGTGACAAATAAGCCAGTACCAGAAGTTAATGAACCATTGATTATTCCTAATAAAAACAAACCACAAGCACCAATAAAATAGCCCTTTGTGGTTAAGTTTTTTAAGTTATTTTCAATACCCAAGTTGGGTTTAAGGAATGAATAAATACCTAATCCGATAGTTAAGCAGCCTAATGCGATCATAGCGACTTGTTCAGGAATATTAAGAATAATATTGGCGCCAATAATCACTCCTGGCAGCGCGCCGGCGATCATAATGGTCACCAGTTGCCATTGAAAACCACCGTTTTTTAAATGTTTAATTGACGCACCAACTCCTAGCGCTACGGCGGCAAATTTATGGGTAACTAGAGCTACCGAAAATGGCAAGCCAAGAAATATTAATACCGGTAATTGCAGTAAGCCGGCACCACCGCCAGCAAGAGAGGACAAGGTATTAGCCAGTAAACTAATGAAAAATAAAAAGATGTATTCAAGCATAAAAAATTGCTAGCGATTATTAGATATAGCACCCTAACACGGTACTCAGGAAATTTTAAATTGTTTGTACAGCCAATTCATACTGAGTAGCACAGCTAAACTCACAGTCTTTCTCGGTTAAACACCATGTGTTGCCATGTAAAACAGCCATGCTGGAAACAATTTCTGTGCCAAGTTAATTATTAGACTCATTCATCTGTATGATTTTTGAGCTAAATCAAGCTGGCGTTGATTGTTCATAATTCAACCTTGAAAATAGCGAATAATAAGCTAGCTTTAACATAAAGGTTGAAAATTAATTTATGACTATTGCAGTATAAGCATAAACATAAGGAGATTATCATGAACCTAATACCAAGAGACCACTGGTTTGACATTGAACCCATTTTTAGCAATTTATTTACCGCTAAAAATAAAGATAATGACGACACATTTTTCAGTCCTAGGGTAGACATTACCGAAAAGGCTCAACATTATGAAATTGTTGCTGATCTGCCGGGTGTGAAAAAAGATGATGTTAACATGCAATTACAAGACGGCCTACTCTCCATTGAGGCAAAGATTAATGAAGAAAGTAAATCAGAAAACGATAAGGTGATCCGTAAAGAACGCAAAACCGGTTACTTTAGCCGTAGCTTCAACGTTGGCAAAGGCATAACCCCAGACGATATCGAGGCAAATTTTAGCGATGGTGTTTTAAAAGTACATTTTAGAAAATCAGCTGAGTTCACCGATGAAAAGCGGCAAATACCAATTAATTAGTTTAACCTGTCTGTAGTTAAATTTCAGCCTTCATCTTGGAGGCTTTCTTTTAGGTATTTAAAATACATCCTAGCCGATAATTACTTAACCACAGATACGCTACCTTCCTCATCGACCCAAACAAATGCATTTTGCTGAAATTCTGCGGCTAATTTAGTTAGTTGCTGTTTGTTTATATTGGTTATAAATACGCTTGGCTGTTTGCTATCCCCTTGCTGTGGGTTAAGCATAAAGCCTTGGCAAAATGACAGATTATGCTTAGTTAAGGTTTTAATTAACTGCTGATGGCGTTGATTTATTTGTGAGCTTTTAACCGGCTTAGCCATTGGGTTGTAGACGCTAATGAATGCTGCTGTAGGAAGAGTAAAACTGTGTAAATACCGACTTAATGTACGATCACAGTCTCCTATATTAATTTGCCAAAAACCAATCTCATCATCTATAAAGTAATCACAATTGCGATACGCTTGCTGTAAATCTTTGTTCATTTGTAGGTAACTCACTTGGTATCTTTGCTGAAACACTTGGCTTTGGTCATAAACCTGATAATTTCATCTGCTAATAATAAGCAGTAGGTTAAAGGTTAACTGACGACTTAGCTATAAAAACAACCGTAAAGTTACTGACTAATGTCTTTAGCCTATCGATTTTAAAGCCACACTTCTAAGTATAAATGAAATTATAATTAGCTGGTTAACTCATCAATTAGCTGAGTTAAAAGCTCAACCTGTTCACTAAGCTCGGCCACTTTGTCCTCCAAAGCGACAATTCGGTTGTCTTGGTCACTTGATAGAGCGGGTGTTTCTAAGCCTGCAACGCTCAAGTTATGGTTGCTGGACTGTTGTTCATCCACAAAAGCTTGTTGCTCGGCATTATGAAATAAATGCCCCCAACGGCAGTCTCTTTTGCCTGGCTCTCGTGGATACTTTATAACTAATTCTTTACCGTCGAGTGCAGTTAATTGTTGCAAGCACTCTTCCACTTCATTAACACTGGCAAAGTCGGCTAAACGATTACTGCGGGTTCTTAGTTCTCCTGGGGTTTGTGGGCCCCTTAACAGTAATAAGCAAATTATTGCTAATTGCTGTTTGTTTAAGTGCAATTCGCTAAATTGGGTATTACAAAAACGATGTAGGTATTTAGCCACTCTACTGCTACCACTTTGCTCACTTATCAATCGTGATTTAGATAATTCATCAATAATATCTTGAGTCTCAAATTCGCTTAAATTCAAAACCGGTTCGCGACTACTTTTTTGATTACAGCCGCTTGTGATGGCATTCAAAGACAAGGGGTATTGATCAGGAGTGGTGATTTCTTTTTCTAAAAGCACACCAATCACTCGGCATTGTAACGGGGATAATATAATTGCCACTTAAAAGTCCTCTTAAAATTGTATAATTGCAGCTTGTGGTCATACATTGCAATAACAATGCACTAATAACTTAATAAATACAGCACAATGGTGACAATAATGTCGAATACAACATTTACTATTTATGGCTGCAAATTGTTGTTTGTTGACTGGTATCAAGTAAACTGAAAGAAATACTGTTAATATTAGTTTCTTAGTTAACTACTGTCGTTTAAAATTTAATGAATTACAAAAAAAATCTCTTCCAAAAAATCTCAACGGTGATCTCATTCGTTTGTTTTGTTACGGCTATGATCTGCGGTGTGTTACTTGTTCTTGCCGGTAAAAATGCCGACGATGTATATCGATCCAGTTTAGGGGCATGTACCTTTTTCTTTTTTGCCGTAGGTATTGTGTTAAACACCATAGGCAGTACTAACCTACCTAACTTAAAAGTAAACAACGATAATGAAAACGAAGCCATTATTAAGGAAGAAAATAACACCTAAAGTCGTATTGACTGAGCCTAACAACAAACTATTGCACTCAATTACATTTGGGTAACGGTATCTTTTTTAATATTCGTTATTATAGTCAGCAGTTAACAAACTTTTTGTTTTCCTCCCTGAAATACTTTTTGGCCTCGCCCCTTGCGAGGCTTTTTTTTGCTTCGGGAAAAGCTATATACAAAATTTCCATAGATGGTTAATATTTTGCGTTGCTTCGGGAAAAGCTATATGCAAATTTTACATATAGCTTGTTATTCAATTGCAAAGCTAAAAATTTATTACTGCATTTAAGATAAATTAACATTAATAAACTAAACTAAGTAGTAAGTTCAATATCGGGTTTATGTTATGAATCGCTGTTTATTAAGCTTAATATTAATTATGAGCTTTTTTCTGAAAGCCGAACAAGTGATGTCTGAACCACCCTCTGAGTTGTCTCCTGCTGCTATTCCTGTGTTGACCATTGATGGTGCTATTGGACCGGCGGTAAGTGATTATTTAGTACGGGCCATCACAGCAGCAAACCAAAGTATAAATACTCCTTTAGTTATTATTACCATAGACACTCCCGGAGGCTTGAGCAGTAGTTTACGCGACATTAATCAAGCAATAATGTCATCTAATGTACCCATTGCATGCTTGGTTTACCCACAAGGCGCAAGAGCGGCTAGTGCCGGAACTTATATTCTTTATGCCTGCCATATTGCTGCCATGTCTTCAGCAACGACATTAGGTGCAGCTACGCCAGTAAGTATTGGCGCGCCCAAAGCCCCCGGCAAAGATGACCAACAAAAACCGCAATCCGATACAGCAACAGCAATGGAAAAAAAAGTATTAAACGATGCCATAGCTTATATTCGTTCTTTAGCGCAATTACGAGGACGAAACCAAGAATGGGCGGTATTGGCTGTAAAAGAGGCGGCAACCTTAACCGCTAATGAAGCACTTGCCGAGAATGTTATTGATTTAATAGCGCAATCACCCAACCAATTAGTTGAACTTAGCCATGGTAAGCTTGTGACTATCGCTGAGCAAGTTCGTAAATTAGATTTAAGTAACGTGGTGTTAAAACGACAACAACCTGATTGGCGCAACCACTTTATTGCCACCATTACCGATCCCAATATTGCTTATATTTTAATGCTGATTGGTGTTTATGGCTTACTACTAGAATTTT
>CALJHL010000148.1 GCA_938075435.1 uncultured Thalassotalea sp. | reverse complement strand
ACATTTTGAACATTAATGGTAATGGTTTGGTAGTCAGCAACGATGGCATCGGCGGCAGAAATAGTTACTATATATGAGTTGCTATCTGCTGCGGATGCTGGTGATTCAAAATCAGGGGAAGATTTAAATGTCAGCAAACCGCTTAAAGTATCGATTTCAAATAGATTTGAATCAGCACCATCGGAAATGGTATAGCTAATGGTATCATTTTCAAGGTCTGTTGCTGCTACTGTAGTTACTGTGGATTGATTTTCATCAACTGCTATTAATGATTTAAATAAAGCTAGTTAAGGCATTAATCACAGTAATTTTAAATTGATCGTAGCTTATTGCAGCTAAACTATTTAAAATTACCATCATCTAATTTTTACTAAGAATGAATTCAATGAATACAGAATTATTTTTTATTTACGACTCCCATTGTCCGTGGAGTTATGCAACTACGGCATTAGTGAATGAGTTGCATCAAGCTTTTCCTGAAATGACGATCAATCTATGGCACATTGCCCATTACGAAGGCACTGATAGTGCGGGTTCTAGTCAAGTGGACGCTGTTTCAAAACAAAGTGCTGCTAACTTTGGTCAAGACTACACTCGCTTTGCTGATAGTCATCAAGACTCAACAATGACGGCTAATTTGATGGCTTGGTTGCAAAACAAACAATCAATACAAGCTTTAGATGTGTTAAATGCTTTGCAAAAAGAACTCTTTATTGAAGGTAACGGCCTAAATTCAAAGCCAGATTTTGATAGCGTTCTTGCTGAATTTAAGTTGTCGCCACCAAATAAAATATTCAAAAATCAATTAACTAAAGATGCCGAATTCAACTTGGCAGATATTGCTGAAATGCAAGAGCTCATTGAAACAACTGCATTTCCTGCTTTGCTTTTGGCTGTTGATGATAGGCTAGTGTTGTTGAATCATAATTTATATCTGACTAAGCCAAATGCTATTGTTGCTGCTGTTAAGTTAGAGCTGAACTAAATGAAGCGAGTGGTGTTATTCACAATGAATCGTTGTCCGCATTGTGAAACCGCAAAAAAATACTTGGATCAGCAGGGGATAAAATACCGGTTATGCAATACCAGTACTGCTGCTGGTCGCAAAGAATTTAGCCGCACAGGCTTTCGAAGTGTACCGGTTTTAAAAATTGGCGAGCAATATTTAAATGGTTTTTCGATAAAAGAATTTAACCACTTGTATTCATAACAATTGACCAAACTTACTATCCAGTTCATCGACAGGTTTGGTCGCTAAGTATACAATTTACAGCCGCTTACTTCCTTAGATTGACTAAGTAGCGACCAACAACCTTTCCAGCAATAAACCTATTTAAGTAATTTGGCACCTGCGCTAACGATATTTCTTCACAAAGTTTGTCAAGGTTTGCCAGTTTCATATCGCTAGCCACACGATGCCAGATATGCTGTTTGTCTTTTAATGGAATATTTACAGAATCTATTCCTAATAAAGAAACACCGCGAGTGATAAACGGAAATACATTCAATGAAAAAAATGGTGATGCCGCAAGACCGCAGGCAGCTACAGCACCACCAGCTTTAATTTGCTTTAATAAGTTGGCTAAATAATCACCGCCTAAAGTGTCAATGCCATGCGCCCATAGTTCTTTGCCCATCGGCCGATCATTAACGGTATTGATCACATCACGATATAAAACCTCGTTAGCGCCAATCGATTTTAGGTGTTCACTTTGGCTACTTTTTCCTGAAAATGCGACTACCGAATAGCCCAATTGTGTAAGTAGGGCAATACTAATGCTACCAACACCGCCAGTAGCACCTGTTACCGCAACGGGATCATCGCTTGTTTTAGCGATAAATTAGCGGGGCATTTAACTGCCCAATTAGCCGGAATAGCAATCTTTTGTGCTAAGCCCCCAGGGGGGGGCATTCCTAAATCATAACCAAATACTAATACATTATCGCCAGGTTTAAAGGTGCCAGATTTGTCACTTTTCACTGTGTCGGCGGCATCAATTCCTGGGGTATGGGGGTAGGTCTTAGTGACACCTTTATTCGCGCTTAATGATAATGCATCCTTATCATTAAGAGATGACTAATGGACATCGATTAATAAATCGTTATCAGGTAAGTCTGCAACATTGCGGGTGACTATCGCTTGCTTAAACTGATTGTTGTTGTCTTCGGTTACGACTAGCGCTTGAAAAGAGTGTGCATTCATCACTGCTATTATCCTTTATCTGGTTATCGAATATACTTTAGCAATGTTAAATCGATAGTGTTAACTATCTTTAGTCTAAGATCATCATTAGTTAGCCTTGAAAAATGCTATAAATAATTATAACTCGTTGATATTGTCTATTATTTAAAAACAAGGCAAAATTAAAATTAACCTAAATCAATACAGGCCTAAACATGGTAGTTTTATCCTTAATTAATATTATGATTGTTAGCCTAGTGGTGCTGTTGCATTATGAGGTGTTATTAGCGTTGTCAAAAAGGTTGCCCTACATACATTACAAAAATAAATATCAAATTGTTATCGGCGTGTTTGGCGCATTACTTGCGCATTGTGTTGAGATTTGGCTGTTTGCCATCCTATATTTTTTTATGAGTAAATCACAATATTTTGGCAGCCTCGAGGGTAATTTTGATGGTAGTTTACTCGATTGTGCTTATTATTCATTTACCAGCTTCACCACTTTAGGTTTTGGAGATATTACCCCGCATGGCTCGATCCGCTTTCTGACCGGTATAGAATCTTTAACTGGTTTGGTGTTAATTACCTGGACCGCTTCTTTTTTATTTTTAGAAATGCAACGCTTTTGGAATAAAAACTAATAATTCTTATGAGTGATCTTAAGCTAGGCAAAAAAATTAAATTACAAACGCTATTAAAAACCATGCGTTTACCTTTTTTAACTCTAACCTTAAGTTGTATATTTTTAGCTATCGCTACCGCTATTAATCAGGGAGAAGACATCAATGTAGTTGATGCCGGTCTATGTTTTTTAGCCGCTCTTTGCGCCCATATTAGTGTTAATACCTTAAATGAATATCAAGACTTCAAATCTGGTTTAGATTTCAATACTCAGAAAACGCCTTTTAGTGGTGGTAGTGGCGCCTTAGTCGAATACCCTTGTTTAGCTCCTATGGTTAATAAAGCATTTTATTTCTCAATAACGATAACCGTATTAATTGGTTTGTTTTTGGTATTTAAACATGGTTGGACTCTGTTGTTAATTGGTAACCTAGGGCTGATTATTATTATCTTTTATACTAGTGTATTCAA
>CALJHL010000147.1 GCA_938075435.1 uncultured Thalassotalea sp. | reverse complement strand
GCCGGACCATCATGGATTACTTGCTGGGGAGCACCTTGAACAGGTATATCCAGACCTTTTTTAATTGTAATCATACACAGTTGCACTACTTTATCAGGAGTAATTAAACCAAGGACTTAAGTCCTTGATACAGTGATTCTCGGCGTCATAGCAACTTTAACAGTAAAACTAATCGACCAAGACGTTATTCTAATTTTTCAGGCGCGAATTTTAGCATAAAACGCCCTATGATTTCCATTGCCTACACACTTTAAATAATAAATTATCAAAAATTTATGATCTAGATTAATTACTTTTCAAAAAAATCCATAAAATCAATACGATAAAATCAATATTTTTAAAATAGTAAATTGCAAGATCACTAAGCTTTAAAGGCTAAAAATGACAAGTCGTACGGTAATTGGCATTGCAGTACGACTATAGTTGTAAGCTGATTGGCTACATTAGCTCAGGTTGTTAATCGCAACAATAGGACTAACATCGGCTTCATAATCAACATTATCAACACTAAAACCAAATAAGCGTAAAAACTCATTATGATAGCCAACATAGTCAGTTAACTCATCGATGGTTTCAGTGGTCACTTTTTCCCAAAGTTCAGTGACGCGGTCCTGAACACTGTCATCAAGCTCTTTTAGGTTTTGCATTAAACGGTTTTTATCATCTAATGTACGGTTATTACTATAGAGGTTATCGCGGAACAAACCTTGGATTTGCTGGATAGGTCCTTCATAAGTACCATCAGCCTTCATCACTTTAAACATACTTGAAATGTATAATGGCATGATTGGTATAGCAGAACTTGCTTGGGTTACTACTGCATTTAATGAAGTAACAAATGCTTCGCCATTAAGTTCAGCAGTTACTTTACGAATTTCAGTGGCGGCGCGATCTAAATCTTCTTTAGCACGGCCAATGGTCGCTTTACCGTATAATGGCCAAGTCAATTTTTTACCAATGTAGGTATAAGCAACAGTTTTACAGTTTTCAGCGAGAACGCCTGCTTCTTTTAAAGCATTCATCCATAATTCCCAGTCTTCCCCACCCATTACTTTAATGGTACCGGCGATTTCTTCATCGGTAGCGGCTTCTACTGCTACGTCTTCAATTTCGCGCTTACTAGTATTTAAACTTTTAGTGGTAAAACCGTTACCAATTGGCTTTAAAGCTGATGAGTAGACTTCACCAGTATTTGGATCGGTACGACGAGGGGACGCTAATGAATAAACGACCAAGTCAATTTGGCCTAAATCGGCTTTGATAATATCGATGGCCTTGGCTTTAATTTCATTAGAAAAAGCATCGCCATTAATATTTTTAGAATAAATACAGGCTTCATCTGCGGCTTGTTGGAAAGCGGCAGTATTATACCAACCTGCTGAACCCGTGCGTTTTTCGGTTTGTTCTTTTTCAAAGAACACCCCTAACGTTTTTGCCCCATTACCAAAAGTTGCGGTAATACGAGACGCTAAGCCATAACCAGTTGAAGCGCCAATAACTAATACATTTTTTGGCTTACTATCAGCTTGAGGCTGAGACTTAACATAAGCAATTTGTTCATTAACATGGGCAGCACATCCTACCGGGTGAGCATTAGTACAAATAAATCCACGAACTTTTGGTTTGATAACCATAATAAAACCTTAATTATTGTTAATTTTAAAACAACTATAGCTCCTAAATTGAGCAATAGTGTTGGTATGCTGCCTATTCTACCCAACAACGATTCAAAATGAGGTCAGAGCAGATAGATTTAAGCGATTATTTTTATATATTTTATATTATTTGCTTAAAAAAGCTGTTTTTTTAAACAATATTAACGATTTTTTATATACATATGCTCAGCTATTTCATTATATGCCTTAATATCGTCATAAAATTTCTTATACGATGACCATACTTTTTGCACTGAACCCGATTTATCATCAATGACCATATCGCTAATAACATCGGCAGTGATGGTTTTCAATTTAGCAATAACTTCTGGTGGAAATGTTCGAACCTGTACACCATGTTGTTCAACTAACAATTTAAAATCTGAACTGTTTTTTGCAGAATAAACATCTAGTGTATCAGCGTGTGCCGCTCGTGCGGCAATGGTAACAATAGTTTGTAGATCTTCAGGTAATTGTTCAAACGCGTTTTCATTGATTAAAAACTCTAATGTCGCGGTTGGCTCTTGCCAGCCGGTAGAGTAATAATAATTTGCGGCTTGATAAAAACCGAACGATAAATCGTTATAAGGGCCAACCCACTCAGCCGCATCTAACGCACCACTTTGTAAGGAAGAAAATATTTCACCGCCGGGCATATTTACCGGTAAGCCGCCGGCTCTTTTAAAGACTTCACCACCAATGCCACCAATACGCATTTTCAGGCCGTTAATGTCAGCCAAAGAATTCACTTCTTTGTTAAACCAACCAGCAAACTGCAAGCCTGAATTGCCACCAGGCAGAGGGATAATGCCATAAGGTTTGTACAATTCTTGCCAAAGCTCTAAGCCACCACCGTAATATAACCAGGCGTTAGTTTCCTGAGCGGTCATCCCAAAAGGTACTGCTGCAAAAAAAGATGAAGCCGGCATTTTGCCTTTCCAGTAGTAAGCACCGCTGTGCCCCATTTCAGCAGTGCCGGTATTAACACTGTCAAACACTTCAAAACCCGGTACTAACTCGCCAGCACCATACACTTTGATTTGCAGGCGATTATTACTCATTTTTGCAACATTCTCGGCAAAGACTTCCGGTGTTTGACCTAAGCCGGGAAAGTTTTTAGGCCAAGAGGTGACTAGCTTCCATTTAAATACCTGTTGGCTAGCAGTTGCCCCGTCAGCTTGTCGGTTCTTCTCACCGCAAGCACTGATAAACACAGTGCTAACAATAATGATGGAGATATATTTTATTATTTTTTTCATTATTTAAATCCAAAAAAAAAGTTATCGATAAATGGTGTGTGGTAACCAAGTAACGAGTTCAGGCCACAAGGCCAATGACAACATTAAAATTATTTGTATGATGATAAAAGGTATCACGCCTTTGTACATTTGTGCAGTGCTCACTACCTTATCAGCTACGCCACGTAAGTAAAACAAGGCAAAACCGAACGGCGGAGTTAAAAATGACGTTTGTAAGTTAACGGCAATCATTATTCCTAACCAAATGGGATCAACACCCATAGTAAATAATATTGGCGCTACAATAGGCACTACGACAAAAGTAATTTCAATAAAATCAAGAATAAAACCCAGCAAGAAAATAACCAACATCACCACTAAAACTGCGCCAATAACGCCACCGGGAATATTTGCAAACAATTGTTGGATTAACTCTTCGCCGCCCAAGCCCCTGAATACTAATGAAAATAGACTGGCACCAATTAAAATTAAAAATACCATGGCGCTAATTTTAACCGTGCTATCCATCACTACTTTTAAGTTAGTTAGGTTAAGTTGACCATTAACCAATGCCAGCACAAGAGCCCCCATGGCACCAACGCCAGCCGCTTCAGTTGGCGTCGCAAAGCCAGCCAAAATAGAGCCTAACACTAATATCATAAGCGCTAAGGGTGGCAATAACGCGGTGATCAACAATTTAAATGACAATGTTTCCCTGCTACTTTGCCGCTCTTTAGATATCGGCGGAATATGGCGAGGCTTAAATATTGCCAAGGCGATAACGTAAGCAATATATAAGCCGACTAAAATTAAACCTGGAATTACCGCGCCGGCAAACAAGTCACCGATAGTTAATGGCTCAGGGTTAAAGTTACCTAAATTCAATTGGGCGCGTTGATAAGAGCTGGATAACACATCTCCTAACAGCACCAAGGCAATTGAAGGTGGAATAATTTGCCCTAAAGTACC
>CALJHL010000146.1 GCA_938075435.1 uncultured Thalassotalea sp. | reverse complement strand
TGCAGTAGGTACAATCTTTTTAAATCCAGATCCCGTGCAAGCGGCATTATCTAAAAAAATCTTGGAACAAGAACTTGAACAAGAAACCCTAGAAGTTGTCGGCTGGCGTGTAGTCCCAGTAGATGTCAATGTCCTTGGGCCGATTGCGCGCGGTAATTTACCAGCGATTGAACAAGTATTTGTCAATGGCCCTTCTGGTTGGATAAAAAAAGACATCGAGCGTCGCTTGTACATGGCACGTCGTCGTGCCGAAAAACGCATTACTGATGAGCGTTTTTACGTGGCAAGTCTGTCTTGCTTAGTAACCATTTATAAAGGCTTAGTAATGCCGGTCGATTTACCAAATTTTTATTTGGATTTAGCCGATATTCGTATGCAATCAGCGATTTGTGTTTTCCATCAACGCTTTTCAACGAACACCACACCACAATGGCACTTAGCACAACCGTTCAGATATCTAGCCCATAACGGTGAAATCAATACCATCCGTGGTAACCGTCAGTGGAGTCGTGCTCGAACCTATCGTTTTAAAACACCTTTGATGCCTGATTTACACGACGCGGCACCTTTTGTTAATGAAAGCGGTTCTGATTCGTCGTCATTAGATAACATGCTTGAGCTATTTATGGCCGGCGGCATGGATTTATATCGTGGTATGCGTTTATTGATGCCGCCAGCGTGGCAAAACAATCCATCCATGGATGATGACATTAAAGCATTTTATGAATTTAATTCAATGCATATGGAACCTTGGGATGGCCCTGCCGGCGTGGTAGTTACCAATGGCCGCCATGTTGCCTGTAACTTAGATAGAAATGGTTTACGCCCAGCTCGTTATGTCATTACCCGCAATGGTTTTATCACCCTAGCTTCTGAAGTCGGTATTTGGGATTACGGTGAAGATGAAGTGATCAAAAAAGGTCGCGTTGGTCCTGGTGAAATGTTGTCGGTGGATACTTACACAGGTAAGGTCTTTACCTCAGCTGACATTGATAATGATTTAAAGTCACGCCACCCTTATAAAAGCTGGTTAGATAATAACATTCGTCGCTTGATCCCGTTTGATAAACTCGATGCAGAATTAATTGGCAAACGCGCATTTAGTAATGAAAAAATGACGCAATACCAAAAATTATTCAATTACTCGTATGAAGAAATTCAGCAAGTTATAAAAGTAATGGCGGAAAATGGCCAAGAAGCCACCGGCTCTATGGGTGACGATACCCCGATGGCTGTGCTTTCAAGTCAATCGAGAAATTTATACGATTACTTCCGTCAACAATTTGCGCAAGTAACAAACCCGCCAATAGACCCATTACGCGAACGTTATGTGATGTCACTCGGTACCTGTATTGGTCGTGAACATAATGTTTTCAATGAAACAACCGGTCACGCCGATAGAATTATGTTTGAAACCCCGGTACTTATGTATACCGGTTTAAAACAGTTACGCGAGTTAGATCCTGAAAACTATCGTAGTGATACTTTAGATTTAAACTATAGCCTTACTGAGGGCTTAGAAGCTGCTGTAAGACGTATTTGTGATGAAGCAGAAACGTTAGTACGTGAATCTAATACGGTAATTTTAATTTTAAGTGATAGAGATATTAGCCGCGATAAACTACCTATTCCTGCGGCAATGGCGGTCGGTGCGGTACAACAACGTTTAGTCGATGCAAACTTACGTTGTGACTCAAATATTGTCGTCGAGACAGCGTCGGTTCGTGACCCGCATCAATATGCAGTATTATTGGGTCTAGGCGCTACTGCTGTTTATCCATTTATGGCTTATGAAACTATTGAAGTAATGGTAGAAAATGGTCAAATTGATATTCCAGCTCGGCAAGCGTTACAAAATTATCGGAATGCGATTAACAAAGGCTTGTTAAAGATTTTATCAAAAATGGGTATTTCAACCATTGCCAGTTATCGTTGTGCCGGTTTATTTGAAGTCATCGGCTTGTCAAAAGAAATCATGGACTTATGTTTCCCTGGGATCCCAAGCCGCATCGCTGGTGCCGAGTTTACTGACATTGAACAAGATACCATTAACCTAGCTCGAAAAGCTTGGTTGCCACACCAAAAAATGAGTCATGGTGGTTTATTAAAATATGTCCACGGTGGTGAATATCACGCCTTTAATCCGACGGTAGTTTCAAGTTTGCAAGACGCAGTGCAAACCGGAAATTATGCCAACTATAAAGTTTATGCTGATGCTGTAAATCAGCGTCCGCCAGCCACTTTACGTGATTTAATTGGTTTTAAAGACGACGTCGAAGCAATCAGTATTGATGACGTTGAAAGCGATGGTGAAATGTTCCCTCGCTTTGATAGTGCGGCTATGTCTATCGGGGCGTTGAGTCCTGAAGCGCATGAAGCATTAGCGATTGCGATGAACCGTTTAGGTGGTTCATCTAACTCAGGTGAAGGTGGTGAAGATGCAAGCCGTTTTGGAACGGTTCGTAATTCGCGCATCAAGCAGGTGGCATCGGGACGTTTTGGTGTTACCCCACATTACTTAGTTAATGCCGACGTATTACAAATTAAAGTTGCCCAAGGTGCCAAACCTGGAGAAGGCGGACAATTGCCGGGTGATAAAGTTACGCCATTAATCGCCAAACTTCGTTATTCAGTACCCGGCGTAACATTAATTTCGCCGCCACCGCATCATGACATTTATTCGATTGAAGATTTAGCGCAACTAATTTTTGATTTAAAACAGGTTAACCCAACCTGTATCGTTTCAGTTAAATTAGTATCTGGCCCTGGGGTAGGAACTATTGCCTCAGGGGTTGCTAAAGCATACGCCGATTTTATTACCATCTCTGGTTATGATGGTGGTACCGGTGCAAGCCCATTAACTTCGGTTAAATATGCAGGCTGTCCATGGGAATTAGGTCTTGCAGAAGCCCATCAATCTTTGGTTGCCAATGGTCTTCGTCATAAAGTTCGTTTACAAGTAGATGGCGGTTTAAAAACCGGAGTCGATATTGTTAAAGCAGCAATACTGGGTGCGGAAAGTTTTGGTTTTGGTACCGCGCCAATGGTTGCTTTAGGCTGTAAATTCTTAAGGATTTGTCACTTAAATAATTGTGCGACGGGTATTGCGACTCAAGATCAGTTATTACGAGATGAATACTTCAAAGGCTTACCTGAGCAAGTGATGAATTATTTCCGTTTTATCGCGCAAGAAGTACGAGAAATATTAGCTCAGCTTGGCGTTCCATCGCTAAATGAGCTGATCGGTCGTACTGACTTATTAACGCAATTAAATGGTCTTACTGGCAAACAACAAAAACTTGATTTGTCCGGTATTATGGCGCCAGTTGTGGCATCAGCAAGTACGGCTCTGTACCAAACTGAAAGTAATGAACCTTTTGATAAAGCGGTATTAAACAATGCTATTTTGGCGCAAGTTCAAGATGCTATTATCGAAAAATCTGGCGGTGACTTCCACTTTAGCGTACGTAATACCGATCGTTCAGTTGGTGCGTTAATTTCCGGTGAAATTGCTCGTCATCATGGTAATCAAGGTATGAGTGGCAACCCTATTCATTTACACCTAAACGGTACTGTTGGCCAATCATTTGCCTGTTGGAATGCTGGCGGTTTAGACATTACTTTAATCGGTGATGCTAACGATTACGTAGGTAAAGGCATGGCGGGCGGTAAAATCACCATAATGCCGCCAAAAGGCGTAACTTATCAAGCACATGTAACACCAATTATGGGCAATACCTGTTTATATGGTGCTACCGGTGGGCGTTTATACGCCGCAGGTTGTGCAGGCGAGCGTTTCGCGGTACGTAATTCAGGCTGTAACGCGGTAATTGAAGGTACTGGCGACCATGCCTGTGAATATATGACCGGTGGTATTGTTACCATTTTAGGTCAAACGGGTCTTAACTTCGGTGCTGGTATGACTGGTGGTTTTGCTTACGTGCTTGATGAAGCTGGTGATATCGATGATCGTTTAAACAATGAATCAATTGAAACGGTAGAATTATCTGATCTAGTCATCCATCAAGAACATTTACGTGGCTTAATTAATCATCATGTTGAAGAAACTGGCAGTCCAAGGGCACAACATATACTCGAAAATTTCGAAGATTTTTCTGCGAAATTTAAATTAATAAAACCGAAAGCAACTGATGTAAAAACTCTATTGGGTCATCGCAGTCGTTCTTCAGCAGAGTTAAGAGTCCAGGCGCAGTAGGAATTATTATGAGCAAAAATGTTTATCAATTTATTGACGTAAAAAGAATCGATCCACCAAAAAAAGCCATTGCCGAACGCAAAGCAAATTTTGTTGAGATATACCAGCCACTCAGTGGAGAGCAAAGTGAAGGCCAAGCCGAACGCTGCTTAGACTGTGGCAATCCATATTGTGAATGGAAATGTCCGGTACATAACTACATTCCCCAATGGCTAGAGTTAGTCACCGATGGCAAAATATTAGAAGCGGCAGATCTTTGTCATCAAACCAATTCACTACCGGAAATGTGTGGTCGAGTTTGTCCACAAGACAGGTTATGTGAGTCGGCTTGTACTCTTAATGATGAGTTTGGCGCTGTAACTATTGGTAATATTGAAAAATACATTACTGATACTGCTATTGCCCAAGGCTGGAAACCGGATCTAAGTGATGTCATTGCCACCGGTAAAACAGTTGCAATTATTGGCGCCGGTCCTGCAGGTTTATCCTGTGCTGACGTGCTCACTCGTAATGGCGTTAAAGCGGTTGTTTATGACAAGCAAGCACAAATTGGCGGGCTGTTAACCTTCGGTATTCCATCATTTAAACTTGAAAAAGAAGTGATCCAAACCCGTCGAGAAATTTTTGAAGGCATGGGCATTGAGTTTAAACTCAATGTTAATGTTGGTGTTGATATTAGCTTTAGCGAGATTAGTGAGCAATATGATGCAGTTTTCTTAGGTTTAGGAACTTACACCGATATGACCGGTGGTTTTGCACATGAAGATGCTCCAGGGGTCTATAGCGCTCTTGATTATTTAATTGCTAACACCCAACGCACAATGGGCTTAACCGAAAACGTAAAACCTTATACAAGTTTTGCTGATAAAAAGGTTATTGTCCTTGGTGGTGGTGATACGGCTATGGATTGTGTTCGCACCGCAATACGTCAAGAAGCAACAGAGGTGACTTGTGCTTATCGTCGAGACCAGGAAAATATGCCAGGTTCACCTCGTGAAGTACAAAATGCTAAAGAAGAAGGTGTTGATTTTCAATTTAATATTCAGCCTTTAGATATTGCCGTTGATGGTAATGGCAAGACTATTGGTGTTAAATTTGTTAAAACCCAGCTCGGCGATGCCGATGCGAATGGCCGACGTAGCCCTGAAGCCATCGACGGTAGTGAATTTATCATGCCTGCTGATGCAGTCGTTATCGCTTTTGGTTTCCTACCTAGCCCACCACAATGGATGAAAGATGCCGGCGTTGAGGTTGATAGTCGTGGTCGAGTTTTGGCTAAAGAAAATTCAAGTTTTGCGATGCAAACCTCAAAACAAAATGTTTTTGCTGGTGGTGATATGGTACGCGGTTCAGATCTCGTTGTAACTGCTGTTGACGAAGGTCGTAAGGCTGCTATTGGTATTCTTGATTTTGTCCTTGCCGAAAATCTAATTCAAATTCAACAAGCTTAATTAGCAAAAAATCGAAAACCAGAGGATTACCTCTGGTTTTTATTAGCCAAAATAAGATAAAGTAAATTCTAGCCCTCGAATCAATAGATAAGCGTCTGAATATGAACAACATAGTTAACTTTATATTTTTTACTATTGTCTTTATTGGTGGTGGTTTTAGTGCTCCCCTCAATGCTGAACAAAATAAAGTAAACTTATTAACCACCACAAAAACCAATCCATGTGGGAATAATAAACAAGCCCAGTTGCTTGTCGAGCTTATTCGCAGTGATCTCGCACAACAGCGAACCAACATACGTTGTAACCCTTTGTTAGCCAAGATTGCTCTCGAAAAAACCACCAGAATGGCCGAGCAAGGTATGGTGCAACACAACCTAGGCGGTAGTCCAAATTCAAGATTGCGCCAAGGCGGCTATCAATTACCCGAATATTATGGCTCGGCATTTAGCAATCAAGTAGAGGCGATAGCCGGTGGCTATGAAAATGCTAGGCAAGTATGGCGAGCGTTCAAAGCGTCAGCCACTCATCGTCAACACTTGTTAGGAGAGCTAGAGTTTTATGTTGAGCAAGATGAAATAGGTGTCGCCTTCATTAAGGACGTAACAACACCGCATGTAGAATATTGGACCATCTACCTAAGCAAGGGCTACCAAGCGAATCAAGGTAAAGAGTCGCCTTTTACCCACATCCCGAATAAAAGCCCTTATGACATTATTGAAATAAAAAAGTAATCATTAAATCGCAAATTCGCAGCTATCTAACAGCAAGGAAAGTTAATTAGTGCTTTATTTAGTGGTCGCAGATATTTTTGGTCGCACTCCAGCCTTAGAACAACTTTGCCAGAAATTAAATGGTGAGTATCAAATAGTCGATCCTTACCAAGGTAAGGCAATGAATTTTGCCGATGAACGCTGTGCCTATCAGTATTTTATGGCCCATCTTGGTTGTGCTCGTTATGCGCAAATACTGGCGAACACCATACTAGCAAAGAGCCAACCGTCAACCATCTTGGCTTTTAGTGTTGGCGCCACAGCGACTTGGTTAGTGTCTGAGCAACAACCGGCACAATATATCGACAAGGCCTGGCTCTTTTATGGAACACAAATAAGACATCATTTAGATATAACGCCGAAATTTCCACTGCATTTGATCATGGCCACGGCTGAAGCCAGCTTTTCGTTGCGCCAACAACAACCGCTACAAGATAAGCACTTAGTAACTTTAAGTTATGCAGATTATTTACATGGTTTTATGAACCATTGTTCGGTAAATTATAATGGCGATGGATATCAAAGTTACCTGAGAAAAATTAATGCTCAGGCAGCGCTTACTGGCTAGACAATGGTAAATAGTTGGCCCTATTTATACCACAATGACGCACTTAAATAATTTTAAACAAAAGAGTATCTGCAATGAATATTTGGGTTGATGCCGACGCTTGTCCGGTGGTGATTAAAGAAATACTATTTAAAGCGGCAATCCGCACTGAAACGTTAACCACCTTGTTAGCAAATCACAGTTTACGTATACCAGCCTCTAAATTTATTAAATTTGTGCAAGTCACTTCCGGTTTTGATGTTGCCGATGATGAAATCGTTAAGCGATTGCAGTCGGGCGACCTAGTGGTGACTCAGGATATCCCCCTTGCCGCCGAAGTCATCGACAAGGGAGCTACCGCATTAAACCCCAGAGGCGAACTTTATACCATCAGTAATATTCGCGCTCGCTTAAATATGCGCGACTTTATGGATACCATGCGCGCCAGCGGTGTCCAGACTGGTGGTCCGCCGGCCCTAAACCATAGTGATAGACAAAACTTTGCCAATAGCCTTGATAGATTTTTAACGGCCGCTAAAAAATAACGAGCTGATCATTAAAATAGCTTTGCAGGTGGTGTTAATGACGCTTTTCTGGCAAAATGCTCGATATTAAAACTAAGCTTATTTAATATTTCTAAAGGTTACTAATGTCAGATTCAACAAAGGCTATTCAGCAAATAAAACAAATGCTAGTCATGCAAGATGCAATGAACTCACGAGTGAGTGCGACTTGGCGTGAAAACAATTTTGAATGGTATCGCGCCATTTGGGTTGAGTGTGCCGAGATGCTTGATCACCATGGTTGGAAATGGTGGAAGCATCAAGAGTGTGATGTACCGCAAGTGCAATTAGAATTGGTTGATATATTCCATTTCGGCTTGAGTTTACGCTTGATGGCAGAACTAGATAGCGACCTAATCGCTCAACAATTAGCAACTGAATTGCAATTAAGCGTTGAACATACTGACTTTAAATTAGCATTAGAAGATTTAGCTGCAGCAGCAGTCGCTGGTAAGAATTTTGACGGTAAAAGCTTTACTGCCTGTATGGCGCTAATGAATATGGATTTAGATGAATTATTTCGTCAATACGTTGGTAAAAACACCTTAAACTTTTTCCGTC
>CALJHL010000145.1 GCA_938075435.1 uncultured Thalassotalea sp. | reverse complement strand
TATCAATGCATTAAAACAGCAGGAGAAATAATATGGCAGCATTATGGGGCGGTCGGTTTAAGTCTGGCAGTAGTGATATTTTTAAAGCGTTTAATGATTCACTGCCGTTCGATTATGTCTTGGCACAACAAGACATTCAAGGATCTATTGGTTGGTCGAAAGCGATTCAGAAAGCTGGGGTTTTAACCCTTGATGAGCAGCAAAAAATGGAACAGGGTCTATTAGACCTAGCTGCTAAAGTTGAGCGTGGTGAAGTCGACTTTGCTGAATCGGCAGCCGAAGACATCCACAGTTGGGTAGAATCTGAATTAACTGAAGTGTTAGGTGATATTGCTCGTAAATTGCATACTGGCCGCAGTCGTAATGATCAAGTTTCTACCGATCTGCGTTTATGGTCAAGAGAACAAACTGATGTATTGCTCAATCAATTAAAAATTTGCGTGCAAGAATTAATTAATTTAGCAGACAACAATAAACAGCACATTTTACCTGGTTATACGCACTTACAGCGAGCACAACCGATCCGCTTTGCTCATTGGTGTATGGCCTATGTTGAAATGCTCAAACGTGATATATCTCGTCTTGAAGATGCACGTAAACGTTTAAATCAATCGCCTTTAGGTTGTGGTGCTTTAGCGGGAACGACTTATGATATAGACCGAGTCGAATTAGCACACTCCTTAGGATTTGATGGGCCGTGTATGAATTCTTTAGACGCGGTTTCAGACCGAGATTATGTGTTGGAATTGCTTTTTGCAGCGAGTACCGGGATGATGCATCTTTCTCGTTTTGCCGAAGACTTAATTTTCTTTAACTCCGGTGAAGCCAACTTTATCACCTTAGGGGATCAAGTCACTTCGGGCAGTTCATTAATGCCGCAGAAGAAAAATCCAGACGCCTTAGAACTCATTCGTGGTAAATGTGGCCGGGTATATGGTTCATTACAAGCGCTGTTAGTGACTTTGAAAGGCTTACCTTTAGCATATAACAAAGATATGCAAGAAGATAAGCAAGGCTTGTTCGATGCCCTTGAACAATGGCTTAGTTGTCTGGTAATGGCGGTTGAAGTCGTTAATTCAATTGAACTTAACAGTGCGCGTTGTCAAAAAGCGGCACGTGAAGGTTACGCTAATGCTACTGAATTAGCGGATTATTTGGTATCTAAAGGCGTACCTTTTAGAACCGCCCATGATATTACTGGAGCGGCAGTATTATATGCAATTCAACAAGATGAACCGTTAGAAAGTTTACGTCTGGATGAGTTGCAAAAGTTTTCGCCATTAATCGAAAAGGATGTTTACCCGGTGCTCGAATTAGAGTATTTGGTTGATAAACGCAATATTCTGGGTGGCACAGGTATTGAGCCGGTACAAAAGGTTATAGATTCAAATCGACATCAATTTGGCACTGCCGATTTTGTTGTTCGAGATGCCAAACTTACCGACTTACGATCTATTGTTAAGCTTGTTAATTACTGGTCATCGAAAGAAGAAAACCTGCCGCGCAGCGAAGATGATTTAATTAAGAGTATTCGTGACTTTGCGGTAGTGGAAGTTAACGGTAAAGTTTGTGCGTGTGCAGCCTTGTATATTTACAGCACCGGCTTAGCTGAAATTCGTTCGTTAGGGGTTACTTTAGACCATCAAGGTAAGGGTTATGGGCAAAAGCTTTGTAAGTTTTTACTAGAGCGGGCGCAAACATTGTCGTTACTTAAAGTATTTGTACTGACACGTAAGCCGGCTTTCTTTGAAAACTTAGAATTTGTTCCTGGCAATAAAGATGATTTACCTGAAAAGGTTCTCAAAGATTGTGATTTATGTCCCAAACAAGATAATTGTGATGAAGAAGCATTAACTTACAATTTGAGTGAGCATCAATCCATGCCACAAATGCTTGGTAGTATTGAAATAATGGAAACCTAACTTATTAATTTATAGACTAATTTTTGGTTTAAATAAACAAAAGGGATAGCAACGGCTATCCCTTTTTAATAAGTATAGGTATTGGCTACTAATCGTTAGAAAAGCTCTTCTTCAACGACTTCTTCTTCACCATCAAGGAGTTGCTCTACGTTATTGTCATTAACCCATTCGCTAGGCTCGCTGTCTTTAATAAAAAATTCGAATTGCGAACTGCTATCGGTTTTATTGGTTCTTTTACCGGTTAGTTTATCGATGCGGATTGAAATGATATTTTCCGGTTGGGCAAAGGCTTCATAGGGAAATTTTTGTAAGGCGGTTGCCATAAAAGTGATCCAAGCGGGTTGCGCCGCATTCGCACCGGCTTCAGCGCCCGCCGTTTGGTTTTTACCTAAATTAGAGTTGACTCGGCTCGAACCTAAATTACGTTTTGGGTTGTCGAATCCGATCCAAGAGCTGGCGGTTATACGGCGACTAAAACCACTAAACCAGGCATCCTTAGATTCGTTGGTAGTACCTGTTTTACCGGCGATATCTTTACGGTTAAGTGCTCTCGCACGCCATCCGGTACCATTCCAACCTGTGCCTTTGGACCAATTACCGCCGCCACTGAAAATTACTCCGCGCATGGCTTCGGTTACCAAAAAAGCATTTTGTTGGCTGACCACACGAGGAGCTAAGGGTTGCGTTATTTTATCAACATCGATATTAATATCATCGATGGCGGTAAAACTGGTGGCGTACCTTTGTTGTTCTAATTCACATTCATAGCAAGCCATTTTCGGCTCTGCCTGATACATTATTTCGCCATTGCTATCTTCAATTCGATCAATAATGTAGGGTTCTACTAAATAACCTCCATTGGCAAATGTTGAATAACCAGTAACCACTTGTAAAGGCGTCATTGATGCAGAGCCTAGTGCTAACGCTTCATTTTTAGGCAGTGTTTGCGGATTAAAACCAAATTTAGCCAAATGGTTAATAAGTGGTATTAAACCCATGCCTCTAAGTAATCTAACTGACATGACGTTTTTAGATTTAGCTAAGCCGACTCTAACTCGCAACGGACCTTCATAAATTGCAGGAGAATTTTTTGGCCGCCATGCAAAACCAGAGCTTCTGTCCCATTGATTAATTGGCGCATCATTGATAATGGAAGCGAGTGTATAGCCATTATCTAAAGCGGCAGAATAAACAAAGGGTTTAATATTGGAGCCAACTTGACGATTCGCTTGCGTGGTCCGATTAAATTGGCTATGCCTAAAACTATAACCACCGACATTGGCAAAAATGGCACCAGAATCAGGCGATATTGCCACCAAAGCACCGGATACATCGGGTAATTGACTCAGTTGATAGTGGCCAGTGAGTAGAGGTTGTTGGTTATTCTTATCAATATCAACAACCTTATCAACCTCGACAATGGCTTTGGGGTTGCTACTTTGCTCCATCGCTCGTACATAAATAACATCGCCAACCGTTAATATTTGATTGGCGAGTTTTGGTGCTCTGCCCTGAATTTTGTCGTCAATATATTCCCGAGCCCAAGCCATACCAGTCCATGGGATAATGGTTTGAGTATCATCTGCTAATTGTATTACCGCTTGTTGTTCTAAAACTTCAAGCACTAGGGCGCTATGTAAATCTTGATAAACAGGGATGGCTTTTAAATCGGTTAATACG
>CALJHL010000144.1 GCA_938075435.1 uncultured Thalassotalea sp. | reverse complement strand
AGTGCTAAACGCACTGCTTTAGCAAGTTTATTGTTGCTATACATGTTTACTCCCTGGATCACTGTAAAGTGATTCTATTGTTAAAAATCAAAGCTATGTTGCTTTGTAATTTTTTTATATTTAGGCGTTTATGCCTGATCTGTCGCTACAGATAATAAAACGATTTTCTTTAACAGGTCAACTACATAAATAACATAATATTAAGATTTGTAACGACTTGGTAACTTTTATTTACATTTAAACCCTTGAAAGACGCATAAATACCTACTTTTACCATATAATTATTCAATCAATGTTCGTTAATTATCCACTTTAAATTTTTAAATTACATGCAACCACAACCTAAATCATTGTATTAAAAGCAATTTAACACATAAAAATGGAGGAAGCGTTAATAACTTGTCAACAAATGAATACGAATCAATATATTTTCTTAAAATAAAATAAAATATTTATAACAATAACGTTTTAAATTTTAAATAGATAAAACTCTGGCTTTTTTATTATCCTTGGGTCACTCTTTACTTCTTTTAACTTTATCCATATTGATTTAACAATCTGACGGTCATGTTCGATTTATTCTCCGATCCTAATTTATTATTGACTCTCTCCGCTGTTGGCTTTATAGCCGGCTTTATAGACGCTATTGCTGGTGGTGGTGGGTTATTAACTGTTCCGGTGTTGCTAACCTCAGGTTTACCGCCGCATATTGCATTGGGTACCAATAAGCTGTCTGCTTGTTTTGGGTCATTAACTGCTTCGATAACATTTTACCGCAAAAAATTATTTAATCCGTTATTTTGGGTACTTACCGCATTAGCAACAGCAATAGGCGCAATATTAGGTACGATCTTTGTAAACTTGATCAGTGCTGAGTCTTTAAATAAATTCTTACCCATTGTTATTTTATTTTGTGCTTTTTATACCCTTGTTTCTAAAGTTGGCATAAATGACTCAACTCACTTGCCTAAAAAAAGTGGGTTATTAAAAATAAAGCAAACCCTACAGGGTTTTATTTTGGGGTTTTATGATGGTGCTGCAGGGCCTGGTACTGGTACATTCTGGACTGTATCATCGCTGGCTTTATATAAAATGAATATTTTATTAAGCTCTGGCTTGGCCCGTAGTATGAATTTTATTAGTAACGTTACTTCATTAGTGGTTTTTATTTATTTAGGACAAGTTAACTTTATTCTGGGCTTAGCCATGGGTTCGTTTATGATCATCGGCTCATTTTTAGGGGCTCATTCCGCAATTCGCTATGGCAGTAAATTTATTCGACCAATATTTATTACAGTGGTGGTGTCTATGGCGATAAAATTAACCTATAGCGCTTGGTTCTAACGGGCTACTTTATGAAAAAACAAGCAATAGAACGTTTACAATCGTTACTCACTCAACTAAGCCAGGATGCGGCGCAGGTTGATGAACAAAATAAGCAAAGAAAATCTCATTATTATTTGCAAGACCAGCCATTATTTGATGACAAGTTATTTCCAATTGTGAGTTCAACCTATTATGCCTATGTAAAGTATGCTGAAACTAAATTAACGCACTTAAAGAAATTAATGGAAAATAATCATCAAGAGTTTTCTGATGCCTTGTTAGAACAACTTGAAGAGCAAATATTGTCGTTAATTACGGCGATAAAGTCTAATGATTCTCGTTATCATGACAGTCAGTACCGGCTTAACCGGCGTAAACGCTTAAGTGCTCAGAAGAAGGCCAGTACCTTTACTAAAGCGGTAAAAACAATAATGCTGCCGAGTCATCAATTACATGGCAAACTTGCTAAAGCCCATGGCTTTGAGCGCCGCTTAGAGGATATGTTAAGAGCTAAGCAGCAGCAACTTAACGCTGCGACTCGCCAAGACACGTCATCATTACAATTAGAGGTGTTAATCTTACATCAACGATTAGGCCGTTGCCGCAAAGCGATAAGTGAGCTAGAGCGGCAAATTCAACAGGCAGAGCAAACTAGATAAGGCGTTCGCTATTGCTAATGTTGCGGATACTCATAAAACTCAACAAATTCAGCCACTACTGGCAACACCTTGTGTAATTCAGGCTGATAAGCACGCCAGCGCCCCATCGCACTGTTATTAATTTTAGTGGTTACATCTCGATAACTCGGGGTGCTAATCGCTCGCCCTTGCGCCGCTTGTCGATAATCATTTATGCTGTCATGCCAACCGACACCAATAAAATTTAGGGTGCGTTTTATTGTGGTATCAAAGTCTTCAACTAGGTGTTCATATTTATACTCTAACCATGAGCCGGCAAAAAGTTGTCGATATTGCAGCCATAAATTCATCACTTGTTGATAAGTGAATGCGGTTTTGTCTAAATCAAGGAAGTTGGCCATGGCGCTGTTCACTTCAAACTTTTGCATAAAGCAACTTAAGCAAACATCGCGCGGATCACGCAGAGCTACCACAACTTTTGCATTTGGAAACAGTATCTTAGCCAAACCAAGGTGCACTATATTCATTGGCATTTTGTCAATCACTTGCAAATTGCTAATGTCACCCAAATGCTCTTCACACCAATCAATGTAGTGCTGTCTTAATTGCTCTAGCTCGGCATCCGATAAGTGCTCAAGTGAATTAGGATAGCCTTGTTTGCTGTTTCTTAGCTCATTTGCCATTGCCGTTAACGGCGAGCGTTCATCGGTGGTGACTAGCTTGGGATGAGCTTTTAAAATTTGTTCCATTAAAGTTGTGCCAGAACGCGGAAAGCCGACAAAAAATATCGGGCTAAAGTTCGCTGCGACTGTTGACGGTTTAGTCTTTGCAAAGGCTTGCTCTTTAGCAACAAATTTACTTATGTCACTGACTTCTTGATTAAATGCGGCGCCGATTAATTTTTTATCACCAACAATAGTACTCATCATATCATTCGACTTGGTAAAAGCCGCAAAGGCTTGTTGTGCTTTGCCATTGACGTCTAAGACTAAACCCAGTTGGTTATAGGCTTCGGTTTTTTCGGATGCGGCTAAACCTTGCTGTAGAGCGCGTTGCAGAAATTGCTCCGCTTCGGCAAATCTTTTTTGTCGTCGGTAAATAATACCGCTCAATAACGATACTCGACCACTAATGCCATTTTGACTATTGGCAGCATTTTGACTATTAACCTGTTCGATTAATTGCTGAGCTTCATCAAGCTCATTGATCATTTCTAAATTACTGGCTAGCTGCACTAATAAATCGACGTGCTGCGGATTATATTCGAGCCCTTGGCGCAATACCGCAATAGCGGCATGGATATCGGCTTGGGCTAAGTGCACTGAGGCTAAATTTAAGCTGGCATCGGCGTCGTTTGCTGAAATCGCTAAGACTCGTAATAACAGTGGTTTTGCTTCATCGCCACGCTGTAATGACAATAACGCCGTCGCTGCATTATTGAGTGCGGTTAAGTTGTTAGGGTCTAAATCAATGGCCCGCTTAAAACAGTTATATGCCTCTAATGGCAGATTTTGGCCAGCATAAACATTGCCTAAGTTAGAGTGAAAATCGGCTTGTTTGTCATCGAGAGCAATTGCCCGTTTAAAAAGTTGTTCGGCCTTTTGCAGCTCGCCGCGCTGTAATGCCACAATCGCGACCATTTGTTGGCTTTGCGCATGATCAGGTGAAGATTTCAAAATATCTAGGTATACAGCTTCTGCGGCATCGATATGGCCTTGTCGATGACGTTGTTTGGCTTGTTCGAGGCGGTTGTCAATGGCATTTGCAGTGGCGTTAGCAGCATCTGCAGATACTGATTGTGGTTCGGTTTTGGCAACCGCTTTAGGTTTACCTGCTGGTGGTTTTTTCGATTCGGCGTTTGTATTTGCTTTTACATCTGCTTTTGTATCTGCTTTCGGTTGTTTACTGACAACGTTTTGGGGCAGGGATTTTTTACGTTTAAAGAAAGAAAGCCAATTCATAATGCTTAACCAAATAATACTAAAAATAATTGCTAAAGGGTAAAAGAATGATCTACTAACTGCAACCTAAAAGGTTGAAATAAGTTTTTTAAAGTGAGTCTATTGACGTTTAAGTTTGGTACTTAATTGAGTGTTTAAAAATGAATTTTTTAATTGGGTGGCCCCTCTCTCAGCCACATCCCGGCACATGAGTCGTCTGCTGCGGTTGCTTCCTTCCGGACCTGGCCGAGTTCACAGAGTATCATTGCGAGAGGACCAAGAGAGGCACCATAACGGCTACCAACACAGGGCTGATAGCGGTGGGATTATGGCGAATTGTTTACTGGGTTGCAAGCCTTTAATCTTAAAATTTAAGAATTACTCGAGCTAAATAATGTTGATTTAAAAATTTTGCGGGTTTTTCGCACAATGTCGATGAAACAGGCCTTGTATGGCGCTTAATTCTTGCTCAATATCGCCTTCTATCAACCTTACTGGATAAAACACAACATGTTTGTGTTTAAAATCAAACTGCACTGGCAAGATAGGTATCCCAGCTTGCTTGGCAATTTGTAAGAATCCGGTTTTCCATTGCTGCACTTTAGAACGGGTACCTTCGGGCGCTATTGCTAACACTAACTGTTGTTGGTTTTTAAATTCATCAACAATTTGCCCTACTACGCCATTAGCAGAACTTCTATCAATGGCAATACCACCGATGGCTTTTAGCCAAATGCTAAATGGCCAAATAAAAATCGAATCTTTACCGAGAAAATTAACGTTTAAATTACCCGCAAATTTAACCAAAACCCCGAGAATAAAGTCCCAATTAGAGGTGTGCGGTGCTACCGCCATAATAAATTTTGCTTCGTTGGGAAGTTCGCCAACAATTTTCCAACCGAATTTATCAAGCAGTTGTTGTGCAAGCCAAGCACTAATTTTACCGTTACTACGGGGAACATTTTCAGGAACATTAAATTGCAGTTCCTGAGGCTTTAATTTTTTCAATCCCGCTCTCCGGAGGCTATTGATTGCTGTTTTAATTGATTATCTAATTCCAAAGCAACCGCTTTTAATTGTAAGAGATTTTCTTTACCTAAACGCATTAAAAATTTATCTGCCGGGCTTAATTTTTCAATACTTTGTTGTTTATATTTATAAATAACATTGGGCCTTATCAACTGTGCAGCAGTATTTGGTACCGGAATATTTAGGATCCTGTTTATGGCCTGTTGCAGACACTGTTCAAAACTTTTATCACCATAGCCCAATTCAGCATAAGCTTGTTCAAATAATGGTTTGGCACTAATAAATTCTGCCACTAAGGTTTGCGACTCAAATGATTGCAATAACTCAATATATTGCAAGTAACGCAATTCATTAGCAGTACTGGCAATAATATTATCAGTTGTTGCACCGTCGACTATATCGACTTGAAATTTACCTTGTAATGGTTTTAATGGTAGGTGCGAATAGGCCAATTCACCGCGACTAAAATTGTCGGTAAACACCACGATCCGCCTGACTAGGTCGTCAGTAAGAATTAAATATTTTAATTCTTTGCGCCAAGAAATTAATGAAAATTTATCTAATATAAAAACATCACTTTGGTCAAGCTCTGGCAAAATAACCTTTGCTGCTATATCGGCAACGACATCAGGTTTTGCGGAGCCAACAATTGATTCTTCAATGACTTCGGGCACAGGCGTTGACTCAACAATGGCTTCGACAACTTCAGGGCTAACGGGTACCTTGTCGTTATCAAGCAGTAGATAAACGAATGCAGCACTTATAACAATAAAAACGATTACCAAAGTCAGTTTAGAAAACCCTGAATTTTGAGAATTGTTGATGCTAATGGGTGATAAATTATCAGACACAAAATACCTCTAACTAAATGATTAATCTCACCTCTTTAGAATAGTCAATAGCGCAAAGATTGGATAGTAAAAATTACACTTTTAATAAAAGTAAGGGGTAAAGGACGATAAAAGGTAGATGCTAGGAAATAAAAGATAGGTGCTAGGAACGAGGTACTAGGGGCAGGTTTAGATTTTGGTTTTGAATTCGAATATGGATTACTGATCTAAACTTGAACAGCTACCGAAACCAGAAAACTAGCCTCGTTCCTCAAAATTATAGGTGTGTGACCAAATAAAACCCTTATAGATGTGTGACCAGATAAAATCGCTATAGATGTGTGACCAGATAAAATCGTGACCAGATAAAATCGCTGAACTAAACCTGAACAGCAACCGACACCAGAAAACTAGCCTAGCACCTCGTTCCTAGTACCTCGTTCCTATTCTTACTTTACACCGCGTCGGCTTGGTTTTCGGGTAGGGCTTGTTTAAATGCGTCGAGCTTGGCGCAGTTATCGGCAATACGATTGATGTTTGCAAAGGCTGACAAGTCGATGTTAAAACGATTAGCGTTGTACAGTTGCGAGATAAGGCATATATCGGCGACGGTTACGGTATCGGCAAAGCAAAACTTGCCCGCGGTAGTGGTTAGGCGTTGTTCTAAGGCGGTAAAACCTATGCGCATCCAATGATCTATCCAAGCTGATTTTTGCTGGTCGCTTACTTCTAGCTCTGAGCTAAGATATTGTTGAACCCTGAGGTTATTTAACGGGTGTACTTCACAGGCAATATCAAACGCCAGAGCTTTTACTGTGGCTTTGTCTTTTATGTTACTGGGGTAAAGCGCTGCTTGTGGAAATTTGTCATCTAAATAATCAATAATCGCCAACGACTGATTAAGCACAAAATCGTCATCCACTAAGGTTGGCACTAGATGGGTTGGGTTGAGAGCCACATAATCGCTATGATGTTGTTGACCACCATCTTTAACTAAATGTACGGTTTGATGTTGGTGTGGGATGTTTTTTAAGTTTAGGGCAATTCGCACTCGGTAAGCTGCGGTGGAACGCCAATAGCCATATAATGTGATCATAAACTTACCCTGCTCTGCTCGAGTGCTGCTGTTAAATATTGCCAAGAGTTGGCGAATGTGGTGCTACTGTGCGCCATTAAATTTTTACGGTTTTTTTATTAATATTGTATTCGCGCAATTTGTTAGCAATTGCGGTGTGACTTAAACCGAGCTTTTTCGCTAATTGGCGAGTACTTGGGTAGGCGGGATAGAGTTTACGCAGTAAGTCGGCTTCGAACCCCTTGACTGCATCTTCTAATGTGCCTGAAAACTCTTGCTCTAAATAGCCATGATCACGGGTGTAATTAGGCAGTTGTAATTGCGCAATATCGATAATTTCGCCATCTAATAATGACACTGCACTCAACAGTACGTTTTCTAATTGTCGAACATTACCAGGCCAAGGGTAGTGTTCAATAAACTCGCTACAATTACTGTCAAAGCTAACATTGCTGCGGTGATTTAACTGCGCCGCTTTATAAATAAACGTTTCTGCTAACGGTAAAATATCTTGGCGACGTTCTCGTAATGGTGGAATATTTAAGGCTAAAACGTTTAAGCGATAATATAGGTCTTCACGAAAGTTGCCATGCTCGACTAGCGATAACAAGTTTTTATTGGTGGCACTAATAAAGCGAATATTCACTTTGATTTCATTTTCATCGTCAACACGACGAAAGCTGCGATCTTCAAACACTCTAATTAACTTGGACTGCAGTTTAGGGGACATTTCTGATACTTCATCAAGAAATATAGTGCCGCCATCTGCCAGCTCAAAAATACCTTTTTTACACTCGCCATTCGCTAGGCGACCAAATAGTTCGGTTTCGCTTGCTGCGTCGGGTAATGACGCACAATTTAACACCATAAAAGGTGCTTCTGCACGTTCGCTGGCATTGTGACATGAGCGCGCTAACAACTCTTTACCGGTACCTGTTTCACCGGTAATTAAAATTGATGAGTTAAGGTTGGCCATTCGTCGAGCTTCTCGAAGAATTTTTTTCATTATTGCAGAATTGGCTTGTACGTCTTTAAAGTCGTTGTCCTTGGGATGACGAAAAGCATTTACTTGTTGGCCTAAACGCGCTTCAGATTTAAGCATTAGCAAGGTTCCGGCTAACACTTTGGCATTATTTTCACCGGCCACAAAAATAGGCAGTATATCGGCGACAAAATCCTCTTCAAGGTATTTGACTTTGCGGGTTTGCGCTAAAATTTCGTCGCCTTCCATATAACGCACAAAGTTAAAACCTTTAATCCATTGGCTTACAGGCTGCCCAACAATGTCTTGATTAGATAAAGCGATTTGCTGTTTAGCAACATCGTTGTAACCAAAAACACAAGCTTTTGGGTCGATTGAAATTATAGGGTCGGGAAAGGTTCTGACGATGGTTTCAAGAACGATGCTTTCGCGTTCAGACGGCATAAAACCAGTGGTTTTAACATCAAGCACACCGTCAATCAACCGCAACTGAGGCATAAAATATTGCAGTTGGCTAAACTCCAGATCAGGTATATGCACATATATTTGCCCTGTTTCGGTGATGGCATCAATACCCTTTAGGTTGATCTCTTGCTCAACAAAAATCGCCAACACTTCTTTGGCAATACCGACTCTATCTTGGCAAGTAATTTCTAATCGCACGTATTCAGATCTCGTTATAAGGATTAATTTATTTGTTGTAAACTATATTTTACAACAAAAAAGGCCTCTAATACCATAATATATTTGAGGTCTTTTCAATTAATTAGCTAATTTAACTAAAATTGCTCGCTAACCAGAATGTTTAACGGCAATTTTACTGAATTTATAACTTTGGCCCTTTATAACAAGGCGTCAGTTTTTGCTGCGCAAATAAAATCGTTACGGTGTAAGCCTTTTATGGCATGAGTCCACCAAGTTACGGTTACTTTACCCCACTCTGTCGTTATTGCTGGGTGATGAAATTCGGCTTCCGCTAGCTCCGCGACTTGGTTAGTGAATGCTAATGCCTGTTTAAAGTTTTTAAATTTAAAGACCCGCTCTAGCATCATTACGCCATCGCGAACTTCAGGTACCCAATCGGGTAACTGTCCGATCAGTTCGGCAAGTTCGTTATCGCTTACTTTCGGGGCGTCTACGTGGCAGGCTTCACATTGTTGGCTTGCTAATTTATTAGTCATAGTATTCTCTTAATTGCTCAATTCTTTTTGGGGTTAACTTGCTTTTTCAACTTACTTTGGCGGAAATAATGGTGGATGAAAACCCATTTCTTTAGCGGTGGCGAGTAATGCCATTAAATCTAAATCTCTGATTTTATCTAAGTCGCTCACTTTTTCCAGCATATAGTAAATTGGTTGCAAAATATCAATGCGATACGGGGTTCGAAATACTTCAACTACGTCAAATGTTTTCCGCTGCGCTTTGCTATCATGCATTGCATATAAGGTTTCGCCAGGTGAAGATAAAATTCCACCGCCATAAATGCGCAAACCATCTTTGGTGTCTAATAAACCAAACTCTATGGTAAACCAGTATAATCTAGCTAAGAACACCCTGTCCTCTTTACTGGCATTTAACCCAAACTCGCCATAGGCTTGGGTAAAGTCAGCAAACGATTTATTGGTAAGTAATGGGCAATGGCCAAATATTTCATGAAATATATCAGGCTCTTGTAGGTACTCAAAATCATTCTGGCTACGGATAAAAGTTGCTACCGGAAATTTTCGTTCAGACAGTAGTCTAAAAAATTCAGTAAAACCGATTAACGCCGGTACTTGATAACATTGCCAGCCAGTTTTTGCCATTAAAACGCGACTCACATCTTTTAATTGTGGAATGTGATCTTGTGGCAAATTTAGTTCATTTAGGCCGGTAACAAATTCCTCACAGGCTTTATCTTTAATACAGGCCATTTGTCTGGCATAAAGTTTTTGCCAAATGTTATTTTCTTCGTCGGTCCAGCTGATTATGCCTTCTGCATTAGCCTTTTTTGACACATAAGTGGTAGCTTTCGCCATAAATTTACATCCTGATTTTGGCGACAAATATATAGGATAACTGCTCATTTATTTGGAGTCGATTGTCGCGGCTTCTGAAT
>CALJHL010000143.1 GCA_938075435.1 uncultured Thalassotalea sp. | reverse complement strand
TTAATGCTTGGTACATAATCACCCGGAGTGTCGTTTTGTAATACCGCAATAATTAAATCGGGTAATTCATCGCAGGCGATGCCCATCACTTTGAAGTTCAACACACAGGGAAAATCAAGTAAATCTTTAAAGTGGGTTTTCATATAAATCTCTTAGCTAATGAGTTTTTTCTTAAATGTTTGAAACTCATGGTGTAGTAATAAGGTTACGGCGCCAATATCGCCATTGGCGATCATTTTATCATCAATAGCCGTGACAGGCGAAATTTCTCTCGAAGAGCTACAAATCCATACTTCATCAGCATTTAGTAATTGCTCAACGCTGATATCTTGTTGATGCACTTTTAACTGCTTGGCTTGGGCAATTTCGATTATAACTTCGCGAGTAACCCCACCTAGGATAAAATTATTTTGCATCGGAGTGTAAACTTCATGGTTTTTAACCATAAAAACATTTGAGCTTGAGCCTTCGGTGATGACACCATCGCGATGTAAAATAGCTTCGCCAAAGCCATGTTGTTCAGCCTGATTGCGCAATAAGATATTAGCCAATAGGGCAATAGATTTAATGTCACAATGCTGCCAACGAATATCCTTTAAAAGCGTCGCTGTGGTGGTAGTAATTTGTTGTTCATTTACCAGTAACCCACTCGGCATGATTAGTACCGTTGGTGCCGTTTCGGCTTCATTCAAAGGATTTCTATCCTGACTACAACCCCGGGTGATTTGCACATAGATGGATAAATTGCCGCCGCCATTGCGGGCGATTATCCGGCTAATTAATTCTTGCCACTGGCTATCGCTATTCGGGTTTGTTAGGTTTATTTGCTCAAGACAATATTGCAATCGAGCTAAGTGCTGAGGTAGTCGAAATGGCTGGGAGTTATAGACAGGAATAACTTCATAGATGCCATCAGCAAACAAAAAACCTCGATCTAAGACCGAGATTTTTGCTTTGTCTTTAGCGATAAAATCGCCATTTAAATAAACAACATCGTTCATAAAGTTTGAAAATAACAGCTCGTAATGTTATTGAAATTGTAACTTCACATAGTCAACTAAACGGCTAAACATACTACCTTCATTAATTTCTTGCAAAGTAACTAGTGGATATTCGGCTATGTCTTCACCATTAAGTTGTAAAAATACTGTACCGACAACTTCACCCTTAGCAAGTGGTGCTTGTAATTTATGGTCAAGTTTAAAGTTTGCTTCTAAATTTTTACGTTGGCCACGAGGAATAGTGATTGCAGTATCCGCTAAAATGCCTAAATCTACTTCTTTTCTGTCGCCCATCCAAACCCGGTTGGTGGCAAAGCTTTCACCTGCTTTATACGGGGTGATTGATTCGAAGAAACGAAAGCCGTAGTTTAATAATTTTTTACTTTCAATTTTTCGAGCTTGGGCGCTTTTCGTACCCATAACCACAGTCACTAGGCGCATATTACCTTTCGTTGCACTCGTCACTAAGTTGTAGCCAGCTTTAGAGTGATGGCCGGTTTTTAAACCATCGACATTTAAGCTTTTATCCCACAACAAACTGTTGCGGTTATATTGTTTGATATTGTTATAGGTAAAGGATTTTTGTTTATATATTGCATATTCTTCTGGGACATCGGTAATTAAGGCATTTGCTAACGTCGCCATGTCGCGAGGGGTGGTGTAATGTTCAGTGCCACTTAAACCATGTGAGTTCTGAAAATTTGAACCAAGCATACCAAGTTGTTCGGCATGAGCATTCATTAAATCAGCAAAAGCGCTTTCACTGCCCGCAATATGCTCGGCCATAGCGACACAAGCATCATTACCTGAAGTTACGATAATGCCCTGGTTTAATAAATCTACTGAGACTTCGGTACCAACTTCGATAAACATTTTTGAGGAATCAGGAAAGTTTTTAGCCCAAGCGTTTTCACTTATCTCTACTTTGTCTGAGGTACTGATATTACCGGCTTGGATCTCTTTGCCAATGATGTAACTGGTCATCATTTTAGTCAAACTGGCGGGTTCTAACTGTATGTCGGCATTGCCTTCGGCAATAATATGGCCGGTGGCGTGGTCAATTAAAATAAAACCTTCAGCATTAATTTGCGGAGGCGCCGGGATAATGGTGTTTGCGGTGACCGCCATTGACGTTGTAGCTAATACTAAGCCACTGAAAAAATTGATTAATTTGCGTGAAGAATTGGACATTATGTACCTGTAAGATATTGGTTTAAATAGTTGCCAGTTTGCCCAGCAGATCAGTCGTCAAAATTGTTGATAAGTATATCAGCATTTTCTTTCGAGTTAACTTATTTAAACGAATTTAACGAGTAGGCTTCTGGATAACCTTGTTTTTGAATATTGGCCAACAAAAGCTTTGCTTGTTTGGCATTAGCTATTGGTCCTATTTGCACCCGATAAAGTTCATTTGTTTCGGTTAATTTTATCGGAACTTGCAGCAAAAACTTTAACCCTTTGGCGGTATTGTCCGCTAGCATTTTATCGCGGGTTACTAATACATGAATAAATTGCGCAAACTTTGCCGAACTAGCTGGCAAGCTTGTCTGTGGTTTCTGCACCGAGGGGGTCGGTTTAGGGGTTTTGGCTATTTGATTCTTTTTAATTAATTGGGGCGAAAATTTGGCAAGGTTGGCGGCGGTTATCGCTTCAATTTTTACTTTGGCCGTGCCTTGCGCCAGGTATCCTAATTTATAGGCTGCGCTGTACGATAAATCAATTAACCGGTCTTGATGAAAAGGCCCACGGTCATTAACCCGGACAATAACCGATTTGTTGTTGGCCAAGTTCGTTACTTGTAAATAGGTTGGCAGCGGCAAAGACTTGTGCGCGGCACTAAAAGCATACATATCATAGGTTTCACCATTTGAGGTTAAATGACCATGAAATTTATTGCCATACCAAGAGGCGACACCTTCTGCGACATAGCCCTGTGCAGAATTCATTACTTTATAATTTTTACCGAATACTTGGTAAGGTTTATTACCGCCACGACTTGGCGATTCAACTTTAGGTGCAGGCTCTACCAGTTCTGACGATGTCGGTAAACGAGTTGGAATGCTGTCATGAGTTTGTGAATAGCGAGAGGTGTTGCCACACGCAGCTAGCAAGTTAAGTACCAAAATTATTGATAAAAGTTTAAATAAATTCACAAGAATATCTTTATTAACGCCATATAATAGCAGTGTAGGGCGAAATAAAAACAGACACAATATGTGATTTGATTTATTGGCAATTATTTTTAGTATTACTAAGCAATTAATCGTCGATGGGTGCTGATCCCCATAAGCACCCCAAAACTAGCCATTAAGGTGACCATCGAAGTACCACCATAACTTACTAAAGGTAAAGGCACGCCAACGACCGGCAGTAAACCGGAAACCATACCAATATTAACAAACACATAAACAAAAAAGGTTAAGGTCAAGCTACCTGCTAATAACTTAGTAAAAGCATCCTGAGCATTGTAAGATATCCATAAACCGCGCATCACAATAAGTAGATAAATGCACAATAAGCCGGTAACCCCCATAAGGCCGAATTCTTCACTAAACACCGCAAAAATAAAATCAGTATGGCGTTCCGGCAAAAATTCTAATTGTGACTGTGTGCCTTGCAACCAACCTTTACCGTGCAAACCGCCGGAACCAATGGCAATTTTAGATTGAATAATATGATAACCAGTACCTAATGGATCCTGCTCTGGATCTAAGAAGGTTAATACTCGCTGCTTTTGATAATCTTTCATTAAAAACAACCATAACACTGGCATAAAAGCAGATACTAGCCCCAGACAAATACCGATTAATCGCCAACTCGCGCCAGCTAAAAAGATCACAAATATGCCTGAGGAGGCGATTAGCAAAGATGTACCTAAATCAGGTTGTTTTGCAATCATTAAGGTTGGCAACATCACTAAAATAAACGCAATAATTATATTTTTAGTCTTGGCTGGTAGATTGTCTTGACTAATAAACCAAGCAATGGTCATCGGAACAACCAATTTCATTATTTCTGAAGGTTGAAATTTCATAAAACCGAGATCTAGCCAGCGTTGCGCGCCTTTACCAACATGGCCAAACAGTAACACCGCCAATAACATCAGTAAGCCCAAAATAAAGACAATTACAGCCCAGCGTTGATAGACCACTGGCGGAATTTGAGCAACAACAAACATTACCCCAAGGCCAATTCCTAAGCGAATTACTTGCCTTATCACTAGGTCAATATCCTGACCACCAGCACTGAAAATAACAGCTAAGCCTACAGACATTAGCACTATCAACATCACTAACAACGGCCAATCAAGGTGGATCCGTTCTAGTAAGGTCTTTTTTTTAGCTTGATCTTTACCGGCATAACGCATAATTGATATTGTCTCTTAATTCTTAGTGTCGTTAGTGAGGTGTTTAGTTAATAAGGTGCGACTGGCAAAATATTGATCCATTATTTGTCTGGCAACCGGACCTGCATTGGAACCGCCACCACCAACGGCGACGTTTTCAATCGCTACTGCCACGACTATCTCGGTGTTCTTAAAAGGCGCAAAGGCAATAAACATGGCATTGTCGCGGTTACTTTCAGAAATTTTACTGGCATCGTAATCTGTGTCTTGAGCACGGCCAACAACTTCACCGGTACCAGATTTACCCGCGGCATCATAATTGGTGCCCTTAAAGGCGCCAAAGCCAGTTCCGGATGGTCTTTTTACCGTCTTGTGCATTGCTTCTAAAACCAGATCCCAATTTTTGGAATTCTTTAATGCGATTGGCGGATAATCATTTAACTGATACGGTACAAGCTGTTTTTCAAACACTAAGTTTTCTGCCGGTTGTTCTGAATTTTTTTCCGTTAAATTTTCTGAATTTTGGGCGCTAACTAGCACCGGCTGATGAGTAGCAGCCAAAAAATGTGGTTCTTTTATTTGGCCTTTATTTACTAACACCGAGGTTGCTTGTGCTAATTGCAATGGCGTAACGGTCCAAAAACCTTGACCAATACCTATGTTAACTGTATCTCCATGATACCAAGGTTCATTATAGCGGGCTCTTTTCCAACCTCGACTCGGTAATATTGCCGAACTCTCTTCATGAATATCGACGCCTGTTGTTTCACCAAAACCAAACTTAGCCATGGTTTCAGAAATTCTATCTATCCCAAGTTTGTAAGACAGATCGTAAAAGTAGGTATTGCAAGACCGCATCACCGCTTCTTCCATAGTCACCCAGCCATGGCCCCACTTTAAATGATCGCGATATTTACGCTTACCATTCTTCAATTTAAACCAACCGGGATCCCACAATTTACTTGTTGTGCTGATGATGTCGTAGTCCAAGCCAGCCAAAGCTAGGAATGGTTTGATGGTTGAAGCTGGCGGGTAGGTACCTTTAGTTGCTCGGTTGATTAACGGTTTATTTCGATTCTGTAACTTTTTATAATTTGTTGTCGATATGCCATTCACAAATAAATTGCCGTCATAACTGGGGTTTGAATAAAGGGCAAGTATGCCACCATCTCGAGGATCTATCGCTACCACTGCGCCACGCTTGCCTGCTAAAGCTCGTTTAGCAATCATTTGCAGCTCAATATCTAAGGTCAGAGTGATGTCATTTCCCGGGATTGGCGGTGTATAACTTAACGTTCTTAACACTCTACCTTGATTGTTAACTTCAACCTCTTGATGGCCGATAGAACCATGTAAGGTTTGTTCATAGTAACGCTCTAAACCAAGTTTACCAATGTCTCGGGTCGCTTTGTAATTATCACTGTGGCCTTCTTTATCGAGCTTAATTAAATCTTTGCGATTGATTTTGGCAACATAGCCTAAAGAGTGAGTGGTGAGATCGGCAAAGGGGTAATAACGTTTTAAGCGTGCTTCAATAATTACCCCTGGAAAGCGATGCTGATTAACCGAAATTTTTGCCACTTGTTGATCATTAAGGCGAGATATTAATTCAATTGGTTTAAAACGACGCTTAAGGCGCGAGCTGGCAATAAAATTATTTTTTTGTTCTTCGCTAATGGCAATTATTTGACTGAGATTATCTAAGGTAATTTGCAGATTTTTACTATCTTCAGGGATAATTGATAGAGAATAAACCGGCTTGTTTTCCGCTAATAAAATGCCATTTCGGTCGTAAATTAAGCCTCGGTTTGGCGCAACCGGTAATAATTTGATCCGATTTTCATTTGAACGGGTTTGGTACTTTTTATACGAGTTTACTTCAAGATCATATATATTATGAAATAAAAACAACAGCATAAAAATAATACCGATAAAGGTGATAAATGCTCGGCGAGCAAATAAATTTGCTTCAGCACTCTGGTTTCGTATGGCAACTTGCTTTTTAATCACCTTAAATTACTCTCGGTGATAAGGGTGGTTATTGTTAATGCTCCAAGCACGATATAAACTTTCTGCAACCATAATCCTGACCATTGGGTGTGGTAGAGTTAGAGTCGATAAAGACCACTTT
>CALJHL010000142.1 GCA_938075435.1 uncultured Thalassotalea sp. | reverse complement strand
TTTAATGCTTCTGTAGGGCATATATTGAGGCTATTAGTCGGATTACCTTATTCATCGCCAGGAGCGATCCCTGGTCAACTTAAATATTTCTATGAATTAGCGCCAAGTTTAATATTACCTCCAAGGCGGGAGAGAAAATACCCCAGAAGTGTCAAACCAAGACCACAAAGATACGCAAAAAATAAAGCCGGTCAGCGTTAACTGACCTGCATTAGCGCCATTAACACCTTCTTTGTTAAGGTGCGTGAAGAGCTTGATATTATTCCGGCAAAAGTACAAATACTGGAATACATGCAAGAAAAAGCGGTATTCAAAGACGCGCATGGTGGCACCCATATCAAACTTGCCGAGGTGGTTAAACATCCGGTCCCTAAAGCCATGGGCAGTGTGAATGTGATGACCTACATCATCATTTCAAAATACGCTGACGGAATGCCGCTGTATCGCTTGGAAAACATCATTAAGGGTTACGGTGGCGACCTATCCAGAGCCACTTTAGCAAATTGGGTAATAGCACTGGCCAAACAAACGCAACCGTTAATCAATTTATTGAGGGAGCACCAACATTCGGGTTCACTCATTATGGCGGATGAAACCCGCATTCAGGTACTCAAAGAGCCCAATTACTCGCCTACCGGTGATAAATATATGTGGGTAACGTTGGGTGGGTCGCCGAATCAACAAAGTGTGTTGTTTGACTACGACCCCTCCCGCGGTCGAGGCGTACCTGTGCGCCTACTCGATGGGTTTACGAACGGCTACCTTCAAACCGATGGTTATGCGGGCTATAACGAGGTGTGTCGACAAAACAGCTTAACGCATTTGGGCTGTATGGACCACTCACGTCGAAAATTCATTGAGGCACAAAAGGCACAACCTACAAACAAAAAGAATAAAATCACCAAAGCCGACATGGCCCTAAGCTTTATTAATAAACTGTACCGCATAGAGCGAGAAATAAAACACCTCAATGACAATGAAAAACTTAATGCACGCCAAGACAAAAGCGTACCGATTTTCAATAAACTGAGAAAATGGCTGGAAACCAATAAACCATGCCCCGCCAAAGACAGCTTAACTGGCCAGGCCATGACATATTTACACAATCAATGGGAAAAGCTTACGGTGTACTGCACTAACAGCTAGTTAAGAATAAGTAATATCTTGGCAGAAAATGCCATCAGGCCATTTACCGTGGGAAGAAAATCCTGGTTATTTGCGGATACTCCGGCACAAGCGAGTGCCAGTGCTGTGCTGTGCTGTGCTGTGCATTACAGCTTAATTGAAACCGCCAAATACATGGGCTTGAATTTTATAAATACCTCAACTCGATATTCAAAGCATTGCCTTGTGCAGAAACTGAGAACGATATCGAAGCGCTACTTCCCTGGAATTTTAAAGCGAAAGAAATAGATCAATAGCCCCCGGTAGTTCATTTAGCGCTTACAGTTTAATTTTTATTTTTTTATCAATGGAGCCCGTAAATAATGGCGATTGTCACGTTTAAAAACCTTGATATTATTTTTACCTGCAGCTTTAGCTCTATACAAGGCACTATCTGCGGAATAAATAAGTTCGTCTACCGTTTTTGCATGTGTTGGATAAACCGCAAGCCCGCCACTAACAGAAATATTGAGTTTAATCCCCTTTTCTATCAAAGAGATATTTTTAACCTTTAAGCGAATGCGGTTACTCAGCAGCAATGCATCTTTACCATTTGTATTAGGCATAAGAATGATAAATTCTTCTCCGCCGTAGCGTAACGCAATATCACTTTGTCGTATAATACTTAACAGTAACGGTCCTAATTTATGTAATATAGAATCACCTATTTGGTGTCCGTAGGTATCATTGATCGATTTAAAGTCATCCAAGTCTAAAAACAGAAAAGACAACTCAATACCTGCTCTTTGAGCTAACGCGAGCAAATGTGTTAGCGTGTCGTTTAAGCAGTTTCGGTTAAAAAGTCCGGTCAGACGATCAAGGGAGGAATGGTTGACTAAACTGTCAAAATGCTCCTGGGAAGTGAGTTTTGGATTATTAAGTAAGTTATTATTTTGATTAGAAAAGTAGTCACAAATGATAGCCAGCAAAGGTAAGGGCCGCCCAAGCAGCTCATTTAGCGATATCGAGTGCTGATGTATTTTTATCCAGTGCTCCAGAGCGGCCTCACGATTAAAATGTAAATCAGCCATCACTTGAAATATTATTTGGCATGCAATACTACTGTGTTCTCTCACGAGGGCATTGAATTCACTCAAAAGTTTTAGATCGCAGGTCGACTGATTGATGCAATTTTTAATCTCAGCCTTTAATGAAGTAATAAGCCCTATTTCATTAACATTTTTTCCATAATTAGATTCAATTAATAAACTATTGTTATCTGAATTTTCTTCAATAAAACTTCGTTTCATTACTTTATCTTCAACCTATCCAAGTTAAAAAAATTTTATTTTACGTAGATTTTCAAAAAATTATGAAGTCTAATCACGCCAATTAGTTAAATAAAACTCGCAGTCAAAAAAAACAAGCATTTTATTAAGTCAGACAATCTTTTTATCTTTTACACGATACAATCTCTTGCCTAACACACGCACGGCAAGAATCCATCAATGGGTAATTACTAACAACCTATTTATGAATAAACCCATAATGCTCTTATGGAATAACAATTCCTATAATTGAGGGTTCTACTTTTTTTATGTGGAAAAATGAGTAGTAAGTTATTTGACTGAGCATAAATAAGCTTGGCCTATATTTACAAATACTCTTATAGGGTAAAACCTGATATTTGTTTCATTTTATAAATATGATTAGATGTTGGTTGAAGGGTATTGCCATTTTACTAAAATTTGAATAGTGCTTTGTTGTTTAGCATGCAGGGGGTTCTTTCTTTTCACCTCAACGCGATGAATCGGTTTCTTTTTTTAGGGTTGTCGAGTTCGAATGTTTAAGAGCATTTTCTACAGTTTGTATTTTAAATATTGCTTTTATTTTTACTACCTAAAACTAGACTAACACCTTCAAGTAAAAAATATATGCCTACTGACTTCATGGCAAGGTAACTTTCATATTCAAGGAGGCATTGTTTCTCTGTGCGAAGTTAGTTGTTAGTTGGCAAAAATGTGAAGCTATGCAAAACCGAGCCAAATGAATACTTTCATAGACTGGTTGGATGACCCTTACTCGCTTATTACAACCTGTCTGATCGATCTTATTGACCGTAGGCATAAGCAACTACTTAACAGTTGAATCCATTCATTGAATATCGCTAACTTTGATAAGGAAATTTTCTGGCCAAATTTCTCGAACTTGACTCTGCCATTGCTCATCATTTTTTCCATCAGCTGTTTTTTTAAGCCAATATTTTGCCCAAGTACGAACTATCTTTCCAGATTTACTGAGTGTTAAGGGCGCGAACTGACATTCATAGCTATGTCCGTTGTATTCTACTATTTTATTGTTTTCAGCCCTTTTATAAAGAGTCATTAGCTTGGCGCTAATGGTTTCCACCTCGGTAAACGGCATCAGGCCATTATTTTTGAGATCTAGCAATATCTTTGCTTTGCGAACACAGACTTTGTTGTGAGCATCAATATGCGGTGTATATACATTACTGGACAACCCATAAATTGACTTTAACTCTCGTTCAGCAAGCTCCTTAAGAGGCTGCAATTTTTCATTAATATTATTTAGATCATTAATTGAATACATAATAGCCATAAGCTTTAAACTCTTTCATTAAAATCATGGTGTCATAAATTTGCTATGTTTGCTTACTTACCAGCTCATAAGCCGCTTGAATGTCTTGGGCCTTTTGTTTGGCATCTTCCATCAATTGTGGCGGTAAACCTTTCGCCACTAACTTATCGGGATGATGTTGAGACATTAATTTACGATACGCTTTTTTAATGTCTCTTGGGTCAGTATCCGCCTTAACGCCCAGTACTTTATAGGCATTGGCCAAATGTTGCTTCGCCTGTTGTGGAGATTGCGCTTGACCTTGTTGATGGAACTGCTCGCCGGCAACAATTCTATCTAATAATAGATCCAATTCCCTAGCAGAAATCCCCATGCTACGGGCAATGGTGTGCAAAATCATTCGCTCATTGGGATGCAATTCACCATCGGCAAACGCCGCCTGAATTTGAATTTCGATAAACATTTGGATTAAATCATGGCGACCAAAACTTGCCCGTTTTAAACTTTTAAGTTGGCTACTCAGCTCAAAGTCTGGGCTTTTGCCCTGACTAAATGCCGTTTGCGCCAGCTTTGTCATCTCTTGGTTAAGGTCCCATTTTCGCATCGATTGCTTAGCAAAAGCGATTTCATCCTCACTAACTCTGCCACTGGCTTTAGCGATATGGCCCATTACCGAGAAGGTTACTTTAAAAAATGATTTTTGTCGTTCAACGGCATTTTCTTTATTAAAAGCATTAAAATCTAAACCTAGGCCCTGATCAAATTTATGCCCTAACCATAAACCGATTAAAGCACCAATTAGTCTACCGGCCATAAAACCCAGTAAAAAACCAAAAACTTTACCCCAAATTCGCATAATTAGTGACCTGTAACCTGTTTATTTATTTGTTTTAAACGCTGTGGTGTGCCGACATCACTCCATATCCCTTGATAGAGTGAGCCAACAATTAGATGCTTTTGCATAGCCCTTGTTAAGATGGGTGCAAGCGGTGCTTTTTCAATAGCTAAGTCAGAAAATAGCTTAGGATCATAAACACCAATACCTGAGTAGGTGTACTTGCTCGTCTTGCCTTCAGTTTGTAAATATTGACCTGTAATGGTGAAGTCGCCATCAGGGTTATGTTGTGGATTTGGCACTAAAATTAAATGCGCCAAAGTTTCTGTAGATAAAATAGGCAGTTTTTTAAAGTCATAATCACAAAAAATATCACCATTAACCACTAAAAAAGGCTCAGAGCCTAGAAATTCAAGCGCTTTAACGATACCACCTGCAGTTTCAAGCGCGGCATCGCCCTCAGCCGAGTAGCTAATTCTAACTCCCCAATGCTGGCCATTACCAAAATACTGCTCAATTTGTTCGCCTAACCAGGCATGATTTATGACAATGTCTACAATGCCCGCTGCTTTTAAGCGAATTAAATGATGTTCTATCAGTGGCTTGTCTGCAACTCTCAATAATGGCTTCGGGCAATGATCGGTTAACGGCTTCATCCGTTGCCCTCGTCCTGCGGCTAAGATCATAGCTTTCAAGGTGTTAACTCCACGGCTTGGTTTTGTAGTGCTGGCAATACTTTATTTTTAACTAACTGTGATAAAAATTGTAACGCTGGATATTTGCCAGCGATATCGATTATGTAGGTTAGCGTTAAAGGAATGTCAGCTAAGTAGCCGGCCTTACCATCACGATGATATAGACGAGCAAAAATGCCGGCCGCTTTTATATGGCGTTGCAAACCCATTAAATCAAACCACCGTGAAAATGTTAATTCGTCTAGGTTAAATTCGGGCCGATGCACAGTTAGTTGTTGTAAATATTGCTTTCGTAAATCATCTACTTGCTGGTCATCCCAGCGCACATAACAATCACGTAACAAGGAAACTAAATCGTAAGTTATCGGCCCTTGTACCGCGTCTTGGAAATCGATAACCCCTATTTCACCATTGTCTAACAGCATTAAATTGCGCGAGTGAAAATCTCGATGAACCGTTACCCGAGGTTGTTCCAAAGCACTATTAACCAGCACATCAAAGCAATCTTGCAGTTGTTCAAGCTCATTATTATCTAACTCAAGACATAAGTGAGCACCCACAAGCCAGTCTTTAAATATATCCAGTTCGAGCTGTAACAAGGCACGGTCATAAACTGGTAACGACCATAATTTGCTACTCTCAACCTGAGCGACTTTAGGCAACAATAACAATGCTTGCTGATACAAACTGTCCATTGTTGTTGTGGTTAATTTATCGGCGAGCAAGGTATCACCAAAGTCTTCTAAACACATAAAGCCAAGACTTGCTTGGTAGGCAATAATTTCAGGTACACACAGATTTTGCTTGGCAAATGCGTCGGCCATTTCAACAAAAGCTAAGTTATTTACTTTATCGGGCGGCGCATCAACAACAATATGGTATTTATCATCACGTTGCAGGCGATAATAACAGCGAAATCCAGCATCGCCATTTAATTGCGTTAATTGCAAACTTGAATTGGGAAAAACAACGGCTAGCCATTGTTGTAATTGTTCGCGACGAGTTGCAATTGCCAATTGAATTTCTGCCTGAAAGTAAATAGATAATGGTCAATATAACCAAATAGCTGCGCAAAGAAAATTACTATATTATGATCGTTTAAAAATAACTATAATTAGTTATTTTTCATACAACTTTTGACTATAGGTTAGTCATGGATATAATTAAAACTTAAACAAATCTTTTTCAGATACTTAACAATTAAAATTTGTTAAACTTTACAACATAATAATTAATATTAGTTACATCATTGCACATGGCGCTTTAATATCATCGTTAAAATTTAAACCCGATGTATTGACCGGCATTTTAAAACGGAATAGGCATGCAATTTTCCCGTAGTATAGTTCTTATCAGTTATTGTATTTGCAATTTAGCCTTCGCTGCCGAGCAAAGTACAACGCAGCCATTTCAAAATGAATGCGTTGTCTTTCCACCATCACCTATCATTATGGATTTGGATGAAAAACTGAATCAAAAAAACATCATCGTGCAATCAAAAAAGGCTTTAATTGAAAAAAACAATATCGCCCGCTTTTTTGGTGGCGTAAAAGTCGCATCTGAAGACAAAAAAATTGAATCGGAAGAAGTCGCGATTGATCGCGATATAGGTGAACTGGAAACGATCGGTTCGACTCGTTATCAAGACAGTAGAATGTCCATTGATTCGGAAAAATTATTCGCTAACATTGAATCTCAACAGATTATAATGGCGGATACAAACTATAGAATGAATACTACGCCGGGTAGAGGTACTGCTGAAAAATTAGAAGTTAATGACAAAGGCATAGTATTAACTGAATCCACCTTTACTACCTGTTTGGATGAAGTCCCTGACTGGGAAATTTCGGCAAGCGAAATAAACCTATCGAGTAAAGACAATACCGGTGAAACCTGGAATACCGTATTTAGGGTTAAGGGTGTGCCAGTTTTTTACCTACCTTATTTTAATTTCCCGTTGACTAAAGAACGAAAAACTGGTTTTTTATATCCGCAAATATCAACGTCAAATAGTTCCGGTTTTGAATACGGACAACCTTTTTATTGGAACATTTCCGAAAATTTAGATGCAACTATCACCCCTTATCATATGTCGGAACGTGGCACCCAATTAAAAACTGAATTTCGATATTTAGCGTCTGAGCAATTTGGGGTAATAAATATGGAGTATTTAGAAGAGGATGATAAATTAGTAAATAATCAAGACTCCCGCCACTTATTTCGCTATCAACATATGGGTACTTTTTCTGAAAATTATCGAGCCTATGTCGATTTTAGTGATATTAGCGATGATAACTACCTTGTTGACATTGGCAGCGAACAATTTAGTGATTCAGATGCTTATTTATGGCGTATAGGTAAGTTATCTTATTTTAGCGATAATTGGCACAGCACTATCATAATACAAGATTTTAATGTTTTGGGTGACAATCAAAAAAGTTACAAAACCTTGCCGCAAATAGAGTTTGATTTGTCGCAACCGCTTGGCTATTTCAATAGCGCCTTCAACTTTTACGGTGAGTATAGTCACTTTGATATTTCTGATGATTTATTACCCACCGCCGATAGATTTCATATCGAAACGGGCATTAATTTGCCTTACTCAACCCCGGGTTGGTTTGTAAATTCTGATTTTAATCTGCTGCATACCATTTACCAACAAGATAATATTGAAAACATTAACAACAACAGTTCGTTTGAGCTTGAAGAAAGCGTAACCCGAACTATGCCTAAGGTACGCATACATACCGGCTTAAATTTTGATCGCGATACCACGATGTTCTTTGAAGATATGGTGCAAACCTTTGAACCGCAAATTCAATATCTGTATATTTCAAATAAAAATCAAAATGATATCTATGTATATGACAGTGCTGCATTGCAAGATGATTTCGATGGTTTATTCCGAGATCGTCGTTTTAGTAGCGTTGATAGAATTGCCGAAGCCAACCAAGTGTCACTCGGTGCATCGACTCGACTACTTAATGACGATAATAATGAACTATTTCATTTAAGTGTTGGTCGAATCTACTACCTTAACAATAGCAATATTTCTTTAGATAATGACAAAACACAAAAAGACTCTTCTTCTTTAGCGGCCGATTTGTTTATTAAATTTGCAAATCGTTGGCAATTAAAAGGTGATATTCAGTACGACACAGGGTTGCAGCAAACCGATAAAAGCCAATTGAGCCTTGATTATCGAGCCGACGGCCGTAATTTATTCCAATTGAGTCATCGCTATATTAACGATATTTCCGGCTCTGCCATTGAACAGATTTCGGCATTAAGTAGTTTTCCGATCAATAAAAATTGGCAATTTGTCGGCTTTGCGACTCAAGATTTAGTCGAAAAGCGCTCTTTAGAAGCTTATGCCGGTTTACAATATGAAAGTTGTTGTTGGGCAATTAGAGTGGCCTATCATCGAAGTATTAATACTAATTTAAACGAACAAGAGTTTATGAATGAAAATCGCGATGCCTTTGATAATGCTGTTATGATACAGTTTATTCTAAAAGGCTTAGGTGAAAATCAAAAACCACTAGGCATTAACGATATGTTAGAATCAGGCATATTTGGCGATAAACGACCATATTTCCTAAATAATTAACTTAAGAAACTTATATTAAATGAAAAAAATAATTAAATTAGCCTTTATATTCACAGGCTTAGCTTTTACCGCTGTATCAACATCTTCTGTAGTTACAGCTAAAGAACAAGAACTCGATAAAGTAGCTGCAATAGTAAATACCGGCGTTGTCTTACAGTCTGAAGTTAATGATTTAGTTAGCAACGTAAAAAAACAAGCATTAGCCGAAAATCAAAGCCTGCCGTCCGATCAAGCGTTAGCCACCCAAGCGATGGAAAAGTTAATCAATGATACGTTATTAATGGAAATCGGCGAACGCATGGGCGTGCAAATAAGTGACGCCCAACTTGATGATACGATTGCCAATATTGCCAAAGATAATGCCAATATGAACCTAGAGCAATTCAGAGAAAAAATAATTAGCGAAATTGGTAGTTATGAAAAATACCGTGAAGGTATTCGCACTGAGATGATAACCGGAGAAGTGCGTCGTGCCAGTGTTCGCCGTCGAGTAAACATTACAGATCAAGAAATCGATAATTTAGTAAAACTAATGAAAGAACAAACAAATAACGATATTGAATATAACATTGGCCATATTCTTATCGCATTTCCGGATGAACCCACCCAAGCTGACTTAGTTGCAACTAAAGAACGTGCCGACAAAGTAATGGAATTATTGAAGACTGGTTCTGATTTTAAGAAAATTGCCATTGCGTCATCGGGCTCTCCTACCGCTCTTAAAGGTGGAGATACTGGTTGGCATGGTATTAATGAAATGCCAACGTTATTTGCCGAATTGGTTGATGGTAAAAGTAGTGGCGAATCTTTTGGCCCGGTTCGTACCGGCTTAGGTTTTAACATTGTTAAAATATTGGGCTTACGTGGTAAAGAAATTGTTGAAATAACCGAAGTTAAGTCTCGTCATATTTTAATTGAACCATCAATTATTCTATCCGAAGAAAAGGCTGAACAAATCCTAAAAGACTTTCTGATAAAAATTAAAGCTGGGGAAGCAGATTTTGATGCCTTAGCACGAGAGCATTCTGAAGGTCCAACGGCGACACGAGGCGGTGATTTAGGTTGGGCCGATCCAAGTGGTTATGATCCAGTCTTTACCAAAGCATTGTCGGGCCTTGAAATAGATGAATACCATCCGCCATTTCGTTCTTCATTTGGTTGGCATTTAGTACAGCTTACCGGTCGCCGAGTTTTAGATGCAACCGAGAAAAGTGATACCAACCGAGCTTACCAATTAATTTATAACCGCAAATTCCTAATCGAATCTCAGCGTTGGTTGAAAGAAACACGTGACGAAGCTTACATTGAAATTTTAGAAGCTGATGAGTCTAACTAATGGTTTATAAAATTGCTGTAACGCCGGGCGAACCAGCAAGTGTTGGTCCGGATATATTGATTCAATTGGCTCAAGAAAACTGGCCCGTACAATTAATTGCCATTGCGGATCCCGACTTATTAACTGAACGAGCGCAACGCTTAAACTTGCCTCTTGAAGTCATTATTTATGATCCCTGTGCAGCACCAAGTACTCATCAAGGCGGCACGATACAAGTGTTACCGGTCGCGTTACATGAAGATTGTCAACCTGGGGTATTAAACGCCAACAATGGCGCCTATGTAGTTGAAACCTTACGCCTCGCCTGTGAAGGCAATATGAGCGGTGAATTTAAAGCCATAGTTACTGGTCCGGTGCATAAAGGCTTAATAAATAAAGCGGGAATTCCATTTAGTGGTCATACCGAATACTTTGCCCAACAAGCAAACTGCCCCGATGTTGTCATGATGTTAGCAACGCCAGGTTTACGGGTATCGTTAATGACGACGCATATTCCCCTAGCTTATGTATCAAAAGCGATAACATTTGAACGTATCATTAAAATTACCAACATACTGAATAAAGACCTAAAAGAAAAGTTTGGCATTGCGACACCTCGAATTTATGTTTGTGGCCTTAATCCGCATGCAGGTGAAGATGGCCACTTAGGTCGTGAGGAAATAGAAGTCATCACCCCAGCATTAGAAAGCTTGCGTGCACAAGGGCTTGATTTAGTAGGTCCATTGCCTGCTGACACCATTTTTCAAGAAAAATATTTAAATGATGCTGATGCCGTTTTAGCCATGTACCATGATCAAGGCTTACCAGTACTGAAATACAAAGGCTTTGGATCTTCAGTAAATATTACCTTAGGTTTACCTTTTATTAGGACCTCGGTAGATCATGGCACAGCGATTGAACTGGCTGGTACCAACAAAGCCGACTCGGGTAGCTTTAGAGCTGCAATTAATAGTGCAATTGAATTAGTAAAAAATCATCAATGAGTAATAAAAGCCATTTAGGCCATCAAGCAAAAAAACGTTTTGGACAAAACTTTTTACATGATCAATCTGTGATTGGTAGGATCGTTGACGCTATCGACCCAACCACAGGTGACAACTTAGTTGAAATTGGTCCAGGTTTAGGGGCATTAACTGAGCCCGTTATTGAACGAGTTGGTGATATTTCAGTGGTCGAGCTCGACCGTGACTTAGCGCATCGCCTTCGTCATCATCCGTTTATCGCAAAAAATTTAACGATTTATGAAACCGACGCATTAAATTTTGATTTTGCATCGTTAGCAAAAGACAAACCGTTGCGCATTTTCGGAAACTTGCCTTACAACATTTCGACACCATTGATTTTTCATTTACTTACTTTTGAAGATTGCGTGCAAGATATGCACTTTATGTTACAAAAAGAAGTGGTTAATCGTATGGCGGCATCGCCAAATTCAAAGACCTTTGGTCGTCTGTCAATTATGACCCAGTATTTTTGTCAGGTAATACCTGTGATGGAAATTGGTCCTGAAGCATTTCAGCCACCACCAAAAGTTGATAGTGCAATAGTGCGATTAGTTCCGCATAAAACAATTAAGTACCCGGCCAAAGATGTAAAATGGCTAGCTCGCGTTACCAGAGAAGCATTTAATCAACGTCGTAAAACTATTCGCAACAGTTTTAAAAAACTGCTCAACGTTGAACAGCTTGAAGCTTTAGGTCTTAATCCAGGATTACGCCCTGAAAACTTAAGTCTTGAAGATTACATTAATGTTGCCAACTATTTAACGGATAACCCACCCGAATTATAAGGTAATGAGTATCGCATGTCAGACACCGCAAATTTGATCAAGATAAATACCGATGTTCATTATATTGAAGAGCAGTCAGATGAATATCAACAGCGATTTGTATTTAGCTATACCATTACCATTGAAAATAATTGTGAGAAAACGTTACAGTTAATGTCGAGGAGTTGGCTAATAACAGATGCTAATGGTGCAAAAGTGACGGTTGAAGGTGATGGTGTTGTTGGTCAACAACCGATTTTACAGAGCGGCCAAAGATATCGTTATACCAGTGGTTCTGTCATTAAAACCCCTATCGGTACTATGGAAGGCTACTATACCTTTAAAGATCTTCAGGATAATTATTATAAAGTAGAGATCCCGATGTTCAGTCTTGCCATTCCAAATATTTTAAATTAACCTTTATGGCCATTTACCTCGTTGGTGATATCCAAGGTTGTTATCAAGAACTTGTGCAATTAATGCAACAAGTTGATTTTGACAGCAACCTTGACCAACTCTGGCTAACCGGCGATTTAGTCGCTCGAGGTCCTGATTCTTTAGCAACTTTACGTTTAGTTAAAAGTTTAGGCGCCAGCGCTAAAGTTGTATTGGGTAATCACGATTTACATCTACTGGCTGTGCATGCTGGCATAAAATCGGCGAAAAAGAGTGACCAGCTAGAGCAGGTTTTAAATGCCTCTGACGTCGATGAGTTGATGGACTGGTTAGCTCAGCAGCCGCTCTTATTGCAACTTCCCCAACAACAAGCGTTTATGACTCATGCGGGTTTAAGCCCACAATGGCAACTTGCTGAAGCCATTGCGCAAAGCCAATTTGTGCAACAACGCATTGCTTCGAGCGCACGTAATTATTGGCTACAATTAATGTATGGCAATAGCCCAAATTCTTGGCAACAAGCCACGACTGAAATTGAAAAATTTCGCTATAGTGTAAACGCCTTCACCCGGATGCGTTTTTGTTATCAAGACGGTTCACTAGATTTTAACCAAAAAGTAGCACCTGAGCAGCTCGACAATGCCGATTTACAGCCTTGGTATACCGCCAACCCACAGCTCGATAACATAAAATGGGTATTCGGGCATTGGGCTTCTTTGCAAGGCATTTGTCAGCATCCGAATGTCTATGCTTTAGATACAGGTTGTGTTTGGGGCGAAAGGTTAACCATGCTGAGATGGCATGATAAAAAGCTATTTTCAGTAGCTGCCAACACTCATTAATTTTATTACTACCAGCATTCTCCAACCTTAATCATTTATGTAATTGCTATAATTACCACTGGATTGCAGTTCTTTGCAATATTTTCTTTTGCAATTACTAATAAACTCATATACTTAATTATCTACAATAATTAAAATTGAGTAACCCAATGGCCAGAGAGCAATTTGGTATATGTGCCGAACCAAATTTACATAGTTATTATTTGCTATTTAATGTTTTAGACAATAAAAATGGCTATCTACGTACCGCCTTATCAAAACTACCAGCAATGTTTGATGACTATGCTGACCAATTTTCGGAAGCAAATATGAGTACAGTAATTGCTATCGGCGCAAACTATTGGGATGAATTCTACAGTCAAGCTCGCCCTAAACAGCTAAGACCATTTACCGCTTTAAAGTGCGACGACCGTATAGCGCCAGCAACCAATTACGACTTATTTATAGAGATACGCAGTGATCGTGCCGATGTAAACCACGTCGTTAGTGTCAAAGTTTGTGAATTATTAGACTCCGCGGTTGAATTAATTGAACAGGTTAAAGGCTTTCGTTATTTAGATGGTCGCGACTTAACCGGCTTTGTCGATGGCACTGAAAACCCGCATGGATTGCATAAAAGAGAAGTTGCTTTAATCGCACCAAGCCAAGACCCAAACTTTGTAAAAGGCAGCTATTTACATCTGCAACGCTATCGCCATAACATGAATTTATGGCAGTCATTAGAAGAAAAGCAACAAGAAAATATTTTTGGTCGCACTAAACGTGATGATATTGAATATAGTGCCGCTGAAAAAGCGGAAACGGCGCATACCAAACGCGCGAATCTAAAAGATAAGAATGGCAACTCGTTAGAAATATTACGACAAAGCATGCCTTACGGTCACATGAAAATACAGGGACTATTCTTTCTTTCTTATTGTCATACGCCAGAAAATTTCGAATTGATATTAAAGAGCATGATCGAAGGTGACGAACAGGGCAATTTCGACCACATGCTTAAATATACCCAAGCAGAAACCGGGGCCGCATTTTTCGCACCGTCATTAGATTTTATTGAAGAATTAAGTGAAGCTTAACAAAATAACAAGTTAAAAACATTGCTACCTTAAGCAATAGCGACATTAAACAAAGCCACAAAAAAAGGGCATCATCTGCCCTTTTAAACTAATTTATGGTGTTGCGACTTAACGACCTATTGATATTTTTGAAATAATAAATTCAGTTTTTCCACGGTTGCTTCTATCTCATTTACTTTAGTAGGAGCAATAAAAATAGTATCATCGCCAGCAATCGTGCCAAGTACCCCATCAGTCTTTCCTAACGAATCCAATAACCGGGCAATAAGTTGGGCAGCGCCAGGGCTGGTATGCAATATAATCATCACTTCATTATATTCAATGTCCAGTACCAGTTGTTTTAATGGACTTTTTGCTGTTGGTACACCTAATTCGGCAGGTAAACAATAGACCATTTCTTGTTTAGCGTTACGAGTTCTTACCGCGCCAAATTTGCTTAACATACGAGAAACTTTTGATTGACTAATATTGTCAAAGCCTTGATTTTTTAAAGCGTCAACTATATCTCCTTGTGAACCAAACTGCTCCTGTTTCAACAGTTCTTTAAATGCATTTACTAGTGCTTCTTGTTTTTGTTGTAAGCTCATATCAGTGTCTTTTAATTAAAATTGCGATTATAGCCATGGGCACGCGTTAAGTTACAATATAGGTTACTATTATTGAAAGCAAACGTCTTATAATATTATCAACTAAGCTACTAAGTTTCCAATGAATCAAATAGTTAAATATAGTTATTGACCGTTAATAGCCTAATTATATTAAAAATTAGACTTATGTATAATATCTAGCAATTGTATCTTATGACAAAATTGATTGTAATTTAAGCCTTGTTTCTGTATCTTTTGTGCCAAATAAAATAAAGTAATTACTCAGTGTGCGATATTGTAATTACTCTTTTTTGCACACTATATGAATTTATCATTTCAATATTTTTGGAGAACTTCAATGAAAGTTACTGTTTTAGGTGCTGCTGGCGGCATCGGTCAAGCATTATCATTACTATTAAAAACTCAATTACCTGCGGGCTCTGAGTTATCACTTTATGACGTAGCTCCTGTCGTTCCAGGTGTTGCTGTTGATTTATCGCACATACCTACAGACGTTCAAGTTGCTGGTTTTGGTGCTGACGATTTAGCTGCCGCTTTAGCAAACGCTGACATTGTTATTATTCCAGCAGGCATGCCGCGCAAGCCAGGAATGGATCGTGCTGATTTATTCGCTGTAAATGCAGGCATCATTAAAACATTAGCCGAAGGTATTGTTGCTAACTGTCCAAAAGCTCTGGTTGGTATTATCACTAACCCAGTTAATGGTACAGTACCAATTGTTGCTGAAGTATTTAAAAAGGCCGGTACGTACGAAGCAAACCGTGTATTTGGTGTTACTACTCTTGACGTTATCCGTAGTGAAACATTTATCGCTGAATTAAAAGGCTTATCTACTAGCGACATTAAGGTTCCAGTAATTGGCGGTCACTCTGGTACGACTATTTTACCTCTACTTTCACAAGTTGAAGGTGTTGAGTTTAGCCAAGCAGAAATTGATGCATTAACTCCGCGTATTCAAAATGCCGGTACTGAAGTAGTTAACGCTAAAGCTGGTGGTGGTTCTGCTACTCTTTCAATGGGCGCAGCTGCTGCTCGTTTTTGTATGTCTTTAGTTAAAGGCCTGCAAGGTGAAGACGTAATCGATTACGCTTATGTTGATGGCAACACAGCCGATGCAGACTTCTTTGCACAGCCGATTCGTTTAGGTAAAAATGGTATCGAAGAATACTTACCGTATGGCGAGTTAAGTGCTTATGAAGAAAATGCTAAAAATGAAATGTTAGCAACGCTAAACAAAGATATCCAAGAAGGTATCGACTTTATGGCGTAATACCAGTCCATTTGCTGGTGTTGGTATAATAAAAAACGGCCTATTGGCCGTTTTTTTGTTTTTAGATTATCAAACCATTGCCAATGTTATGCATTGCGCTCTACGGCTATATGGGCCAGAGCAATTAATGCTTGCTTGTGTTCTGACTCAGGTAAAAAATCTAAGGTTCGAATGGCTTTTTCTGCTTCTTGCTCGGCCATTTTTTGGGTGAAGTCTAATGCCCCAGTTTCTCGCATGGCGGCTAAAATAGCATCGAGGTGATCCATGCCATTACTCAGCTCTATTGCTTCGCGGATCATTTTAGCTTGCTGCTCATTACCATTATGCATTGCATGTAACAATGGCAAAGTCGGCTTACCTTCAGACAAGTCATCACCAACATTTTTACCCATTTCTTGTGCATCTGCAGTGTAATCGAGTAAGTCATCAATTAATTGAAAGGCTGTGCCTAAGTGTTTACCATAGGCTGTCATCGCCTTTTCAGCGACCTGATCATGACCAGTAACCACGACGGCTAGACGAGTTGCCGCCTCAAATAACTTGGCCGTTTTACAATAAATGACCTGCATGTAGCTTTCAACGGTGGTATCGGCATCATTACAGTTCATCAACTGCAACACTTCCCCTTCAGCTACCGTATTAGTAGCATTCGATAATACTTTCATAATGGTCATATTGTTTAAGCTAACCATCATTTGAAATGAACGGGTATAAAGAAAGTCGCCAACCAGAACACTGGCACTATTACCAAATAAGGCATTTGCCGTTTCGCGCCCTCGGCGTAACGCCGATTCGTCGACCACATCGTCGTGCAATAGGGTCGCAGTATGGATAAATTCAATAATGGCCGCCAAACAGAGATGGTCTTTCCCTTGATAACCTAGGGCCCGAGCAGCGAGTACGGTCAGTAATGGCCGCATGCGTTTACCACCGGCATTTACAATGTAGATCCCAAGTTGGTTGATTAGAGCCACGTCCGATTCTAATTGTCCATAAATAAGAGCATTGACGTCGTTCATGTCTTGTTGAGCAAGTTCTTGGATTTGAGTAATATTCATCAGACTTCTTTTCAAATTTATCGGCGTTATTATTATGTTTAATAAATAAAGCGTAACGGCTTTGTTTGTTCTCTATAAGAGAGCAACTGATTTTACACTATTTTGCGCTAGAGCAAAGATTTCTCTGTTATTTACAGTAATATATCCACAGAAAGAAAAAGGGGTTGAGGTAAAAACTTAGTCTGCTAAATTTTATTCATCTGATTTATTAAATAATTACCTTATTTTCTATAATTACCCTTGCCCTTCCAAGAATCTTCGCGTAGAATCCGCGACCTAATATTTTAATTTGTGCGTCTGAAAAAGTGACGCAGTACGGAGTAGCTATGTACGCGGTATTCCTAAGCGGTGGCAAACAGCATCGTGTAAGTGAAGGTCAAACTCTTCGCTTAGAAAAACTAGAACTAGCAGTTGGTTCTACAGTAGAATTTGAAAATGTTTTAATGGTTGCCAATGGTGACGACATCAATGTAGGTGCACCTTACATTGCTGGTAGCAAGGTAACAGCTGAAGTAGTCAGCCAAGGCCGTGCGGATAAAATCAAAATTGTTAAATTTAAGCGCCGTAAGCATTCACGCAAGCAGGCAGGCCACCGTCAGTGGTTTACCGAAGTGAAAATTACTGGTATCAACGGTTAATAGGAGTAGTTAACAATGGCACATAAGAAAGCAGCTGGTAGTACTCGTAACGGTCGTGATTCAGAAGCTAAACGTTTAGGCGTTAAGCGTTTTGGCGGCGAATCAGTTTTAGCGGGTAACATCATTGTTCGTCAACGTGGTACTCGTTTCCACCCTGGCTCGAACATGGGTATTGGTAAAGATCACACTCTTTTTGCTTTAACCTCTGGTAAAGTACAATTTGAAGTTAAAGGTCCTCAAAGCCGTAAATTCGTTAGCATCATTGCTGACTAATTACTGTAGCGAAACCAATTAATAAACCTCGCCTTGTAGCGAGGTTTTTTGTTTCTAGATCTTAGAAAAATCCAGTCACATTAATGTAATAGCAATTCCGACACTTTATTGGTCAATTTATTATCGGATTTGGTATAACTAATGAACACTGGTTATAATAGTTAAATACATTTATGTTTGGAGCTTAAATTAAGCTAATGAAATTTGTAGATGAAGTAGAAATTCGTGTTGATGCTGGTGACGGTGGTAGTGGCTGCGTAAGTTTTCGTCGTGAAAAATACATCGAATACGGTGGTCCTGACGGCGGTGATGGTGGTGATGGCGGTGATGTTTATTTAGTTGCCGACGAAAACCTGAATACCTTAATTGATTTCCGATTTGAGCGTTTTCATAAAGCTCAACGTGGCGAAAACGGTAAAGGTCGCAATTGTACCGGTCGTGGTGGTGAAGACGAATTTTTAAAAGTTCCAGTCGGAACCCGAGTTATTGACGTCGATACCGGAGAACAGATTGGTGATTTAACCAAGCATAAGCAAAAATTAATGGTCGCTAAAGGCGGCTGGCACGGTTTAGGTAATTTGCGATTTAAAAGTAGTACTAACCGTGCTCCTCGACAAAAAACCTTAGGCACCCCAGGCGAAGTTAGACACTTGCAACTTGAGCTATTACTATTAGCCGATGTCGGTTTATTAGGTCTACCTAATGCTGGTAAATCGACTTTAATTCGCAGTGTATCCGCTGCTAAGCCTAAAGTTGCTGATTACCCGTTTACAACGTTAGTACCAAACTTGGGTGTGGTGCGTTTAAACAGTCAACGTAGTTTTGTTATTGCCGATATACCTGGGTTAATTTCTGGCGCCGCCGATGGCGCAGGTTTAGGTATTCAGTTTTTAAAGCATTTAGAACGTTGTCGAATACTCGTGCATTTAATTGACTTATTGCCAGCAGATCAATCTGATCCCGCTGAAAATGCAGTTACAATTATTAATGAGCTTGACCAATACTCTGAAAAGCTTGCCGGTAAACCAAGATGGTTAGTGTTTAATAAAACTGATCTATTGCTTGAAGACGAAGCCGAAGAAACAATGGCTCGCGTTATTGAAGCTTTAGACTGGCAAGGCGATGTACTGAAAGTTTCGGCCTACAATCGCGACGGTACTGACGAGTTATGTCAAAAACTAATGACCTTTATTGAACAACTTCCAGAAGAAGTTGAAGAAGTTGATATTCAAGAAGCCGTAGAATTCAAATGGGATGATTACCATGCTGAAACTATTGAAAATCATACCGATCTTGAAGATGATTTAGACGATGAAGATTGGGACGAGGACGATTACGACGTTGATGTTGAATATCGTAAATAATCACCCGCAATAAATCTCGACTATAAACCCTTAGTGCTCATGTACTAAGGGTTTTGTTTTTTAGACTGTCTACCAAGTTCATTAATTACTTAGCAAGATCTGTGAACCTATGTTAATTTATGAAAAATCCACTGCAACTACTAACATTAATCTAAGAGTTTCAAAATGACCATACTTTCCATGATTGTTGCCCATGCCAATGGCCGGATAATTGGCCAAGATAATCAAATGCCTTGGCATCTGCCTGCCGATTTAAAATACTTTAAAAAAACAACTTTAAAAAAACCGGTCATTATGGGCCGTAAAACGTTTGAATCAATTGGCTTTCCATTACCCGGCAGGCGTAATATCGTTATTAGCCGCAATAGCAATTATCAAGCAGATGGCGTAGAAATAGTGCCATCGGTAGACGCGGCTTTAGCACTGGTGACAGACGTTGAAGAAATAATGGTTATTGGTGGTGGCAGCATCTACAAGCACTGTTTAAAAGCCGCCGAGCGACTTTACATTACGGAAATTGATCTAACCGTCGAAGGCGATACCAGGTTTCCCGATTACAACAACAATAATGAATGGCTATGTGTCAGTGAGGAGCCGCACCTTAGCGACGACAAAAATCCGCATAGTTACAACTTTAAAGTATACCAACGAAAATAGTTACCAGTAGGGTCGAGTCCGGTTATTTACGTGACTGTCGACTCAATTATTTTTTTTCGTTGGTAAATGCGCTACGCTAAAGTAGTTAAAAGCAATCGCATTGCCAACCAACTAAGATTAATTCATACAATAGGCTGTTAATATGATCACTAAAATACGCATTTTCATCAAAAATTTACAACAAGATACCGTCGTAACAAATGCCTTATCGCTAGAAATTGCCACTGCAGTATTATTATTTGAAGTAATGCGAGCCGACCAAAATTATGATGCCGCAGAAAAAGATAAAATCGTGTCGTTATTACAACAACAATTTTCATTAAACAAAGCTGATGTGCTCGATATTTTGGCCGTTGCTGAAGATGAATCGCATCATGCCAGTGACTTTTATCGTTTTACGTCGTTGATTAACCAGCATTATGAATTAAGTGATCGCATTAAAATTGTTGAGCTATTGTGGCAAGTTGCCTATGCCGACCAACATCTCGATGCCATTGAAGAGCATGTTATTCGTCGCATTGCCGATTTATTACATTTACGCCACGGCGAATATATTCAATGTAAATTGAAAATTCAGAATGCGCAACAAACCGATAATAACTAATCGCTAATATAAATTTAATAGTGCTATCAATCAGTAAGGGCTATTTGTTAAAATAGCTAATTAACGGCAATTCAAGCTCAGGATATACAATGGCAGACATAGGTAAAATCAACACCTTAAAAGTAATAAAATTAACCGACTTTGGCGCATATTTAGATGGCAATGATTTAGGCGAAATTTTGTTACCTAATCGGTATATGCCTGAAGGCTGTAAAGAAGCTGATGAAGTCGATGTTTTTATTTATTTCGATTCAAATGACCGCTTAATTGCCACCACTGAAACCCCTAAAGGTTTACTGGATGAATTTGTCAGTTTAAAAGTTCTGCAAGTGAATCAAATGGGTGCCTTCCTTGATTGGGGCTTATCAAAAGATTTGTTAGTGCCATACAATCAACAGCACCACAAAATGGTAGTTGGCAAATATTACTTAGTTAAGATTTATAAGGATATGCACACCGACCGTTTAGCCGCGTCGAGTAAATTAGATAAATACTTAGATATATGGCCAGCAAATTTCGAAATTGGTGAACGCGTAGACTTGATCATCAGTGATAAAACCGATTTAGGTTTTAAGGCCATTATCAATAATCGTAATTGGGGCTTGTTATACGACAACGAAATTTTTCAACCACTACGTGTGGGAAAAAATATTCAGGGTTATATAAAAAATATCCGCCCCGATGGCCGAGTCGATCTGACCCTAACTCGCAGTGGTATTGGTAAAGTAAATGATTTCGCACCGGCGTTTATCGCCTATCTGCAAGACAACGATGGTTTTAGTGCCATTAATGACAAAAGCAGTCCCGAGTTAATCCAACAAACTTTTGGGGTGAGTAAAAAAACCTTTAAGAGCACTGTTGGTAATTTATTTAAGCATGGCCGAGTCAGCATCGAAGCAGAAGGTATTCGGTTTATTAGTAACCCGCAGCCTAAAGCTAAACCGACAGCAACGAAATCAACCTCTACAGCAGCTACTAAAAAAACAAGCAAGTCGCCTTATCCAAGCAAAGGCAAACAATCATCACCGAAACGCAGCAATAAATAATCAGTAACGAATTTAAAAAATCCAACATAAAAGGCAAGCATAGTTGCCTTTTATATCATTTTATCAATGACGTTATTTATGAAATTTAGAGTTTAAGCGGGTGAACTTGGTGATCATTAGGCTAACGAATAAAGCAACAAACGCCAACGTCCAAACAATGGTCGAGCCACTGGGTAAATCATATTGCGCAGAAATGATTAAACCGACCAAATAGCTGGTACAGCCAAGACCATAAGCAATACGATGCTTATATTTGAGCAATTGTACTGTCGCTAACGCTGGAATTATTAATGTACTAAACACCAAAAAAACTCCTACCATCTGTACTGAACTAGTAATAGCGATAGCAAAAATTAAATAAAACCACTTGCCACTTAATAGCATCGGCTTAGCCACAATTAATAGCAGTAATAAAGCGTATAGCAACATATGCACATAAAGATCTGCAAAGGTTACCCACAGAATTTGCCCAGATAAGACTTGTTTTAATAAATCGCCACCGTGCGGATCGTTGGCTAATAATAAAAAAGCGCCAGTCGCAGACAAAACATATAAGCAACCAATCAAGGCTTCTAAGTGATGCTTGGCATATTTTTCAAACAGGGCAATGATACCAGCGCCACTCATCGCAAAAATGGCCGCGACAATAAAGCTGGCACCAGGTAAATGATGGCCAAGTTCAGTCGTTGCCACTACAACAGCACCTAAACCAGCAATTTGGGCAATGGCTAAATCGATAAAAATAATGCCTCGTTTCAATACCTGGTACCCCAAGGGCACATGGGTGCTTACGACCAATAATCCCGCGACTAACGCCGGCAGTAAAATATCAATTAATTCAAACATTGATACAAGTTTTAGTGAGTAGCAATAGCATTAAGTAGCAACCTCAGATGACTGTCCATTAGGGTGAATAAATCTGTTGCCTGTTCATTACCGCCAACGGTATAGGGCAATTGCAGACTGGTGATTGCAGTTTTATCTTGTAACCACATGGCCGCTTTTTTATCTTGATAACCGGTGTAAACAACTAATTTTATCTTTTGCTGTTTAACAATATCAAGTACGCTAAGTAAATGTTTACTAGTTGGTGGTAGCCCTGGCTTTGGCTCTAAATCAGCGACTTTCTCAATACCTAAAAAATCAAATAAGTATCGAAACGAGGAATGATAAGCCACCACTTTTAAACCATTTAATGGTTGTGATTGTTGCTGCCAGCGTTTGCTGGCAACTTGCCAGCGGGCGCTAAAATCGTCAAAGTTTTTTTGGTAGCTTTGGCCATTTTCAGGATCGAGAGATATTATTTTAGCAGTGAGTTTTTTAGCCACAATCGCCATACGACGGGGATCTAAGTGTACATGCGGATTACCAAGTTCATGGACATCGCCCATAGAGCGGTCAACTTTTATTGGAATATCAAGATTATCGACATAATCTGCAGCAAAGAACACACCATTATCTGTACTTTGCACCGCGCGATTATTCGATTTCATTTGTAACATTGGCAACCACCCTAATTCTAAATCGGCACCAGCACAAATCACCAGATTAGCACGACGCATCTTGGCAATTAGGCTCGGCCGGGCTTGCACAAAATGAGGGTCTTGCAGCGCCGTAGTGGCGCTATAAATGGTTGCCATGTCACCGCTAATTTCTTTTGCTAAGGCAGCATATTCCGGCTCACAAGCAAAAATATTTATGGCTGCATATGCTGGCGCAGTCGATGCTAATAATAAACCGAATAGCGATATTGATATTTGTTTAAAATTGATGCGCACCATGTGCTCCTATTGCCATATTAAACTGCAGGGTGATTTGCTCATCATCAAAATCAGCTACCGATTGATCATAATTGTATTGCAAGCGCACTGTTGAAAAATGTGAATGACGATACTCAAGCATTGCGGTGCTAATTTTTGGTTTAAAGCCTGTTGAGTATGGTTCGTCAAAATCAATTTCTGAATATCGCAAACCGGCAGCCCAATTGGGGGTAAACTGATAAACGCTACTCACATAAAAGCCTTTATGTGTCACATCAATATCATCAAAATGGTCATCTTCAAGCGTGGTTAGCACATCGTCGTGGTCGTCCTCATGATGCAACTCACCTTGCTCTTGCAGCAAAAAATATTCGGCGGCTAAAGTAAAGTTTTGGTACTTGTAGTTGCCATTGGGTGCCCACTTCCATACCGCATCCAGCATGTAATACTCTTTACTGCCGCTAAAGTCGCATACCGCAAATGACTCATGATCATCCTCATGCGGCTCTTCATGTAAATCGTCTTCATGTAAGTCTTCTTCATGCGCATGACTTGAACAGGCATCCTCATCGTTATCAACACTTAAATATGAAGCGCCTAATTGCCAACTATGGGCAATATTAAAGTCGCCACCACTTTTCACAAAGAGCGAATGCGCACCTATGCCACCACTTTCTGCATAAGCCGGCATATTGCCGCCTTTAAACAATTCAGTACCGACTTCTAAATACATGTCGGTAGGGGCTAACCAAGAGAAACGGGCGCCATCATCATAGTAATGATTATTGAGAAAAGCTCGATACACTAATGGCCGATCGGCAAAGCTGTCGGTGTGATTATGTTTGTTATTTAAATAGCCAATATTTGATAAAAACCGCCCGACACGAAATGATAAATCGTAAGGTAATCCAGTAGTTTGAATAAAAGCTTCTTCTAATTCTATTTCGGTTTCACCTTCGTGTTCATCAAGCACTAAAGTTATTTTGCCAAAAAATAAATCGTCAATTGGAGCACTAATAGATATTTCACTATGGTCGGTCCAAAAGCCTTGTTTTAACCCAGCAGCGTGCTCGTCTACCCCATAGCCAGCAATTCCAGCAAAGTCTTCACGTTCGGTATAACCAACATTTATAATGGCACTAAGGTTGATTTCATCTTGCGCCATTAAATTACCACTGCAGATACTTATTATGACTGCCAAAGCAATGTTATTATTTTTCATTTCATCTTCCTAAATTCAGTAAATATTGTGCTTAATAGATAACTAAGCAGCTGTTAATATATGTAGGTTTACTTAAAATAGTGGTGGGGCACGGCTTTGGTAAGAGTGGCAAACAAAATTTTGTTTTTTGATAATTATAGGCGATTGCGGCGAATGCGTTTTGAAGTCTAGATTAAGACTTAAGCTAAAGCTAGGTAGACCTAGACCATCAAACATCGATGCCGAACAAGTTTGGCAATGTATTTCCTCAACAGGCACGTCATGTTCAGCCCAATGTGCGGCTTGTGCAAACGGCATCATTAACAACAGACCGACTATCAGCCATAGGGAAATGATACGTTTTTTTAAAATCAGTTGTTGATAGGTAAACATTAAATTACGTACAATAAGCAAGGAAACTATTGTTATATTATAACAATAATAAGTTACGAACAAGTTGAGCCGGTAATCCCCCTCTATATATCTGCAATTTTTTCGCCTATGATAAAACATCATTAATAAATAAAGGCTTTTTTATGGTTAGTAGCCAACTTATTTCTCCAATTTTAGCAATGATGATACTTACACTCATTGTTTGGTTGTATATGTACATTACTCGCACTCGTTATATTATTAGCAATAGAGTGTCGCTTCACAAAGTAAACTCTCCAGAGAAACTGGCTCAGGTAATTCCTGAAACAATTAATCGCCCCGCCAATAACTTTAAAAATTTATTTGAGTTACCGGTACTTTTTTATGTATTAATGATCATTAACCTCATTATTGACCCGAGCAGTTCATTAATTTTAAGCTTAGCATGGGGTTATGTTGCTTTACGTTGCCTGCATAGTGCTATTCATTGTACGTATAACGATGTAAAACAGCGTTTCATCGTTTATGTTCTAAGCTCATTAGTCTTGTTTAGTATTCTATTGATCACCTTAACTAAATGGATGTTGTAATGAATGACCAATGTATCGCTTTAACGATTACAGATAATATTGCTACTGTTACTTTAAATCGGCCAAACAAGCACAATGCCCTTGATTTAGAAATGTTTAAAGCCCTCGACCAAATCAGCCAAAAATTAGCAAAAGACCGGCAGCTACGCGCTATTATTGTTAACCCCAAGGGCGAAGATTTTTGCAGTGGTTTAGACATTAAATCAGTGTTGAGTAAATCTTCTTCAGCATTGGCGTTGTTGAAAAAATGGTTGCCTGGTAATGCCAACTTAGCACAACGAGTCAGTTATAATTGGCGGCAAATTCCAGTGCCGGTGATCATGGTGATTCAGGGACGCTGTTGGGGTGGTGGTTTACAAATTGCCTTAGGTGGCGACTTTCGGATTGCAGCTGAACAAGCCTCGTTTTCAATAATGGAAGGCAAGTGGGGATTGATCCCGGATATGGGAGCTAATTTGGCGATAAGAGAAATTGTCGGCAAAGATATTGCTTTAAAGATGGCAATGACTGCGGAAGTAATTTCGGCGAAAACGGCATTAGACTATGGTTTAATTACCCAGTTATGCAACGACCCACAAGCTGAAGCGCTAAAACTTGCTCAGCAAATATCACAGCGTTCTCCTGATGCCGTTGCCGCGATTAAAAAGCTTTATCATAACAATTGGTTTAAAGCGCAGTGGCTAATGCTGGCCAAAGAAAGCTATTACCAAATAAAGATTTTACTCGGCAGAAACCAAAAAATAGCGGTAAAAAAACAATTAAAGCCTGAACAAGACTTTAGTTATTTACCAAGAAACAACTGGTAAGGCAATGAGTTATGGCGTTTAGCCGAGTTTTTTTTCGGGCCATTACTTTGTTAATCTAAGTTTTTCTTAAATCGTAAAGAGGCAATAATTAAACCGCCAATCGAAAATAACAACAGCCAGGTAACATCAAAGGTCATATCGATAATTTCAACATCACGTAACACCACTCCGCGGATCAGGCGAATATAATGGGTCGCGGGCAGTGCTTCTGATATGTATTGAGCGACTTTAGGCATGCCTTCATAAGGAAACATAAAACCCGATAATAAAATAGAGGGCAGCAATACAAAGATAGTCATTTGCATAGATTGCAGCTGACTTTTCGCTATCGTTGATATGACTAAGCCTAAGGTCAAACTGGCGATAATAAATAACAAGGTAGCACCAAAAAGTTGGCCTATGCCACCGTTAAATGGCACATCAAAAATCACATAACCCAGCACCAAGATAATCAATACTTGGACCATGCCAATAAACATATAGGGAATGATTTTACCCAGCATTAATTCCAGTGAATGAATTGGCGTGTTAATTAACAATTCTAAGTTACCACGTTCACGCTCGCGTACTATCGCAGCAGAGGTAAACATAATCATGGTCATCGTCAATATTACTCCAACTAAGCCAGGTACAATATTTACCGCGCTACGTTGCTCTGGGTTGTAGAGTAACGCGACTTCAAACGTTGGCGTATTGCGATTAGCAGGTTTACTTAACAGCTCAGCCAATGGCATTGTTCTTAAACTTTTTATGGCTGCCGCGATCACCGTATCCGAGCCGTCGACAACCCATTGGGCAATGGCCCTACTCGTCTCTTCATCGGTGGCCGGTGGTGTCGCCAAGTTCATTGTTTTATGCCGTGCTAAGCGTTGCTCGACATCATATGGGATCACTAAAATGGCTCGAACTTCGGAACGGGCTATGGCCGCCTGCGCCTGTTTGACATTTTGATACCTTTTTTTAAATTCAACGACTTGAGTGGCTGTTATCGTTTGGATCAGCACCCGACTAAGGCCACTTTGACTATTATCGACCACCCCTACTGGAATGTCTCTGATATTGGTATTAATGGCATAGCCGAATAACAATAACTGGATCAATGGGATCATGATCACCATGCCAAAAGTCACCCTGTCACGTTTCAGTTGAATGAGTTCTTTATTGAAGATTGCTTTTATTCTTAATAACGACTTCATTGTCGTCCCTCACCGGTACAAGTCACAAAAACATCTTCTAAACTTGGCCGCACCAAAAAAAAACTATCAAGACTAATACCAGTTTGTTGCGCTAATAATGCAATAGGGTCATCAATATTTATCTTCACTAAAACTCGCAACCGTGCCCCTAATTGGGCGGCGGTTAGCACTGCTGGCAACTGCAAAAGTTGGTGCTTAAGGCTACGTAAATCGATACTGACAATTTCAACTACATGAGCCCCCATTTGTTGCATTAATTGTTCGGGGGAGCCATCGGCACGTTTAATACCTTCTTCTAAAATAGCAAGCTTGTGACAGCGTTCAGCTTCATCCATATAATGGGTAGAAACTAAAATACTAGTCCCTTGTTCACATAGGTCAAATAATTTTTCCCAAAATTGACGGCGATTTTCGGGATCAACTGCCGATGTTGGTTCATCTAAAAACAGTAATTCCGGCTTATGAATCGTTGCTCCAGCCAGAGCTAACCTTTGTTTCTGACCGCCACTCATACTGCCGGCTAATTGATTTTTTTTATCCTCTAGCTGATAAGTAACGAGCAATTCGTTGATTCTGGTTTTTTTAACTTGGCCAGTAATGCCATAGATATTAGCAAGAAAATTCAAATTTTCTGTTACCGTTAAGTCATCATACAATGAAAATTTTTGGGTCATATAACCAATGCGTAAGCGCAGTTTTTCAGCATCTTGGGGTAATGTACATCCTAATATCTGTACTTCTCCTGAACTCGGTTTTAATAACCCAGTTAACAGTCGAATAGCGGTAGTTTTGCCACTACCATTGGGGCCTAAAAAACCATAAATTTGGCCTTTTTCTACTTGTAAGTCTAAACCTTTAATTGCTTGTAAATCGCCAAAATTGCGACATAATGACGACACATTAATCGCATAGTCACTCATGGTAATTCTACTTGCGCAGGCAAACCGCTAGGTAAATCCTCGGCATTTTCGGGAAGTTGCACTTCGGCTAAATACATTAATCGTGAACGGTCTTGTTGATTAAGCGCATAATATGGTGAAAATGCCGGCTCGTTTGCAATCCAACGGACTTTGCCCCTAATTGGCTGTTCTAAACCATCGACATAAACCATAAGCGGGTCATTTACTTTTATTTTTACCCGAAAAGGCTCAGGTACATAAACCCTAGCATAGGGTGCTTTGCCAGCGAGAACTATCGCAACTGGGCTCCCCGTAGTAACACGTTCACCAAGATTCCATGGCAGGTTATCCAAAATACCATCTCTGGTGGCAGTGACGGTTAAATCAGCTAATTTTTTCTGCTGCAAAGCATAGATGGCATTCGCCGAATCAAGATCCGCTTGCGCAATTTGGATGTCTTCTAAGCGGTTACCGTTTAGCAATTGCAGGTGTTGTTCTTCGGCAGATTCTAACCTTGCTTGATTCAGATCGCGAGTGGCTACAGCCCTATCTAATAAGACTTGACTGCTTAAATTTTTATCGACTAAATCTTTGATGCGTTTGTAGTTTATTTGGCTTTCCAGCAAAGGCGCTTTTTCTGCCGCGACTTGTGCAGCCGCGGCGGCGATTTCTTCTTTACGAGGCCCTTTATGTAACTTCTGTAAATTCGCCTGAGCTTTGCCAACATCAGCCAAAGCTTTAGCAACTTGTGCTTGTTGCAGAGTATCGTCAAGTTGAACTAATAACTCACCTTTGCTAACCCGACTCCCCTTGCTAACGGGTAGAGCCATTATCACTTCATTGGTAATGGCCACATGAGCAATTCGATCCCTTTCTAAGGTCCCTAAGGCCACATTGGGGGTATTTATATCACAAGCGCACAATAACAATAGCAAAACGCCAAAACAAAGATCTCGCATGTTTAACTCCAATTTATTACTTATTTGCCAACACGTTACGCCCAACAACTAATTAAATAACAGCCTGACCATAAAAACTTATTTGGCAATTGACAGCCCGGCAAGTAGCGCCTGCACATTTAATGATATTTGTTGCTTTATCAAGTCTAATTCGTCTGCTTTAATGTCTTGCCAACCTGTGTGTTGAAGGACAGTTTGTCGAAATGATCGAAAAATTTGAATTTGCCCGATTAAATTTAATGTCGTTAATTTTACCATCATATGGTCAGGATTTTTTTGCAAATAAAAAGCGACGGGTTGCGATAACAGCTGCAATAAATGACTGATAGGACCCCGATACAGTATTGCAAAAGCAGGACTTGGCGCCTGTTGTTCAGCGAGTATTAATTTAATCCATACAGCGGTTTGCTCGGTAGCAAGTAATTCAATGTAAGCAAATAATAGGCTTTCAATTATTTTCAGACTTTGATCTTTAGCATTATTATCATCGACGTCAACGTTACTAAGGCTAAGTAAATCTAGTTGCAATTGCGCAGTTAAAGGCTCTAATCGCAGCTTGATTTGGGCGGCGATATGTTCAAATACCGCGAGATAAAGCCCTTCTTTACCGCCAAAGTGGTAACTTATTAACGCTAGATTAACGCCAGCTTTTTTGGCTAATTCTCGGTTATTGGCGCCATGGTAACCATCTCGACCGAAGATTTCTATTGCCGCATTGATCATCGCCAAACGCGTATTTGCGGTTTTTTTATGAGATTTTATACTGTTCATAAGTAAAGTTTAATCGTTTGATTAAAAAAATCAATTTATTTAATCAAATGATTAATAATTTAACGAATAAAGGCTTCAGCACCGTAAAACCGGTTATTGCTTTGCTTAAAAATTTTAACGATAGAGTCGATTATGCCCACAATAGCTCAACAGAGCGGAGTCGAAGCTGACATTGTTAGGAGGGAGGTTACTGTGCTCAGCTTGGGTAAATGTACCTGATTGGAGCCTAAATATTACCGGTAACGATCAAAAAGGTCACAAACGCCAACCAGGAAAATATTAATAATGTCCAAGGCAGTATTACTTGCAATTTTAGCTTAGGCTGTTGCGGGGCGACTTGCTCATTGTCAGACTGTTGAGACTTAATTTTCAGGCGTTGTTTTTTAGCCTTATCAGCCTCACGCGCTTTGACTTTTTGCTGTTTTTTATAAAGCTCTACGCCTTTTTGAATACCTTGTTCAATCAGTTTGGTTTGTTCTTTAGTCTGTCCCGGCTTTTTAATACCAGCCGCAATTTTTGCTGCACTTTGCTGCACTTGCACCGAAGCTTTGCCGGGTTTTATGGTTTGTTTATCAGCAGTGCTGTGGGGCAATTTGGTCATTGTTTTTATTCTCGTATTGGTCACTTAAAATAAGCTTATGCACAACGCACCGGCGATTATCATTCGCTCGGGTCAGCAGCAGCCTTGTAAGCGTAGTTATAGAGTAAAGTAATTAGTAAACAGTTTATATAATTGTGTGCCTTGATGCACACTTGCCGACGCAAAATGCAAAATGGGCAAACTGTCTTCATCTAAGGTTAAATAATGTAAGGCGTTACCATCACCATAATTATCCATCCGTAAGATTCGGGCCAACGGCTCTCCGGCGGCTAACGGTTTACCAAATTCAGCTAAGTAATCCACCATTCCACCCATGGGCGAGTAATAAACCTTATAGTCTTTTAAATAGCATGCATAACGACTAATGTTTTGCGGCTGATATTTATTACCCAGCAAAACATTTTTATGTTGTAAATAACAAAGAATACTCTGCGCATCGATTAAAGCTTCATCTAAGTCGATCAACTCTTGCGAGCCAAGCTCAACGGTAAGGCTTTCTTTTTCAAAATTAAGCGCGCGCCCCAACTTATGATAGGCATCGGTTAAACTCCACCATGGACAAAAAGTCGCTTCATCCATAGCCCCGTCAAAACTATTGGGAATTAAAATGGTATGCGGGACATTAAAGTAGCTGGCACTGTTTTTTAAAATTTCAGGACAATACAAGTGTTTAGAGGAAATAGGTCCGGTATGCAAATCGAGAACGATATCAGCTTGATGAGCCATTTGTTGTAATTGATAAGCGATTCGGCAACCAGTGGTTAAGCCATAATTATTGTGATCCAACTTATCGGCAATACTATCTAGCATCAGCTGTTTAAATTCACTTTTAATGTCAGCAATGTTTGAGTTGGCGTGACGAAGACTAAAATCCGTAATAAATGAGTCATCAAAGTGATACATTCGATTCCAATTGACGCCGGTGATGGGATCAAAGCGTCCCAAAGTGTATTCACCATTTTTATGATTACTGGCAATCGGGTTGGCGTAAGGCACCAGTGTTATATCACCGCTTAACGTTTCTTGCTGTAATAATTCCAGCAATTGATATATCACCGCATTGCCCTGTACTTCAGCGCCATGAATATTGGCTTGAATATACACTGATGGCCCTTGCCCATTACCTTTAAGACGATAAACAGGAACCGTCAATGAAACTCCACTAGCCATTTCACCAACGGTTAATAACTGCTTGCTAAATTGATTCATTAGCACACTTATTTAACTGTACGCAGATGACTTCTGCTTTGGTAAAACCACTCAGTTATAGCGTATTCAGCAGCAAGAATACCCTGATCAGAAGCAAGTTCCAGATGCGTTAACGGCGCTCTTAAAACCGGTGTATTTAACACATTCTGCTTATGCATTAACACTTTTACGGGGATTGGATTGGATTGTTCAAATAACGCATTAGTGGCCGCAAACCAAACGTCGGTAAGAGTTGCTCCTTCACCTTGTAAGGACTTTTCAACATATAAGTTTGTCGCTTCAGGCCAAGCATTTGCACAAACTGAAACTAGGCCGACAGCACCGGCAGAAACGAGAGATGGTAATAAAGCATCGTCGCCGGAATACATCCGCATGCTTGGCGCGGCTTGCGAATATGCGACAAACTGGCTAATATCACCACTTGCTTCTTTCATCGCCCATAAGTTTTTATGGTTACTTAGGTTACGCACAGTTTGCATTGGGATGCTAATAGCGCTGCGGCCAGGTACATTGTAGATCATACAAGGGTGGGTTGAAGCATTTAGTAATGTTTCGAACCATTGAGTTTGGCCGACCACGCCAGGCTTAGTATACATTGGCGTGCCAAGTAAATACGCGGCAATAGGAAGTTGGTTACACGTTTCTATCCATTGCTTTTGGAGCGCTAAATTAGCACCTCCAACAGCAACCATTAAGGGTACCTTTGGCTGTAACTGACAAACAAATTTAACTATTTGCAGTTGCTCTTCTAATTCAATGGCTAAACCTTCGCCGGTACTACCACAGATTAAAATGCCATTGCCAGCTTGGGCTTGATCGCCAACAATTCTCGCTAAACAATCATAGTCGACCTGACCATGCTCATCAAAAGGGGTGACTAAAGCAGTCCATAATGGAAAATTATTTAAATCGTTGTGAAAACTTGTCATCTTAAATCTCATCACTTGATAATAATGTAATTATAAAACACCGCATATTTTATGCAGTACTATAGCAATATCTATAAAATTTGGCGTTAAAGCAGGAATGTAAGCAGTCGGAATTCGTGCAAATAAATGCACAAAGACCAGAAGCACTCCACCATAAAACCTGTGGCAGCCAACGGGATTCAACCCAGTTGTCCGATATAAACGATATCAAAATCGCTTATACCTCGGCATTATTCCCCCTCATTATCTGTCAGCGGAGTTTGATCTCCTCGGGATAATTACCTGGTTAATGCTCCTCTTCTGGCCCTCATTATAAGGGCAGATGTAAGTAAATTGTCACCTACATTAAGGCAGCTATTTAACCACTTCAGCCTAGTGTTTTCAATATCCGTAACTGGAAATTTGCCAGTTATTTATATCTTATTGTTAAATTAACGGCATTTTAGCTATGTGCTCACTCAATATTGCTAGACTTATCAGTAAAAACTACAATAAACATTTACTAATTACCTCTAAATGATGAGAATAGCCCCATTATTTATTTACCATTACCAATGAGTCGAGTCAAACCACATGCCACTATCAAATCCATCGCAATTGTTGCTTCGTAATGATCAGTTATTAGGAAGTAATAATCCGTTAGTCATCGGTTGTCCAGACAGTGAGTTTTTCGACGCTCTACTTACCATTGCGCCGACCGCGAGCGTTAATAGTTATCAAGTAAATTTTGCCCATTTTCAGCAAACTCAGAGTCGGTACCAAGACAAGGTTAGTTGCACTTTTAGTGAGCATTATCAAAACACCTCAGCGAGCAAGCATGATTTAGTTATTTTCTACTTTCCAAAATCAAAAAAAGAATATCAGTTTATGCTGGCAATGCTCGCTCCCACGTTAGCTGATGATGCGCTAATTTTAGTGGTGGGGGAAAATAAAAGCGGCGTTAAATCTTGTGATAAACTTAGTAAAGATTTTGCAAGCAGTTGTAATAAAATAGACTCGGCGCGGCACTGTTCGTTATTTGCGATAACGTTCAACAACAATAAGCAAGAATTTGTGCTCGATAACTGGTTTAGTCATTTTGATATCGACGTCGCTGGTATAAATTTACATATCTGTTCTTTGCCAGGAGTTTTTAGCAGCGGCGAATTAGATAATGGCACGCGGTTATTATTAGAAAATCTAACCAAACATATTAGTGGTAAGGTTTTAGATTTTGGTTGTGGAGCTGGAATTATTGCCGCTTTTGTCGCCAAAAAATATCCGCAAACCACCATTGATCTAATTGATGTAAATGCATTGGCAATCGCGAGTGCGAAAAAGACTCTGCAATTAAACCAACTAAGCGGCCAAGTTTTCCCATCCGATGGTTTATCGCATGTCAAAGGCAAGTATCAGGCCGTAATTTCTAATCCGCCATTTCATCAAGGCATTCAAACCAATTACCATGCAACTGAAAGTTTCTTAAAAGAAATTAAACACTACTTATCTCATAGTGGCAGTTTGACCATAGTGGCAAATAATTTTCTGAAATATGCGCCGATTATAAAATCTGCTATTGCGGAGCCTACTCTTGTTTGCAACCGTAATGGTTTTGCGATTCACCATTGTCAGAATTCCAAATAACAGCAACTCCAGACATATTGTAAAAAAAAACCAGATAAATTGTAAAATCCAAGCCAATAGCAACATCGCATTAACTTGGATTTCATCTAGATCTTGCAAAATTAATTAGTTAATTACTTAAAAATGTCGTAAAAGTTACAATTGGTTGCATATTGGTTTTTTGTACAATAAAATAAAATAAAAATAAAATCACGTAAAATCAATTGATTGAAGCTTTTTATTGAGTATATTAGCCACTAAATTCTGTACACTTTTACAACAATTTTACTATTGTTTCTTGTTTTAGTTGCTCTATCATATGCTTCATTAATTTATAGAACGAATTCAACTGGCTAATTTTTAGGCGCTGAATTTTTTATGGCAGAGTATTTATTTACATTCAAATAAACACTGCAACAGTTTTAATAGAGGTAGCTATGACTAAACAAGCACAAATTTTAATCGTTGAAGACGAAAACATTACCCGTTTAAATTTACAACATTTATTCGAGGCTGAAGGTTATAAAACCTTAGTTGCTGCCGATGGTGAAACCATGGCAGCGCAGCTGCAAAATAATGCCATTGATTTGGTCTTAATGGACATTAACTTACCCGGTAAAAATGGCTTGTTGCTAGCACGTGAGTTGGTAGAAAAAAGCCAAGCGGGTTTAATTTTTATCACCGGTCGTGACAGTGAAATTGACCGGGTATTAGGACTTGAAATTGGCGCGGACGATTACATTGTTAAGCCTTTTAATCCACGTGAATTAACAATCCGGGTTCGTAACCTATTAAAACGGGTTTTAAAAACTGAAGTAGTGGAAAGCGCTCAAAATGATACCACTATGATTGAGTTTAATAATTGGCAATTAGATCCAAATTCACGACGCATGACTTCACCGCAAGGTAAAATGTTCCCAATCCCTCGTGGTGAATATCGAGCTTTACGGTTATTAATGGCCAATCAAGGTAAAATCGTCACCCGTCAAAACCTTATTCAAGAAATGACTGGCCGCGATTTACGTGAAAATGATCGTACCGTTGACGTAACAATCCGTCGCCTGCGCAAACACTTTGAAACTGACAGTAGCAACAATGAATTCATCAATACCATTCATGGTGAAGGCTACCGTTTTGTCGGTAATATCGCCAACTAGTCTGGTTAACCAATAATCAATATGTTCTTATTAAAATGGCTAACTGCCAGTTAGCCATTTTTTTATTGCGCTAATACTTTGTTGATTCAGTAATGTTAATTCGGGAATTTCATTAGCGAGAATAGAAAATTGTTGTTTTGAATATTCAAGTTCACTGGCTTTGCCATAAACGAGTTTAAGGCCAGTATTACCGGAAGCTGACTTTAAAATATGGCAACTATCTTGCCAATCTTGATAGCTTTCGCTAGCAATTGCCTTAGTTAACTTTTCTATATACAACCATGATTGCTCTTCATAAAGAGCAATGGTTTGCAGATACGTTTCAGAGCCTAATACTTCGCGATATTGGCGAATTAAATCTAAATCGAGTAAGTCCATAGGATTTTTCCCTGTTATAAACTATGTAGCTGAAGATAACACCATTATTTAAGCATGGCTTTAAATTCAGCCCACTAAATGCCAATGCTACCAATATGATAACCGACAACGAACAAAATATTTGCATTCCAAGCTATAATAGCAAGGTAAAATTGCTCTCAGTGGATAGTGAACAGCTGATAACAATTGATTTTAGTCTCGATATCATTCAAAATAACCGACCTTTTTGGTTGGTCTTTAATTAAAGCGTATATTTCGCAATAAAAACCAAAAAAAAGTAAAACTTTATGGTGGTATCCGTTAGAATATGCGCCCTTTAATAGGTAGTTTCACAATCATACTGCCAAATATAACACTAAACAGAAACTGAATAAATAAGCGGAGCACTAATGCCGACCTCAATGCCAGACGTAGCCAACCACACAACTGCACAAACCGAAGGTGCACTTGATCGAGTGGGAATGGGTAATATTGAAATGCCGATCATGGTTTCTGCCAAAGACGAAGCTGAACGCATGGTTTCGGCTCATATCGATGCCTTTGTCAATTTAAAAGATCCGAAAGCGAAAGGCATCCATATGTCTCGCCTTTATCTTTTACTTGATGATTTATCCAGTGGTAACACTCTAAACTATCAATCGTTGATTGCCTTGTTAAATGAATTTATTAGCTCGCATCACGATTTAAGTGACACCGCCTATGTTAAATTCAGTTTTGATTACCCGATGCGCCGCCAGGCGTTGGTTAGTGGTAACCTAGGTTGGAGAGTTTACCCAGTTACTATTATAGGAAAATTAGAAAAAGGCAACTTTGATATTGAACTGGGTGTAGATATTGCTTACTCATCAACTTGCCCATGTTCAGCAGCATTAGCTCGCCAGCTAATCCAAAAAGCATTTACCGAGAAATTTGAGCAACAAGACACTATTGCTAAAGACGACATTCACAAATGGTTAGGTACTTCTGAAGGGATTGTCGCCACTCCACACAGTCAACGCTCTATTGCTGAAATTAAAGTAAAACTTAACTCATTAGTTAATACGTTCCCCATCACCGATATCGTCGATACCATTGAAGCGGCGTTACAAACTCCGGTACAAGCAGCGGTTAAACGTGAAGATGAACAAGAATTTGCTCGTTTAAACGGTCAAAACTTAATGTTTTGTGAAGATGCTGCTCGTCGGGTGCAACATGCAATGAATTTGATTGAAGGCTATGACGATTACTGGGTTAAAATCAACCATCTTGAGTCATTACATGCCCATGATGCTGTTGCAGTAACCACCAAAGGTATCGCCAACGGCTACCAAGCTTAATTTAAAAAATTGGCTAAATTAAAACCGACATTTATGTCGGTTTTTTTATGCCCGAATGCATATTTGTTGTAAAATTAGATAAATGCATAACTATATCTAAATTTTTTTTACTCTTTATAGAAATCAAAACGAAAGTTTACAGCATCCACTACAAATCTCGCACCTCCTTATTTTTACAGGGTTTTAGCTTGTTGTTAATATTTCCATAACAAAACAACTAAAAAAAATTCGTTGTTTTGTTATGAGTAATAACTCTATTTTTGATTGACCTTTGCCTTACATAGCTATATCTTACAAGGTTCCCCCAGTGTGACTTTGCAATATTTATTCAGTTTTTGATTATTATTATTCGACATTGCAACTTATCGGCGCTGGTCAGTTTATAGGAGAATTAATGCATGCAACTTTACGATCCCAATTATCAAAAAGACAATTGTGGTTTTGGTCTTATCGCTCACCAACAAGGTGAAACAAGCCATAAGCTAATCAAAACTGCTATTGCCGCTCTGGATCGCATGCAACATCGTGGGGGTATTGCTGCAGATGGCAAAACCGGCGATGGCTGTGGTTTATTAATGCAAAAACCCGATAGCTTTTTTCGAGCTGTTGCCGCAGAAAACGATTGGAGCCTAAGCAACAAATATGCAGTAGGTACAATCTTTTT
>CALJHL010000141.1 GCA_938075435.1 uncultured Thalassotalea sp. | reverse complement strand
ATTTTATTTTCTTCATTAGATTATGGCGAATATACGTTTCGGGTAAGGGGATCTAATAATGATGGCAAATGGGGTAGTGAAGAGTTGGTTGTTCCTATAACCGTGTTACCGCCACCCTGGCATACCGTTTATGCGTATTTTTGTTATGCATTGATTGTAATTTTAAGTTTTTATTATTTGTATCGCCGACAAATTATAAAATCAAAACAGCATTTAGTTTATCAGCAGCAATTACGCGCCGATGTTAAACAACGGACTTTGGAATTAGAAGAATCTAATGATAAATTAGCAATCTCGGTTGTTGAAACTGAAGCGGCTCGCGGTAAGGCTGAACAAGCCGCTAAAGCTAAATCAGAATTTTTAGCAACAATGAGTCATGAGATCCGCACACCGATGAATAGCATTCTTGGGATGAGTGAGTTGTTAACCAATACCAGCTTGTCTAGTGTGCAGCAGCGTTATATTTCAACAATTTATTCCTCAGGTACTATGTTGTTGCAACTCATTAATGATATTTTAGACTTTTCGAAATTAGAAGTGAATAAATTACAGTTAGAGTTAACAACCATTGACTTGCATAATACCGTTGAAGAGACTGTGTTTTTAATCTCGGGACAGGGCCATGAAAAAAATTTGGAAGTTCTTACTTATATTGCCCCTCAGTGTCCAAAGTTTATTCAGGGTGATGCATTAAGATTGCGACAAATTTTAATAAATCTAGTTGGTAATGGGATTAAATTCACCGAGTTTGGTCAGGTCAATGTCGAGGTTGATTGTGATCAAAATAATCTATTTATTAAAGTAATCGATACCGGTATTGGCATGTCAAAAGTACAAATGAATAATATATTTCATGCATTTAAACAAGCCGACAGCTCTACCACTAGGCGATTTGGCGGCACGGGGCTAGGCTTATCAATAACGAAAACCTTAGTTGAGTTAATGAAGGGGACAATTGCCGTTAACTCAACAGCGGGGCAGGGGTCAGAGTTTATTGTTACCATTCCCAAGTTACCATTAGAGCAGCTGCCAATTGCTGAAGTAAATGGGTCATTAACCAATATTGAAGTAGGGTTGATTGTTGATAATGAACAAGTTGAAAAAATGGCAATTAATTGTATCGAACGCCTGAATTTGTCGTACATTATCATTAACTCACCTGAACAATTGCTTCAGTCAAAGGATCGTCAAAATAATAGGGTTTTTCTTGTTGAAGGCGGTTTGACCGAACAACCGAATTGGCTTAGGGCATTGGAACCTATTGCTACTAATGTTGTGTTGTTAACCAATGATGTTAAAGACCCATCAGTTTATATGTTACCGGGCGCTAATTTTATTAATAAGCCAATCATCTCTAAGGTGCTATTTGAAACGATTCTACAAGCCGTGAGTGATGAAACTCGACTGAAGACTGACAGCATGCCTTTGAAGTTAGCCAAGACTACAAAATTTAAAGCCAATATATTATTGGTTGAAGATGTAAAAACCAACCAACTAGTGGCAACAGAGATGTTAAAACTCGCAGGCTGCTCAGTCGACATTGCCGATCATGGTGGCATCGCCTTAGAAAAAATTAAAAATACCCATTATGACTTAGTGTTTATGGATTGCCATATGCCAGTTATGGATGGTTTTGAAGCAACGGAAAAAATTCGAGAGTGGCAAAAAGTTAATCAACTACCGCGAACTCTAATTGTTGCTTTAACTGCCGGTACCGGTGATGACTATTTTAAAACTTGTCTTGCCTCAGGTATGGATGATTGCATGCTTAAGCCCTATACTGCGCAGCAGCTCTTTACTATACTACAACAATATTTGCTGCATTTAAGTGAAAAAGTGATCGCTCCAAAGCAACAGTTAGAAAAATTACACCTCCCCGTGTTATCTACACAAAGCGAGGCTTCACACATAGATAAATTTGTTGATGTAAGCAGTATCGAATCGATTCGAATCATTGAATTAAATACCGGTCGTAACATTTACGGGCGGGTGCTGGCCACCTTTCAACAGGAAATGGTAATAAAATTACCTAAGCTTATTGATGAATGCAAACGAAAAAACGCAACAGCAATAGCGCAAACAGCGCATGCGATGAAATCTTTAGCGGCCAATGTAGGCGCTAAAGATTTGAAGGATATTTGTCAAGCAATTGAAATGTCGGCTAAACAAAGTAATTTATCTAACTGCAGTAAAAAAATCGCCTTGTTGGAGCCTTGTTATCAACATACTTTGTCACTATTGATTAAAATAGAGAGTTTAAATCGTGATTGCAACTAAAGCCAATAATTATAACAACGCTAAAGTGTTAGTCTGTGATGATGACCCTATTTATTTAATGTTAATGCGCGATACTCTCGAAGCGGAAGGTTTTCAGGTTATTGGCGCTGCAGACGGAGAGACGGCGTTAATTCAATATTTTGCTTATCAGCCTGACATTGTTTTACTTGATGTGGAAATGCCAATTATGGGGGGCTTTGGAGTTTGTAAACAAATTAGAGCCCTTGAAACCGGTAAAGATATTCCTATTCTAATGGTGACTGGTGCTGATGATGTCTCTTCTATTGATGAGGCGTTTGCAGTTGGTGCCACCGACTTTTTACCAAAGCCGATTCAGTGGCCATTAATTCCCCATCGAATCCGTTATATGTTGCGCGGCTATGAC
>CALJHL010000140.1 GCA_938075435.1 uncultured Thalassotalea sp. | reverse complement strand
GTTGCCATATCAAATTTAACTGGTTACGGAGTAAATCGAAATCACCAAAGTCGGCGGCTTGGGCAAACATTTGATAGTTGGGAAGCATACGTTCTAACAGGGCTGCGGCAAACGCGCTTTGCTGCCAAAAACTGAGATCTTTGAAGTTGAGGTTAAGTGCCACTATGATTGTCCTTTAAAAAAGTTGCGTTTATTATAACGCAACTTGTAGAAAACAATGCCTTTTGGGTGGTTATTATTATGAACTTAAGGCGATTTGTTTTTGCGCATACTCAAATTTTAAACGATATTCGGTTAAATTATTTTGTAGTTCGGCAACATCATTTTTTAAGCGTTCTTTGAGTTCAGCATTTTCATCGCGTAACTCTTTTAAGGCGATTCTAATTTGCTCATCGCTGCTTTGTTGACGAGATTTTGTTTGCGCACTCTTAGCGTTAAATTCAGCAATTTTCTCCCGCTCAATTTGCACCAGATGTTCAAGTTTCTCTACTTCAGAAATATCGCCTTTATTCATTTGTTGTAGACCGCTAATCGTCGATTGCAACTGCTCTTTATCAGTATTTAGTTTACTGATAATTTGTTCCGTTTGCTGCTGTTGTTGGTTGAGTCTTTTTTGCTGAGCAGCGGTTTGTTTGGTAAAATCTTCGAGAGCTTGTTGCTGATGACTCAAGGCGTCATCTTTTTGTTTGCTTAAGTCAGCAATTTCTCGCTGGTGATGCTGCTCAAGATGATTCAAGTGCAGCTCACTTTTTTCGCGTGCTTTAATTAATTGCGCATTAATCTTAGCGTTACTGGTGTGTAATTCATTGATTTGTTCATCATTACGCAGCACTTTATCTTTCAGAGCATTGTTTTGCACCCAGGTGGTTTTTTGCTGGGTTTCGCTGCCAGCAAGTTGTTGCTCTAACGTATCTATTTTTGCTTGTAGCTGTTGAGTAGATGATTCTAATTTCTGATTGAACTCTTTTTCAATATCAACTTGTTGTTTTTGTTCGGCATTTAATGACTGACTTTGTTTTTTTAGTTGGTCCTTTAAATCAGCGGCTTGCTTTTGACTGTCTTGCAATGCTTTGCCGTGAGCTTGTTGTTGGACTTTATGTTCAGCATTTGATTTTTGCATTTGTTGCTCGTGGGTTGTTGTTAAAGCGGTTGTTTTTGCCTTTAGAACGGTAACCTGTTGTTGAGCATTCGCCAACATTTTCTGGTTTTCCACCAAACTCGCGGATATTGAACCTGAGTCTTGCTGGTAAACCTTAAGTTCTTTATCAAGTTGTTGTTTTTCTTGGGTTAAGGTTGTTTTTTGTAAATCATGTTCAGTCGTTAATTGTTGTAATTGTTGCGCATGCGTCGTCGTTAATGCGGTTATTATGGCATTAAGATCATTAACTTGTTTTTTGGTATCTGCCAACGATTGTTTATTTTTCACCAAGCGAGCTGAGGTTGAACTTGAGTCTTTTTGAAAAGATAGCAGTTTTAGATCATATTCTTGTTGTTGTTTAGTTAAGGCTTTTTGTTGTCTGGTTTTACTGTTTTCCAGTTCTAAACTCGTCGTATTAAGGGTCTTATTCTGTTGTTTAATTTGACTTTTTAAATCGGCAATTTCAATTTTTTGATTGTCTTCATTTGCTGATGATTTTTGTTGAGTTAGACTGATTTTATCCAACGACTTCTGTTTGTCTTTAAGTTGTTTATTTAACTCATCAACATCGCTTTTCTGAGCCGTTTTTAGCTTTTTAATATCGCTTAACTGTTGCTTATTGGCTTGCTTTAATTGTTCAATCTGCTTACTTAAACTTCTATTATCCTCAACCAGTCGTTGATTGTTTAGCTGGGCGCTGGCTAATTGACTTTGTAAGCTTGTTACTGCCTCAGAACTTGAACCCGAGGCTTGTTCTAAAGTATCAATACGTTGTTGATGAGTTGCAATTAATTGCGCAATATCGGCTTTATGGTTTTTATTAAGGTTGGTTATTTCTTTTTCTGCGCTAAGCTTGGCTGAGTCGGTAGTGCTTAAGGTTTTTTTAAGCTCGATTAACGTTTTGTTTAATTCTTGATGGTCTGTTTTAAGCTTTTGTTGGTCTTTATGCTCATCGCTAACACTGGCTTTTAACTGCGCAAGTTGATGCTCACTAGATTTAGTTAACTGTTTAAATTGCTGCTCTAATTCTTGCAATTTTTGCTGCAACAGCTCCTTTTCTTTGCCAAGGGTTTGGTTTTGAGTATTTAGGGGTTCAAGTTGGCTTTGCAGTAATTCTCGATTCTCCTTGGTAAGACGGACTTCATTTATTAACTTTTCTTCATCAATCAGCTTGGTTTTAAACTCTTTATTAGCAGTGATCAGCTTTTCTTTTAATACATCGTATTTGGCTTCGTAGCGCACTATTTTATGGCGTAATTGTTCTATTTCGCTGTGTTTAAGGTTTACCGTATCGTGTTTTGATTGACTTAACTTTTCGTGAACGACATTGAATTTTTGTTCAAGTTGTTGTTTCTGCTGGTCTAACGATTGTTGTTTGTCTACTTGCGCATCAGCAGTTAATTTTAGCGCCAAATCGTTAAAACGTTCTTCTAATTGGATAAAAATATCGCCAGCGAGAAGTTGCAACTGCTCTTCAATTTCGGTAGTTAATTCTGGCTTAATAGACATACAAAGCTCTTTTGTTTTTATTATACTTAAGTAATGATCATTGTTTAGCGGATCATTTACGGTGCTTTAGCCTACCATAGCAGATATTTTACGTTGTTTTTACAACTTTCTTATAACCTTCGCGAGTAATCTTAACTAACCGGTAATGGCTGACTTGCGTTAGAATATAAACCTTCTTTGTGATAAATAAATACCCTGTGTGATGTGGCAATTAATATTAGTATCTATAATTTGGGCTTTTTCGTTTGGTTTAATCAAAGGTCATTTAACTGGCATTGACCCTGCAGTCGTCGCCAGTCTTCGTTTGCTAATGTGCGTATTGTGCTTTTTACCTTTTGTCATTTATGCAAAAAAATATCGGCCAAAAATCAAGTTAATGTTGTTAGGATCGGTGCAGTTTGGTTTGATGTATTTATTTTATATAACCTCTTACCAGTATTTACCCGGCTATCTAGTCGCGGTATTTACCATTTTTACGCCTTTATATGTGGTGCTGATTAACGCGATTATGGTGCGAAAATTTAGCATACAAATTTTACTGCCGGTACTGTTATCAATTATTGGCGCCGGCATTATTGTGTTTAAAGACTTTAGCGAGCAAGCTTACTTGTTCGGTTTTTTATTATTGCAGCTAGCGAATATAGCTTTTGCCTGTGGACAAGTAGGTTACAAATTTATTGCTGGCGATGGCGTCGATAGTGAAAATATGCTGTGGATGTACCTAGGCGCAGCCATATTGGCGAGCAGTTATTGTGCCTATTCGGTGGATCTATCGGCGGTTAGTATAAAGCCCAAGCAATGGTTGGCATTAATTTATCTGGGGGTTATATCTTCAGGGCTCTGTTTCTATCTCTGGAATAAAGGCTCGCGATTAGTCAATGCCAGTACACTGGCGGTAATGAACAACGGTTATCTGCCATTAGCGGTGATTTTTTCGATAACCATTTTTTCTGAACAGGCTAACGTCGAGCGATTATTGTTGGGGGGTGTTTTTATTGTCGGCAGTATTTATTTGGCACAACAGCAAAGTAACAACGCGATTAAAAAACTGAGTAAGTAAACGGGCCAAAGCCATGCGCCATATAAAGTGAAACCAATAAAGCGCATTTTTTCTTTGCTAACTAGGTATTGATCACCTGCCAGTGCCACAGTTTTTCTAAGTTGGATACCGTTAATTTTACCGCTAATGAAGGGCAGGCAATAATTTTTAGCTGAGTTTGTAGTAACGCATCATCACGAAAATAATGACAACTGACAGCGCTGCCTTGCTTTAAATGATTAACTAGCAGCGGTAATGATTTCTCATCGGCTTTAATATTATCAACCGCGATAATAATGTCATTTACGCTCAAGCCGGCTTGTTCTGCCGGAGAATTCTGCTCGATCACGGTTACTTTTAACCCTTGTGGTACCCCTTGGTAAAGAGCGCCAATATAAGGTTGGTATTGCGGCGTATCGGCATTAGCAATAGAATTCAATTCTTTATAACCAAGCGTTTGCAAATCGACACCGACATTTGCCAATAAAGGCTGTAAATTGATACGTCGCCGACTGTGTAAAAGCTCCTTAACCGCACTGCTGATATCGCGGCCACACAATTGACTGGCAATATCAATAAAGTCATCTTCGGTGGTGCCGATTGCGGTTTTACCAAATTGTAGCCATAGTTGCCGCATTAAATCATCAAGACTCGCCTTGCCTTGGCTATGATGGCGAATGGTTAAATCTAGCCATAGGGCAATTAGTGAGCCCTTGGTGTAATAACTGACAATGTTATTAACCGCATCGGGGCCTTGTTGATAAAACTTAGTCCAAGCCTCAAAACTCGATTCAGTAACACTTTGCTTTAATTCGCCCTGGCCACGATACACTCGGGTCATGGTTTTCGCTAGTAGCTTTAAATAACTATCAAAGTCGATAATACCGGCTCTAAATAACGAAAAATCATCAAAATAAGAGGTAATGCCTTCATAAGCCCAAAGTTGTTTGGTATAACTTTCTTGGCTTAAATTATAAGGCACAAATTCGTGCGGTTTAATACGGCAAATATTCCAGGCATGAAAATATTCATGCGAGCACAAACTCAGAAAGGTTTGGTAATTATCCGTGAGATCTGCTGGTTTATTGGGGTTAGGCAAATCAAATCGACTGGCGACTAAAACCGTCGAGTTTTTATGCTCTAAGCCGCCGAAGCCATTAGCTAATAGATTGGTTATAAACCAATATTCTTTAAACGGCGCTTCGCCGAATAAATTGATATGGTGTAAACACAGTTTACTAACATCGATTTTTAAGCGTTCAAGATCGCCAAAATGACGACCGGCAAATACCATATAATGAGGAATGTCAGCGACCATAAATTCAACCACATCAAAATTACCCATTTCCACTGGGCAATCGATTAAATGCTGATAATTGTCGGCATGATAGCGACCAAATTCATAAATGTTAGTGTTTTTGTCACGACAAAGGCCAGTTGCCACTCGCCAGTCAGGGTTTTTGTTGGGGGCAATAATGTCGAGAGTACACGCGCTATTGGCGAGTTCTGTTACCGCTAAAAAGGTCGAGCTGCCATTAAAAAAGCCGCGTTGATTGTCTAAATAGGCAGTACGTACCGACAAGTCAAATGCGTAAACCTGATATTCAATCCGAACCGCTTGGCCGTCACTTTTTAGTTGCCAAGTTTGTTTATCTAGTTTGTGCACAGTGACTCGTTGTTGCTCACTGTTAAATGCCGACAAGGAGATGATATTTTTGGCAAAATCACGGATCATATAAGAGCCGGGTAACCATGCGGGTAGGGTTAAGGTAAGTTGTTCACTAGCAAACGCCGGAATATCTATGGTTACTTTAAATTGGTGGCTATTAGCATCAAGGGCGCTAATGCTGTAATTAATGACGGTCATGGGCACTTCTTTTTAATAAACATGGCTACTTAAGGTTTCGCTACTCAAGGTTTAGTTGCTTGGCATTGCTACTATACGGTGTTATTCCGCTTCGTCTTGGGCACTAAAATTTATGCGGTTTTTGATATAAAGCTGTTCAACTTTTTCTCGCGCCCATGGGGTCTTTCGTAAAAATTTTAAACTGGACTTAATGCTGGGATCACTAGTAAAACACTTTATTTTTATGCGTTTGCCTAATTCAGCAAAACCAAAGTGCTGTTCTAAATCGGTTACGATTTTTTGCAAGGTTACACCATGCAGTGAGTTGTAGGGTTGATTGTCCATAATTACTTTAGTTACTTTAATTTTAAATCTGGGAAATAATAATTAAATAATAGCATTGTTTAATCGTTAATTGCCTAAATAGTTGCGCAAATAGTGACATGCAAACTGCATAGTGAATGATCTAACAATAATATTATCGGCAAAAAAATAAGCCTTTAGGAGTTAAAGGCTTATTTAGATATTTCTCTGTTGGCAAACCAAGTTTGGTTGTTAGCGCCTGGATGTTAACCGCTTAAAGTCTTAGTTATTTAAAAAAGTCACTAACTGCTCACTACCACCGATATGGTTATTATCGATATATATTTGCGGTACGGTAACACCGCCGGTAATTGCTTTAAGTGAGGTGATGGTAATCGACTTACCTAGCTCTATTTCTTCATAATCGTAGCCATTTTCGGTTAATAATTCCTTGGCTTTAATACAGAAAGGGCAACCAGGTTTAGTGAATATACTTACCGCTTGTGGCTTTTTCGCACTAGGGTTAATGTAAGCTAGCATAGTATCAGCATCAGATACGGCAAACGGGTCGCCGGCTACATCTGCTTCAATAAACATTTTTTCGATCACACCATTTTTTACTAGCATCGAATAGCGCCAGCTACGTTTGCCAAAACCGATGTCAGTTTTATCTACTAACATGCCCATGCCATCGGTAAATTCACCGTTACCATCTGGGATTAAGGTAACATTGTTACTTTCTTGGTCTGCTGCCCAAGCGTTCATTACAAACGTGTCGTTAACCGAAATACAAACAATGTCATCAACACCGTTGTCTTTCAATGTTTTGGCTAATTCGTTGTAACGAGGTAAGTGGGTTGCAGAACAAGTCGGCGTAAATGCTCCTGGTAATGAAAACACCACCACAGTTTTATCTTTAAAGAGTGCGTCGGTGGTTATGTTTTGCCACTCGTCATTTACTCGAGTTGCAAACGTTACGCTTGGTACGGTTTGACCTTCTATATTTTTTAACATGCTGGCTCCAGATTATGTGGTTAAGAGAGATAAGTTAGTGAAGTAAGTATGGCCGATAGTCCTAATTTAATAAAGTGATTTAAATCGATTGATTTAATCGCAAAATAAGATTATAGGTTGTTTATGATTTCTTATAACCAATAAAAAAGCCACTGTTTGGCAGTGGCTTTTAAGGTTAGCAAGTACGGCGTTAACTAGAACGTATAACGCGCACCTAAGGCATATCTTGAACCGTATTGACTGGCACGTAAGAATTGTTCTTCGTAACGGCCATATAGCTCTTCTGTTTCATTGGTTAGGTTAACCCCTTCAAGAAACACAGTGAATTGCTCATTAATGTCATAATTGATACTAGCATCTACTGAAGCATACTCTTTGGCAAATTGTGGTGGCGCATCTGAAGTACCACCGGCTTGGCCGACGCCAACAAGGTATGAATCACGCCAGTTGTAGGTTAGTTTCACCGACAAACCATGTTTTTCATAAAATACCTGGAAGTTAGCACTATCACTTAAGCC
>CALJHL010000139.1 GCA_938075435.1 uncultured Thalassotalea sp. | reverse complement strand
ACTTGGCTTTGAACAGTTTACTTAAAATCATAAATTCTTAAACCTAACGATATCAGTGTCGTTGTTGTCTTGTTTAAATTCTTTTCGTAATTGCATTTTTGATTTACTAACAATTTGGCCATCACTGCCAATCGTTAAAATATCATTACTGTTTAAATGGCGAGATTGATATGCCATCGAAAGCTGCAATGCCGATTCTCTTTGTTGTTCACCAACCGGCGTACCTTCCGGCCACTTACCAGTTTCAGCTGCTGTTTTTAAACGTTGATACATATCAACAGACATGGCATCAACGGTTTTTATAATATCCATAAGTTAACTTCTTTTTAATAAGATTAAACGAACACGATTAACAATGTACCAAATAAAACCGATCACCGTTGCGCCAATGGCAGTCGTATTCTGCCATGAGGCAGGTTCAGGATCACCCCAAAACATAAAACCAAAGCCACCACAAAACAATAACATCGCTAACATCGACTGATTCATTATTCTGCTAGATTTATCAATGGTTGACATCTTTTGCATCGTTAGGCGTTTTTCTTCGGTAACGTTTTCTAACACTAACGAGCAATGACTGCAAACTGCAGCTTTTGATGAAATGCGCTTTGCACAACCTGGACAATTAATTAATGCCATATTCGCTCCTCTTAATTTAGTCGCTAATTTTAACTCAAAAAAAACACCCTTGCGGGTGTTTTTTACAAATTATTTGATTTTTTTCAAATATAAAAGCAATTAAACCGCTTAAAGCTTATCTTCCCATAACTTGGCATTTTTAATACCTAACTTTTTAGGATCGAACGTGTACTTTTTGACACCGGCTTTATGTTGCTTTTCATAATCTTTTAACGCTTTAAGTGCTGGTTTTGCCATAAAGAAAATGATTAAGATACCAATTATGTTTAACCAGGCCATTAAGCCAACACCAATATCGCCCATACCCCAAGCAAGATCCGCCGTTTTAACGGTGCCATAAAAAGTGGCCGACATGATCACAACTTTTAATAAGAATTTTAAACCTGGAATATTAAAGGTCCGCTTAATGTAAGCAACATTATTTTCGGCAATAAAGTAATAAGCCAATATGGTTGTAAAAGCAAAAAAGAATAACGCTAAGGCGATAAATGGTTTACCTACGCCAGTAAACATACTTTCTACTGCCATTTGGGTATAAGCCGGACTATTGGCTGCGATATCGCCAGCAATATTTTGCACGATAAATGCGTCACCAACGCCGTGTACATTGTATGCACCGGTAATTAATATAACGAAAGCGGTAGCAGAACAAACAAATAACGTATCAATGTACACTGAAAAAGCCTGAACTAACCCTTGTTGGGCAGGATGATCAACTTCTGCAGCTGCTGCAGCATGTGGACCAGTACCTTGACCGGCTTCATTTGAGTACACGCCGCGTTTAACTCCCCAACCAATAGCCGCACCGACACCAGCCATAGGATTGAAAGCATCGGTAAAGATTAAGCTAACAATTTCTGGTAAACGGCTAATATTCAAACCAATAATAACCATGGCAATGATTATATAGGCCAAAGCCATAAACGGCACAACCACTTGAGTGAAGCTAGCAATACGTTTAACGCCACCAAAGATGATAAAGCCAAGAATTAATACTATAAACGCACCCGATAATATTTTCGCTGAACTTAACGTGCCAATAGCAGTTTCAACCATAGGGCCAGAACCAAAAGCCATCTCAATGGCGTTACCAATACTGTTTGATTGTACCGTCGGTAATAAAATACCACAGGCGAGAATGGTCGAAATAGCAAATATCCAAGCGTACCATTTTTGTCCCATGGCCTTTTCAATATAATAAGCTGGACCACCACGGTATTGGCCATCGTCATCTTCTTTATAGATTTGCGCTAATGTTGACTCAATGTAAGCGGTAGATGCGCCTAAAAACGCTACAACCCACATCCAAAACACTGCACCAGGACCACCAAAACCAATGGCCGCTGCAACACCGGCGATATTACCGGTACCAACTCGGCCGGACAATGACACAGCTAATGCTTGAAACGAGGATATACCTTGGTCTGAGCTTTTACCATCAAGTAATAATCGCCACATTTCTTTAAAATAACGAACTTGTACAAAGCGCGTCATAATCGAGAAAAATAAACCTGTGCCTAAACACAAGTAAATTAGTGCGGGACTCCAAATGAACCCATTAATGTAATTGACTAAATCTAACAAAGTATACCTCTGATATTATTGCAGTTAATATGAATATAATGTAATTTATCTTAAATCATCTATCACGTTATAGATAGCCGTTAATGTATCACGACCTAAAATACTACTGCGGGCATCATTCCAACCAACCATAGGATCCGGTAATAAATCATTATCTTTAAATGGCATCTCTACGGTATAAGCAAGACATTTAAATTGTTCGCCGACCCAATTTGAACCAACGGTTAAGTTAGCCTTACCTGGCTCATCTTTATCATAGCCGCGGGTGTCTTGAAATTCTGGTGTAATGGCTAATAATAATTGTTTAAATTTATCTTCTAAGGCCTTATGACGGTCATCATAAGAAGGAATACCTTCACAACCGGCAACAAAATTTACTGGTAAAGCTTCGTCACCATGAATATCAAGATGCATATCAACGCCGACTTCCAGCATTTTTTCACGTACTAGGTAAACTTCAGGACTGTTTTCCATAGATGGTGTTTGCCATTCACGGTTTAAGTTAACGCCAATGGCATTGGTTCGTAAATGACCGCGTGCCCCGCCATCTGGGTTCATATTTGGTATTAGATAAAAAACCGCAGTATCTAAAAGAGTACGAGCAACGCCATCATCTTCATCGAATAAACGATCGATAA
>CALJHL010000138.1 GCA_938075435.1 uncultured Thalassotalea sp. | reverse complement strand
AATAATGGTTAACAACTCGATTGCTGGTTTGAAACAAATTAATGGATAAATTTAGCGCTATTTTAGATTATTTTAACTTTTAATTAACCGTTTATAAATCAATTAACTAAAATGTAACTGTGGTGCTTATTTAAGATAATGTGGATATTAAATTTAAATTGTCTTGGCACTTGTAACCAAATTGTAAGTTTGGGTAGTTTTTTGTTAACTATTTTTCTGATTTAATGCTGAAAAATCATCTTAACTAACTGGTTTTTATCCATAAAAAATGTAAATGTATTGTTGATGGAGATTTAAAATAAATTACAACTCTTGGTTAATTTTGTTATAACTGTAACTAGAAATAACAAATTATATTTTTATACTTATATTTACAGTAACTTACCTAAAATAATAATTGCTAAGTGAACTATAAATTTATGAAGGAGTGATATTAATGTCAGACAATAAAACCAGCCTTAAAAAAATTCTATTAGTTGAAGATGATCGTCAATTATCTGATCTAATTAAAGATTTTCTTGTTACTGAGGGCTTTCATGTAAAACAAGAGTTTAGAGGCGACACGGTTGCAAAAACAGTCGAAAACTTCACCCCAGATTTAATCGTTTTGGATGTGATGTTACCTGGAAAAGATGGTTTTACCGTTTGTCGGGATTTACGTCCATCTTATAATAATCCTATTTTAATGTTGACCGCTAAGAGTACCGATTTTGATCAAGTGCTTGGTTTAGAAATTGGCGCTGATGATTATGTTGCAAAACCAGTAGAGCCTAGAGTGTTATTGGCTCGAATAAATGCCTTGTTGCGTCGCGGACAGTTACCACAAGGTGGTAATGAAAAATCTGAAATTATCTGTGGTAAGTTGAAAATTAATCGAAATTCTAGACAAGTTATCTTGGATGATGAAAATATTGAATTAACCAGTCAAGAATTTGACTTGTTGTGGTTATTATCATCACGAGCAGGTGAAGTGCAAAATCGTGATTATATATACAAAGCCGTTGTCGGCAGAGAGTACGATGGTATGGATCGCAGTGTCGATGTACGTATTTCTCGTTTGCGTAAAAAGCTTCTCGATTCAAATGATACGCCTTTTCGGATTAAAACTATTTGGGGCCAAGGTTATTTATTCGTACCAGATGCTTGGGGATAAATAATGAACTTGGGTCGATCTTTTTTCAGCCTATATTTTTTAATTATTTGTTGTTTTGCTGCGTTAAGTTGGATGTTAGATGAATTTTGGAGCATAAACGTTGAGCAAGACGTTGAATCATATACTGGTTATAAAACCGTTCTTAAAGCATTAGACGTAAAACTGCGGGAAGATGAGCCCTATGAGAATTGGCAAAATAGTATAGCAATAGCTAAACAACGTTTGGGTTTACCTATTGTTTTAGTTTCCCATCAAGATGCATTAAAAATTATGCCGGATTTGGATTCGGTATCTCACGACAACGTGACAATATTTTACGATAACGATCTGATCACTATATTTCATAAGATGACAGCATTTGATGAATTCTTGGTGTTAGGGCCGGTAGAGTCGCCTACTAGGCCTCGAACCGAAGCTTTGCTTCGGGTGTTTATACTGGTAATACTCGCAATTGTTATTTTTTTCTGGGTTTGGCCTATTTCTAAAGACTTAGACAAATTGGATAAAACCACAAAAGCGTTTGGTCATGGTGATTTTAAGGCGAAAATTTCTGGTGGTACGTCAGCACTAGTACAACCGATGATTAACACCTTTAACATGATGGCAAGTCGTATTAATGGCCTTATTGAGGCTCATAAAGAGTTAATCAATGCCGTATCTCACGAATTGCGAACGCCACTGGCGAGAACTAAGTTTGCCTTGCAAGTATTACGCGGCGCAAAAGATGATGCAACTCGAGAAAAATATCTCGATAAAATAGCTACAGATGTCGAAGAGCTTGAATCATTAGTTAATGAACTATTAGTTTATGCCACATTTGAAAATGAACAACCCAAGATGGCATTTACCAATGGTGATTTAAAACAACTGGTGTTGTATCAGCTCAATAATTTTACTGATTATTCCGGAACCATTGAATTATCATGTCCTGAAGATATAGTTGTCGCAGATTTTGATAGTCACTTTATCAATCGAGCGGTATGTAATTTAATCTCTAATGCGGTTAAACATGGTCACAGTTTAATTAAGGTATCAGTAACCAAAACGGACAACATTTGTTCCATTATGGTTGAAGATGATGGCCCCGGAATTGACAATGATTTTAAGAAGATAATTTTTGATGCTTTTTCTCGTTATGATAAAAGTAGAGGCAAAGATACCGGTGGTTTTGGTTTAGGTTTAGCAATTGTGAGTAAAATAATGCTTTGGCATAATGGCATTGCTAAAGTCGATAACAGCAGTTTGGGTGGCGCTAAGTTTACCTTAAGTTGGCCAATTAAACATACTTAACTAAAACAACATATCATTATTAAAAGGCTTGTTGGATATTTCGATAAGCCTTTTTAATTAGCGTTTAATAACCAGCGATGGGTTAACCTCTGTTGCTATGGTTAATTTAAAAATTATTGACTATTCAAGCAGCAACGCTTGTATTTCCGGGGGCTACCGCAAGGACACTGTTCGTTACCTGTAACCAGTTTCAAGCGGTTATGATACTTTATATCGCCATCTAAATACCGCCAATTACCGTCTTCTTTAACAAATCGTGAGCATTCATGCATTTGCCAAACTTCATGGTTGGTTAAGTAACTGGCTTTAAATTCGACGAATTGATATTGGTTATTATCGGCTCTAGATTGTGACGGTTTTATTATTTCCAGTTTAAGCCATTGGCATTGCTTGGCCCAATCTTGAATTTCACTTAAAGGGTTATCTGGCTGTTTGCATTTAGCGTAAGTATTAAATATATATGCACAATTTTTCTGAGCATAAGCGGTATATCTTGAACGCATTAATTGTTCGGCGCTAGCGTCTGCTACCTGACCATCGATAATCGTCTGACAACATAACTCTAGATCTTTATTGGAACCACAAGGACACTTCATAACAGTTTTCATTCGCCGGATAATGGCGACACTATAGCAGATTTTAAAAAAAACGGGTCAACTCTAACGGGATGATTGGTTTAAAGCATCAATACAAAAACGCCCTTAAATTAAATCGATGTTAGTGCAATTGCTGACAGTGTTTATTTACGATAATACATTTTGTATTACCTCTTTGTGCGCAAATTTGTAATGAACGTAACTGTTGTGCAGTAAAGTCCGGATCGCATAATACTACGGTTGAGCAATTGCCTTTTAATAATGTTCTTTGTATTTTATCAAAGCCAACACTTTTGTGCTGACCATTTACCCTCAACAATTTATTACTATCAAGATGTTCAGCTAATTGATAAACGTCAGAATCATTGCCGTCAACGCAGAGTATCCATCTTTTATCTTGCTGCTGGGTGCGGCAAACATCAATTAGCTCATTGCTCACAAAACGGTTGCTTTTGTTATTTTCAATACGTAACCAAGCATTTCTTTTAATCATATTTGAGCTGGTTTCTTTAGCTAACATATTGTTTTTATTGCAAATAGTTTGTTTCATAATGTCTCTCCAGGTAAATGCTCTATATACTGTATAAATAAACAGTACATGTTGTTGGAATATAAAGCAAGTACTTTGACTGATTATTTATACAGTGTTTGTTTGTGGCGATTATAGATTAATGTTTAACCGTTTACGCCTATGCCTAAATAGGCCTTTGTAGGCTCTATTCTTAGCTAGGCAATAACACGGTTATAAATGTAAAGCTGATGGTTTATCATTACGAATATTAAAAATTATTAAGATAAAATATGAATGCACACGCAGTGATTGGTTTGGGCGATCCTCAAGCGGTAATTAAGCTTTATATCCAAAACAAGCCACCGATGCCAGAGTATCAAACCTTAGCCACCGTTAATGCCTTAAGCAAAGGTGAGATATACAGAATAGGGCAGTTAACAGGCAATCATTGGCGAAAAATTTTTAATGTGTACGCCAAACTCATTTTTGAACTACAACCGGGCAACTTTTCTAGTTGGCAACAATTTCGCGATGAGCAACTTTTGCAAGCGGGTAGTCGCCAGAGCTTACTCTTTAATAAGCCAAATTTGAGCCAACAAGATGGTCAAGCCGTCAATATTATTATCGGCAAAACCTATGCATTACAACTTTTTAAAACTTTGCCTGCCGCGGTTAACGCCGATTTGCATTGGCTTAATGAAGACTTTGCTATTAGCGTTAAATTTAAGGTTATTATTTGCCCTTATTTTGACTATCGGCAATTATCTAATGTTAAAATCAGCCGTTTAGTTGCGATAATTAAGGCTTTAGATTAAAAAACTAATTTTTTTTGCAAAACCTTGTGTTAAAACAATATTTTTTACATTTTTCAAACTATAGTTACGATATTATTATCCTTTGACTCACTCAGTTGGGTCTTCATTTAATTTGGTGTGATTCAAAATGGCAAAAAAAGCAGTTTTAGTTATTAATTGCGGTAGTTCTTCGTTAAAATTCTCTTTGATAAAACCTAACAGCGGTGAACTTCTAGTCTCTGGTATTGCCGAGCGGTTGTTGTCTGCAGATGCTTTTATAAAAATCAATTTCCAGGGTGATAAACATATCCACCCATTAACCGCGCCTCATAACCATCAATCGGCTTTAGAGTTTCTGGTTAAATTTTTGTATGACAATGCCTTAGTCGCGGAGTTAGGGGCAGTGGGGCATCGAGTCGTGCATGGTGGTGAAGAATATTCACAACCGACGTTAATCGATAACCAAGTTAAAGCGACTATTTCGCGGCTTGCCAAATTAGCGCCTTTACATAATCCCGTTAACTTAATTGGTGTCGAAGCTGCTGAGCATGCTTTTAAAGACCTTCCACAAGTAGCGGTATTCGATACTGCTTTTCATCAAACCATGCCAAGTAAAGCCTTTATAACCGGCTTACCTTATAAGTTATATGAACAGCAAGGGATCCGCAGCTACGGCTTTCATGGTACCAGTCATTACTTTGTTTCTAAGCAAGCAGCCAAACTATTGAAAAAACCTTATTCGGAAAGTAGTTTTATATGCGCACATTTAGGTAATGGTTGTAGTATTGCAGCCATTAACAATGGTAAGAGTGTTGATACCAGTATGGGCCTAACACCACTTTCCGGTGTCATTATGGGCACTCGTTGTGGTGATATCGACCCAGGCATTATTTTGCATTTAATTGAACAGTTAAATTATAGTCCTGCACAAGTATCTACTATGCTAAATAAAGAAAGTGGCTTATTAGGAATATCAGAGTTAAGTAATGATTGCCGAACTATTGAAGATGCAATATTAAACGATGAAAATCTACGAGCTAATTTAACCATGGATATCTTTTGTTATCGAATTGCTAAATCCATTGCTTCATTTATGGCGTCACTTTCTCACTTTGATGGTTTGATTTTTACCGGTGGTATTGGAGAAAACTCAGATTTAGTAAGAACCCGAGTCGTTAATTCCTTAAAACTGTTAAATATTGAACTCGATCCTCAAAAAAATATAACCACACGCTTTGGCAAAAGTGGTCTGATATCAACTGCAACATCACAAAATTGTTTTGTTATACAAACCAATGAAGAGTTGGTGATAGCCGAGCAAACGGCAGAACTTATAGGCAGAGAACAATAATATGACAAAACGTATAATGCTGGTCCCCGTCGGTTTTAGTGTCGGTCTTACTTCGGTTGCTTTTGGTTTATTTCATAAACTCCAACAATTAGGCATTAATGTTGGCTACTTTAAGCCTATAAGCCAACCTTCAAGAAACGTGCTTTCCAATGACCAAAATTCTCCAGCTGAATTTAGTAGTGTCAACATAAGCTCTATTCCTCTTAGTTATGTTGAAGATAAAGTCGGTGATGGTGATTTAGATGTGGTGCTCGAAGATATCGTTGGCAATTTACAGCAATTTGATCAAGAAGTGGTGATCATTGAAGGTGTCATTGAAACCACCAGACAACCCTTTGCCGCTAAATTAAACGCCCTCGTAGCACAAGCATTATCGGCAGACATCATTTTTGTGGCAACCCCTGACAATGACAACACTGAGCAATTCGAAGATCGGATTGAAGTTAATGCCAGTAGTTATGGGGGTTTTAGAAATAAACATCTCAAAGGTTGCATCATTAACAAAATGAATTCGCCGAATAAAGATGAATATGGTTTATTACCTCAGGACAATGAATTTAATCGCGATTTTAACTTACAAGCATGGCTTGATTTAAAGGTGTTCAAAAAACCTCATTTTGAACTTATTGGCACGGTAAACTGGGACATCGACTTAGTTGCTCCTCGAGTAATAGAAATTAAAAACTATCTTGACGCTGAAATATTACACGCAGGCGACATGGAACATCGTCGGATCCGTAGTGTCAGCTTTTGTGCGCGCAGTGTCGGTAACTTGATGAGCCACTTAGTACCTGGTCGTTTAATTGTTACTCCTGGTGATCGAACCGACATAATTATTGCCACCTGTTTGTCGGCACTCAAT
>CALJHL010000137.1 GCA_938075435.1 uncultured Thalassotalea sp. | reverse complement strand
CTAAAGTAAAAAGTTCAATTTATAATGATCTTGCCGTGACTATTTTAGTTGCCGGTAATTAGTAATGCCGAGTTGTTTGCATTATTTAGCTTAAAAACCTTGATAATTTCACTTGGCAAAAGCCGCTTAACTGGGCAGAATAAATACACTTCCCATCACTATGTAACCTATGACAAGCAATTCTGTGTACTTACAAGTCGCCATTCCTGTGCCCATGCGGCAAAGCTTCACTTATCTTGTGCCTGAAGCTTTAGCCGAACTCAGCTTTACTAAGGGAGACCGAGTGTTGGTACCATTTGGCAATCGTAAGTTAATTGGTGTGGTATTGGCAGTAACAACTGACAGTCAAGTTGCAACGACTAAACTCAAAGCTATTCTTGAGCGTTTAGCTGACGAATCTAAACTTTCGCCTGAACAAATTGATTTTCTCAGCGTATGTGCCCGTTATTATCATCACCCAATAGGTGACGTAGTGAGTCAGGCTTTACCGGTATTACTGCGGCAAATAAAACCCGTCGATTTAACCCCCGAACAGTGCTGGAAAATTAATGCAGAGCTCAGTAACGAAGATTTAAACAAAATAATTAAAAAGTTAGCAAAATCGGCGGCCAAGCAACAAGCTTTATATCAATATATTAGCGACCATGGCGAATTGACTTGGCCAGAAATCCGGATGGCAGGATTTCTGAAAAGCCAAATAACCGCCCTAATTAAAAAGCAGCTGATCATTGCCGGAACAGTCAAAAGTGAAGCCTTTGTGTTTACTGATGATTGCATTAATTGCGCCGACAAATTGTCGTTATCGGTTGAACAAGCGGTGGTGGTGAGTAGTGTTAATCAGCAACTTGACGGTTTTTCCTGTCATTTAATCGATGGCATTACTGGCAGTGGTAAAACCGAAGTCTATTTGCAAATTATTGAAGAAGTTCTTAAACGGAGCCAGCAAGTGTTGATATTGGTTCCTGAAATTGGCCTAACGCCACAAACATTACAGCGCTTTGAAAAACGCTTTCGAGTGCCTGTGGTTTTACATCATTCTGGCCTTAACGATAGTGAACGCTTACAAACTTGGCATCGCACCAAAAAGGGCGAGGCAGCCATCGTTATTGCCACTCGTTCAGGAGTTTTTGCGCCATTAGTAAACCCTGGAATTATTGTTGTTGATGAAGAACACGATGGCTCCTTAAAGCAGCAAGAAGGATTTCGCTACCATGCCCGTGATTTAGCTATTTTAAGAGCTCGGCAATTAGACATTCCCATTGTCTTAGGCAGTGCTACGCCGGCATTAGAAACGCTGCAAAACGCCTTGTCTGGCCGTTACCAATACCATCAGTTAACCAAGCGTCCTGGCAATAGTAATATTGCTAAAATAGAATTAATCGATATGGCCCAGCAGCAGGTTGAGTTTGGCTTGTCGGGTAGTTTAAAAAAAGCCATTGAAGTAACGCTGGCACGTGGTGAACAGGTGTTGATATTTCTTAATCGCCGCGGTTTTGCGCCGGCAATTTCTTGCCAAGAATGTCATTGGATTGCCGAATGCCAACGCTGTAATAAGCCCTATACTTTGCATCAAAAGCAGGGTTTATTGGTCTGTCACCATTGTGGTAGTCAAAAGCGCATCCCTGCCCAATGTGGAAAATGTGGCAGTATCCGCATTAAACCTTTAGGGCAAGGTACCGAACAGCTGGAACAACGCATAGGTGATTTGTTTCCCGAGTACTCGGCGATTCGAATCGACCGTGACAGTACCAGTCGTAAAGGTGAATTAGCGAAACTTTTGCAGCAGGTAACCGATAAAGAACATCAAATTTTAGTGGGTACGCAGATGCTCGCCAAAGGTCATCACTTCCCCGACGTTACTCTGGTGGCGGTATTAGACGTAGATGGCGCGTTATTTAGCTATGATTTTCGTGCTCCAGAGCATATGGCGCAACTGTTGGTCCAGGTATCAGGGCGAGCCGGAAGAGCCAGTAAACCGGGTAAAGTGATGGTGCAAACTCATTATCCTGAACACCCATTGTTGCAAGATTTAGTGCAAAACGGTTATCAACATTTTGCCCGTTATGCCTTAATAGAGCGTGAGCAAGCTCGCATTCCACCGTTTGGATTTCAGGCTCTGTTCCGAGCCGAGGCTGCTTATCCTTCCTTACCAGAATCTTTTTTACGGCAAATAAGTAACCAGAATTTCACTGATTGTTTAATCAGCGGTCCGGTGGCGGCAGCGCAAGAGAAAAAAGCCGGTAAGTATCGCTATCATTTATTGCTGCAAGCCAATGACCGTAAGCATTTGCATGCCGCAGTACAACAATTGTTAAAAAATATTGAGCAGTCTGAGTTGCAAAACAAAGTTCGCTGGACTGTCGATATTGATCCGCAAGAGTTAAGTTGGTAGTCATAACAGGGTGAATACCAAGTATATTATCCACATATAGCAACAAACTCTGTACATTCCAACTTGGTTGGTTAAAATTGGTTAATTATTTTCATTTGAAGTTTTTTTGTTATGGCTCATCAAGATTATGTTGCTCGCCCCCGCGCAACCAAAAAAAAGAAAAATCCTTATAAACCTAAGGCGAAGAAGTCAGCGGTTAATAACTCGGGATTAAAACCTGTGGTTATTGGTCTACTCATTGTTGCAATAGTGGCTAGCTTCGTTTATTTCCTCTATTCGATTAAGACCAACGCACCAGCAGTGCCTACCAATGAAATTAAACTTTCAAAGCCTCCTGAAAAAACAGTTGAAGAAGATGTGTTGCCTGAGCCGCCAACTGAAAAGTGGACCTACTTTGATGAGTTACAAAATAAAGAAGTAGAGGTCGGTAACTATGAAGTTAAAGACAAGGGGCCGTATCTAATGCAATGTGCATCTTTTCGAAACAAAAATGATGCGGAAGCTTTAAAGGCTAAAATTGCCTTTACGGGTCTATCATCAACGGTAAGAAAGTCGCAAGGCAAGAATGGCCTTTGGTATAAAGTTGTGCTCGGACCATTCGAACGCAAACGGCAAGCCGAAAAAGCCAAGCACAAATTGAAAAGTAATAAAATCAATGGCTGTCAAATCTGGCTTTGGACTTGAAAAATTAACCTCCACAACCCACATTACTTATAAGATTGTTTTCCGAGGTGTTATCTTGCCAATTGTTGATGCAAGAAACGTCTCGGTTTTATTTTAGAGGTTTATTGTGACTACTATCGTATCAGTACGACGTAACGGCCGCGTTTGCATAGGTGGCGATGGCCAAGTTTCTCTTGGCAACACTGTAATGAAGGGCAACGCTCGTAAAGTTCGTCGTTTATACCATGACAAAGTACTGGCCGGTTTTGCTGGCGGTACTGCCGATGCATTTACTTTATTTGAACGCTTTGAAAGCAAATTAGAACAACACCAAGGCCATTTAACGAAATCGGCGGTTGAACTTGCTAAAGATTGGCGCAGTGATCGAGCCTTAAGAAAACTTGAAGCAATGTTAGTGGTTGCCGATGAAACCGCGAGCTTGATCATTACTGGTAATGGTGATGTTGTCCAACCGGAAAATGATTTAATCGCCATCGGCTCTGGTGGCAACTATGCGCAAGCCGCAGCAATTGCATTATTAGCAAATACCGAATTATCGGCGCGTGAGATTGTTGAGAAATCGCTAACAATTGCCGGCGATATTTGTGTATTTACCAATCACAACCACACCATTGATGAAATTTAGTTAGTTGCTTTGTGACTAAATAGCCGACAACGACGTTAGGTCGAGGAAATATTAGATGTCTAACATGACTCCACGTGAAATTGTTCACGAATTAGATTGCCATATTATTGGCCAAAATGATGCTAAAAAAGCGGTTGCTATTGCCTTAAGGAATCGCTGGCGCCGGATGCAGCTAAATGAAGAGTTGCGCAACGAAGTTACCCCTAAAAATATTTTAATGATTGGCCCAACGGGCGTCGGTAAAACCGAAATCGCTCGCCGTTTAGCGAAACTCGCCAATGCGCCGTTTATTAAAGTTGAAGCGACTAAATTTACCGAAGTGGGATATGTCGGCAAAGAAGTTGAGACTATTATTCGCGACTTAGCGGATATGGCGATAAAGTTAACCAAAGAACAAGAAATGAAACGAGTTCGCCATTTAGCGGAAGAGGCTGCGGAAGAGCGTATTTTAGATGCGTTAATACCGAACCCAGTGAATAGCATGGGTGAAACTCAAGCATCGGATAACAGTTCTACTCGCCAAATTTTTCGTAAAAAATTACGTGAAGGTAAGCTCGATGATAAAGAAATAGAGATTGATGTTGCCCAGCAACAAATCGGTATGGAAATTATGGCGCCGCCGGGCATGGAAGACATGACGTCGCAATTGCAAAGTATGTTTCAAAACATGTCGCAAGAAAAAACCAACAAACGTAAGCTAAAAATTAAAGACGCGTTTAAAGCCCTGCAAGAAGAAGAAGCTGGGAAAATGGTCAATCCAGAAGAGTTAAAGGAAAAAGCCATTGAGTCCGTTGAACAAAACGGCATTGTATTTATCGATGAAATTGACAAAATTTGTAAGCGCGGTGATAGTTCAGGTCCTGACGTATCACGTGAAGGGGTACAACGCGACTTGTTACCGCTTATTGAAGGCTCAACGGTAAGTACCAAGCATGGTATGGTGAAAACCGATCACATTTTATTTATTGCTTCTGGGGCCTTTCAAATGGCAAGACCATCTGACTTAATCCCTGAGTTGCAAGGTCGTTTACCAATCCGGGTTGAACTACGGGCATTAACTACCGATGATTTTGTTCGTATCCTCACTGAGCCTAATGCCTCGTTGACCGAACAATACATTGCCTTGTTAGCGACTGAAGGTGTTAAAGTAGAGTTTAGCGCCGATGGTATTCAAGCCATAGCGAATGCTGCCTGGCAAGTGAACGAGGGCACTGAAAATATCGGTGCTCGTCGTTTACACACCGTAATGGAACGCCTAATTGAAGAATTATCGTTTGCTGCAGACGCGCAGGCGGGGCAACACATTGTTATTGATCAGGCCTTTGTCGATAGTAAACTAACTGCGTTAGTACAAGATGAAGATTTAAGTCGTTTTATTTTATAATCTTTTCGTTACTAACTAAAAGGGGAATGCATGCAAATTGAAGAGCTTCGGCTGAACGGTAAAGCTGGCGAGTTAACGGTAAGTTTTGCCGATAACTTTCAGCAGGTTTTAAGCTTTGAATTTTTACGAGTGTATTCCCCAATAGAAAAAACCACTGTAAAAGGCCAACCAAAACCACCGGTTAGCCATAAAAAACAAGTACAAATTTTGGCTATAGAGCCGGTTGCAAAACACGGTTATCGAATTGTTTTTGATGATCAACATACTGCAATTTATTCCGCCTTATTACTTAATGAGTACGCCCACAATAAAAATCGACTATGGCAAGAATACTTAACTGCGCTTAAACTTACCGGGCACAGTCGAGAAGCCATGATTGAATTTAAACAGGTTTAATGGACAGATACTCAAATGACAAATAACCAAATTTTACGTCGAATTCGCTACACCTTTGACTATTCCGATGCTGCAATGCTAAAAATTTTTGCCGCAGCGGATCTAACTGTTGATATTGAACAATACCATCATTGGTTACGAAAAGATGATGATCCTAAGTACATCAATATCACCGATCATCAGTTCGCAATTTTTCTTAATGGTTTTATCAATGAAAAACGTGGCAAGAAAGAAGGTCCACCGGCAATTGCAGAAAAGAAATTAAATAACAACATTATTTTAAGAAAGTTAAAAATTGGCTTAAATTTAACGGATGCTGATATTATTGAGCTGTTGTTACTCGCTGAAATGCGCATCGGTAAATCTGAATTAAGTGCCTTTTTCAGAAAAGCCGGACATAAGCACTATCGTGATTGTAAAGATCAGTTCTTACGTAATTTCTTACAAGGTGTGCAAATAAAGTATCGCGATAATTCACCTTGGCCTACCGAAGCTGAATAGCAGGCAAATAAATGCGAGTGTTGTTTTTATTATTAGGTTTTAGTTGTATTGCCTTAGGCGCGCTTGGGGCAATATTACCGATACTTCCAACCACGCCTTTCATATTATTGGCGGCTGGTTGCTTTGCTCGATCATCGACTCGATGTTATCAATGGTTATTGTCTAATCGTTTGTTTGGGCCTTTGCTAATCAATTGGCAAACCCATCGCAGCGTTAGCGTTAAAATTAAAACTATCGCCATCACTTCCATCCTAGTTTTTGGTGGTTATTCACTTGTTGTTGCAACTAATCCATATTTGCAGCTGTTTTGTGCTGTAATGCTTGCTGTCGGCATGATCGTGGTGCTTAAAATTCGTACAGTAGAGCCTAAGAAGTAATTAATTTACACATTTTAATGAATTTTTTCGGGTTTTTAAGAAAAATATTGTCAGATAGTGATATACTAGCTATTCTGTTAGTGAAAAAATTTAATGTTTAAGGATTTATCTCTTTAAACAGTGATTTTTTCTTAACGATTAAACATAAATTGTGGACCATTACTGTATCGAGTTTTACTCAAAATAGTAGTATCTTTACATTATGTGTAAAACGTAAAAAGTTAAAGTGGCGATATATTCTTAAGAATAATCAAAACTATTTAAATAAATTGTAAGTAAAGGAAAGAAAAATGACTAAAGGTACAGTAAAGTGGTTTAATGCCGATAAAGGTTTCGGATTTATTACTCCAGAAGATGGCGGCAAAGATTTGTTCGTACATCATTCAGAAGTTAAAGTGTCTGGTTACGCCACACTTAACGAAGGTCAAGCTGTTGAGTTTGAAATCGGCGAAGGACAAAAAGGTCCATGCGCTAACAATGTAGTTCCAGTATAATTACTGTAATTTAACTACATTATAAAAAATTTATAATTGGAAATTCTATCACCTATTATCGGTGTTGGTGTTTCCAATTTTTTTATGCCCTCAACAAAATCCATGACAATCTGCAACATCCATAATTTCTTGTTTTTACCTTTGATAAATATCTCGACCAACGCCAACAGCAACACCAATACCTAATATTCCGCTTGTGGCTAATCTTTGAAAAAATTTTGAAACTTAATGAAGCTCTGCTGTGCGGTATTTAAATCGATCGGTTTAAATTGTACTCCTTGTCCAGGCCTAAGTTGACTTAAAGAAAATAAATCCGCTTTAATCACCACACCTAAGACTGGGTAGCCGCCAATCGTTTGTCGGTCTTTTAAAAGCACTATCGGCTGGCCATCGCCTGGTAATTGAATGCTGCCGTAATTAGTCGGCGTAGATATTATTGACTGTTCGGCAATACCTAGGGTATTACCGGTAAGCCGATAACCCATCCGATTAGAGTCGGCAGCAATTTTATAGAGTGTTTGGCCAAATAATAATTGCTTATATTTACTTAAACTAAGGTAAAAGGCTGATGCAATAAACCTTAAAATAAGCGGTTTGCTATAGTCTGGTTGGTATTGAGCTGGCACTTTAAACAAGTGCGAATGTGTTAAAGGAGTCGGTTGCAGAGCGATAGGTAGTTTATTATTTACAGTGAGTTTGTCGCCGCTTAAACCGCCAATATGTTCTTTTAATGTTGTTGCTCTACTATTGTGCCAAACCGGGGTCTGCAAGCCGCCCTTTATCGCCAAATATGTTCTTAAACCATTAATTGGCATATTAAACCTTAATAAGTATCCGGCTTTTAAAATATGGCAGCTCCAATTTCTGACCGGCTGTTGGTTAATTGTCGCTTGGCAATCGGCGCCACAAATAGCGATTAAACAATCAGTACTGGCAATAAACTGACTTTGCCCTAGGGTTATCTCTATGCTTGCAGCGAGTGGTGAATTTTTTAACAGTTTATTTGCCCAGCGGTGGGCATGTTCATCCACTGCCCCGCTTTCACTAAAACCTAAATGCTGTACTTGCGCTCGACCTAAATCTTGAATGCTGAGTAAAGGCCCAGCATGTTGTACTTGCAAAAATTCAGATAACTCGGCCATAACTGTTAATTGCCCTGTTTGGCGACACGGCCACCTTGATTGATAAAGGTTTGATAGTCTATAGCAACAAATTTAACCTCATCTCCCACCGATAACAGCGGTTGCTGATTTTTATTATCACCGGTTAACAAGTCGGCGGCAGTTTGACCGATAATATACCAGCCTCCAGGAGTTTGTTGTGGATAAATAGCGGTTTGTTGCTCTGCTATTGCCACCGCTCCTTTCGGTACTTTTACTCTTGGGGTATCGAGTCTGGGGAATTGCAGTTGCTGGTCAATTATACCTAAATAACTAAATCCAGGAGTAAAGCCATTCGCAAATACTCGATAGGTACGGTCACTATGCAGGCGAGTGATTTGTGCAACACTTAAACCACTTCGTTGGCTTAAAGTCTTTAAATCCCAGCCGGCATCGAGGCCGTAATAGACATCAATATAAATAGGCGGCTTGTTGGTCGCCGGCAGTTTTGAATGAGAATCGCTAGCGGCTAAGGAAATTGTTTGCTGTATTTTTTTGAGCAATGACTTATTGCCAACACTTGCAGGCTTGAGCAAGATTAATAAACTGCAATAGGAAACAATAATATCAACTAGGTCTAACTGTAAGGCTTGTCTTAAGTGCCGTTCAGTGGCAATCACTTGACGGTTTATTGTTACTGAAATTTGTTGTGGCCAACTAAGTAAAATAGCATCTTCGGCTACTTGCTCAATGTGAACATTAGCGAGAGCACTATTGTTACTCATGAAGTTCGGACAGTAATTTACGTAACGACTGAACCATCGCTAAGGCGTGCGGATTATCACCATGAACACATAAGCTGTCGACTTTTAAGTTAATTATGCTGCTATTAATGGTTTCAATTTCTTGATGAATAATTAACTGTTGGCAGCGAGTAATGATTTTTTCTATATCGGTGAGTACGGCATTTTTCTCAGTGCGCGATACCAGTAAACCATTTTCTTGATAACTTCTATCGGCAAAAGCTTCAAACCACAGGGTTAGCTGATATTGATTGGCAATTTGTTGAAAATAATCGCAATTGGTTGTCGCTTGGATCATTAGCGGTAACGAATTAGGTAAGGTGGCAATGGATTGACAAACCGCTCGAAAAACCTTTTCATCTTGCATCATGTCATTATATAAAGCGCCATGCGGTTTTACATAATCTATGCTGGTACCTAATGCTTGGCAAATTTGCTGTAATGAATTTATTTGCGCGACCATTAAGCTGATTATTTGCTGTTCAGATTGCTCAACATGAACGCGACCAAAGTTGGCCCGGTCATGATAAGACGGGTGGGCGCCAATTAATACCTTATGCTGTATTGCGCTTGCCACGGTATTGCGCATCGTTTGTGGACAACCAGCATGGTAGCCACAAGCAATATTTGCCATATCAATTAACGGCATTATTTGGGCGTCGGGACAATTCTCATCATCAAGGGCATACTCACCTAAGTCACAATTTAATTTCATTGATTATTCAGCCTCACTGTTTAATTACTACCAATTTAATTAAATAAGTATAAGCATAGAATACGACAAACAACTTTGTTTAACTATTTGAATTTAGGTTAATACCCAGTTGATTAAGTTATTGACCATGCAAAGAATAAATTTAAACATGTTGTGTGATTAAAAAAAATATTTTTTGCCTTTAAACCTTTTTGCTACATACTGCATCTTACTAAGTAACAAACCAATAACGAAATTTTTCAAATTTAAAAGGTTAACTAAATTTGTCGGGACAAAGCACGGTGATCAATGCTCAGGATGTTTTTGCTAATAAGCAAGAACTGGAATGGATATCTCATGCCAAGAATGGTGATAGGAGAGCATTTAGTCAGTTGTATCATTTACATATAGGCAAGGTCTATGCACTTTGTTTGCGGATGCTTTCATCTAAAGATCAAGCTGAAGACGTTGCTCAGGAAGTATTTGTGCAAGTGTGGCTTAAGCTTGAAAAATTCCGCGGCGAAAGTAAGTTTTCTACTTGGCTGCATTCGGTCGCAACCAATACGGTATTGACCCACATTCGAAAGCAAAAAAACTGGATGCAAAAGGTGTTCAGTATCGAAGAACAACCGCATATGGAGGCGGCGGGAAATGAAATACAAGATTTATCTGATCTTGATAAATGTATTGTCCGTTTACCCGAAAAAGCTCGAATTGTGTTTGTATTATTTGCAGTTGAAGGTTATCGGCACGAAGAAATAGCGAACATGTTAAATATGGCGGTGGGTTCAAGTAAGTCACATTTTCACCGAGCCAGAAATTTACTTAAAGAGTGGTTGCAAGATGAATAAATCAATAAATGAGCAAGAGCTGCAAACGCAGATTGATAATTTGAGTCGAGAAATACAACCTGAACGAGATTTATGGGCTGGAATCGAACATGCAATCGAGCACAAGTCGCAGCAATCAGCGACCAATAGTTCGGTAAGTGGCAAGACTAAATATAGCCATTATGCTTGGGCTGCATCGGTAGTTGCGGCGGTATTACTGACCTGGAATTTGAATTCGCCAATGCTAGAGCCAACTAGCCAGCTCGCCGCGGTAGATGTTATTCAACAACAATATACTGAACAGAAAAACACCATGTTAGTCAGCTTTGGTAAGCCTGATTTAAGTAAATTACCAGAAAAAATGCAAACCCAATTTAGTGAATTACAAGCGGCCAGAACATCACTGTTAGAAGCACTGAAAGATGATCCCGATAACGCTAATTTATTAAACTTATTACAATGGACGCAAAGCCAAGAGCTGAGCTTACTTGAGCAATTATATAGCCCTAAATGGCAAACAATTTAAGAGAATATTATGATGTTATTTACAAAAATTACCGGCTTTAGTCTTGCCTTATTATGCAGCTTGCCACTGCTTGCCAAGCAAGTGGATGAGCGATTGTCAGTTGGTGCTGATGTTCAAATCGAAATCGAAAACCTGCGCGGTAAAGTTGAAATTATTGGTACCGATAATAATGAAGTTTGGGTTATTGGCAAGCTTGATGAAAAAGCCAATGATTTTGTTTTTGAACAGCAAGGCGACAGCGTGATTATTCAAGTGCAAATGCCATCCAGTACTCATAACAGCTTTTGGGACAATGATGATGAAGAATCGAACCTAACCATTGAGGTGCCAAAAAATGCAGCAATAAATTTTAGAGGTGTTTCAAGTGATGTCGTCCTTAACAATTTACATAGTGATACCAATATTAAAACGGTAAGTGGTAATATCTATGCTGAAAACCTACATTCCCGAGTTGAATTAACTTCAGTGAGTGGCGATATAAAAACTGAAGATTTAGGTGGAAAAATATTTTTAAATACCGTGAGTGGCAATATTAAAGACAAACAATCTACTGGCCAGTTAAATTATCAAGCGGTAAGTGGCGACATTGATGCAAGTAGTGGTGCTGAGCGAGTTTCAGCCAGTGTTATTTCGGGTAATTTAGAGGTTGTCTTAGCCAGAGTTGTTGATGCAAAACTAACCAGTATTAGTGGTAACGTCGAGGTAAGCATGGAATTAAGCAATGATGGCCTATTGAAGGTGTCATCGGTTAGCGGTGATGTTGATGTCAAATTTCAACAGGGAGTTAATGCTGAATTTAAGGTGCAGTCGCATGCCGGTGGGCGAATTTATAATAACTTAAATGACGATAAAGTCGACAAAGCTAAACATGGTCCTAGCTCGTGGTTAGCGACCATTACCGGTACGGGTAGCGCTACCGTCAAAGCCTCTTCAGTTAGCGGTTCAATAAACCTTCATTACTAGATGATATCAATCTAAATAAGGCCTAAATTTAACCGAGTTTAGGTATTATTTTGTCCATTTATAAATTCATTTGCTATCCTAATAGTAGAGCTTAAATTTTTAATGAAACAGCCTCGCTATTATACGTATGCTAATGATTAGCGGTATTGTTGCGCTAACTTATTGATTATTAACGATTGAATTTTTATTTGATTAGGGTGACTAAAGTTTACTTACAAATTTTTATAAAAAAAATGCATTAAAAGTATCCCGCGAGCGGTCTAATAGCTATAGGACTGAATGTTTTTCAAGTAAGGGGGTGTTATGAGTATTTTTAACCATTATCAAAACCGCTACGAAAAATCACAACAACAAGAGCTTAGTCTGCAACAATTTCTCGACTTATGTCGCGACGATAAATCTGCTTATGCCAATGCAGCCGAACGATTATTAAAAGCGATTGGTGAACCACAAATGATCGACACCGCCTCAGACCCGGTATTGAGTCGGATATTCTCCAACCGTATTTTAGCCCGTTATCCAGAGTTTGCAGAGTTTTATGGCATGGAAGAGGCCATTGAGCAAATTGTCGCTTACTTAAAGCATGCCTCGCAAGGATTGGAAGAAAAGAAACAAATCCTTTATTTATTAGGACCTGTGGGTGGCGGTAAGTCATCCTTAGCGGAAAAGCTTAAATCGTTAATGCAACAGCAACCTATTTATATCTTAGCCGCAAAAGGCCAGCTGAGCCCGGTGAACGACCATCCATTTTGTTTATTTGATAGTGATGCCGATGGTAAAATTTTAACCGAAGATTACCAAATACCAGAGCGCTATTTACACACCATTATGTCGCCGTGGGCGGCAAAACGATTAGAGGAGTTTAATGGCGATATTTCCCAATTTAAGGTGGTAAAGATTAATCCTTCAATTATTGCCCAATTGGCGATTGCTAAAACCGAACCAGGGGATGACAACAATCAAGATATCTCCTCTTTGGTCGGTAAAGTCGACATTCGTCAGTTAGAACATTTTGCCCAAAATGATGCCGATGCTTATAGTTATTCGGGCGCACTGTGTCGGGCTAACCAAGGCATAATGGAATTTGTAGAAATGTTTAAAGCACCAATTAAAGTGCTGCATCCATTATTAACCGCTACTCAAGAAGGTAACTATAATCCTACCGAAGGCTTGTCAGCCCTACCTTTCGAAGGCATTATTCTTGCCCACTCAAATGAATCTGAATGGCACACCTTTAAAAACAATAAAAATAATGAGGCGTTTTTAGATAGAGTTTATATTGTAAAAGTCCCTTATTGTTTAAGAGTTTGTGAAGAAATAAAAATTTATCAAAAGCTATTAAATAATAGCGAATTAAACAATGCTCAATGTGCGCCAAGTACGCTAGAAATATTGGCGCAGTTTTCAGTATTGTCACGCTTAATTACCCCTGAAAACTCCAGTATCTATTCAAAAATGCGGGTCTATAACGGCGAATCTTTAAAAGACACCGATCCGAAGGCTAAATCTTATCAAGAGTACCGAGATTTTGCTGGTGTTGATGAAGGCATGAAAGGTTTATCGACTCGATTTGCGTTTAAAATATTATCGCGAGTATTTAATTTTGACCAAGTTGAAGTCGCAGCTAATCCGGTACATTTATTTTATGTTCTTGAGCAACAAATTGAACGTGAGCAATTACCGAAAGAAACCGCTGATCGCTACCTTGAATTTATAAAAGGTTACTTAACGAATGAATACATTGAATTTATTGGTAAAGAGATCCAAACGTCATATTTAGAGTCGTATTCTGAATACGGACAAAACATTTTTGACCGCTATGTGGTATACGCCGATTTTTGGATCCAAGATCAAGAATATCGAGATGCCGAAACGGGCCAACTTTTAAATCGGGAAACCTTAAATAGTGAGTTGGAAAAAATAGAAAAACCGGCCGGCATTTCCAATCCAAAAGATTTTCGCAATGAAATTGTCAATTTTGTGCTGCGTGCTAAAGCCAATAATAATGGCATAAATCCGCTGTGGACCAGTTATGAAAAATTACGCTCGGTTATTGAGAAAAAAATGTTTTCAAATACTGAAGATTTACTGCCGGTAATTTCATTTAATACCAAAACCTCCAGCGAAGATCAGAAAAAACACGATGAATTTGTCGAGCGTATGGTTACTAAGGGCTATACCAGAAAACAGGTTCGATTATTATCTGAATGGTACTTACGGGTGCGTAAATCCACTTAGTAAGTCCTCGGCGTTAGTTATTTAAAAGTCAGCTAAACAGACAATGTTAATGAGGGGGAAGCATGGTACGTTTTATCGATCGACGTTTAAACAGTAAAAATAAATCTATGGTAAACCGCCAGAGGTTTGTGCGCCGCTTTAAAAGTCAGATCAAAGAATCGATAGCCGAAACCATTAGCAGTAGAGGTATTACTGATCACCATTCCGATGAAAGTGTCTCGATTCCCAGTAAAGATATTAATGAACCTTCATTTTCATTAGGGCGAGGGGGGAAGAGAGAAACGGTCCTTCCAGGTAATGATAAATTTAATCCTGGAGATAAAATTTCTCGACCGCAACAACAAGGCCAAGGTAACGCCTCATCATCAAGTAATGAAGGCAGTGGTGAGGATGATTTTATCTTCGCAATTTCTGCCGATGAATATCTTGATTTATTATTTGAGGATTTAGAGCTACCTAATTTACAAAAAAATCAAATTGATAACTTAATTGATTATGACATTGTTCGTAAAGGCTATTGCCAGGATGGGGTACCTGCCAATATTGATATTGTCCGTTCTATGCAAAGCTCTGTTGCCCGCAGAGTGGCATTGACTAGTTCGAAAAGAAAACAGCTAAAAGCCCATGAACAAGAGCTAAGCGATTTGCTTAAACAGCATGCCAGGGATAACGTAAGCGATAAAATAATTGCGCTTGAGCAACAAATTGCGAAACTAAGAGCCAAAATAGCAAAAGTGCCATTTATAGATAGTTTTGATGTTAAGTACCGCAATTATGGCAAACAAGTAAAACCCTCCGCAAAAGCGGTGATGTTTTGTTTGATGGATGTGTCAGGTTCAATGAGCCAAGCAATTAAAGATATGGCGAAGCGTTTTTATATTTTGCTGTATTTGTTTTTAAGTCGAAATTATAAAGCCATTGACGTGGTTTATATTATTCATCACAGCCAAGCGAAAGAGGTTGATGAAGATGAATTTTTCTACTCAAAAGAAACCGGCGGTACCGTAGTGTCGAGCGCATTGTTGTTAATGTTGCAAATTATTGAGCAGCGTTACAACTCTAACGATTGGAATATTTACGCCGCGCAGGCTTCAGATGGAGATAATTGGCAAGAT
>CALJHL010000136.1 GCA_938075435.1 uncultured Thalassotalea sp. | reverse complement strand
CATCGTCAATTGTTGATCGGGAAGAGTAAATATTACCGGGCAATATAATATTGGTGTCGGCATCTTTGGTCATGAAAAAACCGAACGATTGCTGATCGACACGGCCTGTTATTTTTGCACCAAAATCAGGGTCAGAAATATTGCGAGTGTAAACTAAATTAAATTGGCTAGAAAAGTATTCGGCGTTATCTAAAAAGAACGGCCGCTTTTCATCATAATAAAGGGCATAGGTTTTATTTACTTTTAATTGCCCTACATCGGATTCTACTGTTGAAAAGTCTGGGTTGATGGTGGCATTTAACATGATGTCAGGAGTAATGCCCCAGCGCACATTTAAGCCTAAATCGATGTCATTTTCAGTTTGCCACTCATTAGATTCTTCCTGGTCTCGTTGCTCATTACGACTTGCCACCACCGAAGGAGTTACTAATAGGTTATCGCCAAGCTTAGCTTGTGCAAAACCTTGCATTGGGATCATTTGGCAAGTCCAACAGGAATTGTCTCTATCGAGAGGGATGTGAGAAATGCGCAGAATGTTATCTCTGGGGTAAACTCGAATAAGCTCTATACCCCACGTTTTAATGTCGCTGCCTTCTTCAAAATTTAATTCGCGATAAGGGATCGCAAATTCAACCTGATAACCATCAGCGGTTACTTTACCATTGGCGTTCCAAATAGCGTCCCAAAGGTTAGTATCTTCACCAGTCATTTCATTAACGATACCGTCATTTTGGACACCATAGGGATTGACAAAAAACTTATAAGCTAAACGGTGATCATTAAAGGTGTCGAGCTTAATACCAACAATATCGTCACCGAACGCTTCATCACGGTCTCTCAAAAAACCTTGAATTTTATCAGGATCAGGATCTCCAGCCTTAAAAGCAAAATATATCTTTTCGCCGTCTTCAAAAATAAAGGCTTCGGTTTTTACTGGGCTAGGGGTGTTATTGAAAGGGTAGTTTATTAGGTTTAAGTCGACCCGTTCTGCTTGTTGCCAAACGGCTTCATCTAGCTCGCCATCAAAGGTGATATCAGCTCTTATATGAGGTATGTTTAACGTTTGTTTATTTTGTTGTGCGGCACTTGTTTGAAATACTAATGCGCTAAGTAACATCGTAGCACTGGCAATCCATTTGCCATTTTGTAGCAAAGTCATGACTACTTCCTATTATTGCTTTATTATTATTAATTTTACTTAGTTAAAGCGTTTGCTTAGTCATAAGTTGTTACATCTTTATATCGTAAATATCCACTAGAAGTCAATCTGTAATCCGTTGTTTCAACTATTAATTTATGGCCTTTGTCGGATTTTAAACATTGAACAATAATTTACCGTAAACAAAAGCTAATTTTTATAAAAAATTTATTAATACTCGAATTTTGTAAAGGGCTTGGGCATAATGAAGCCAATGTAAATTGGTTTTAACAACAAATAACCGTGTTAAATATTGGAGTAGACTTTGCCTTTAGATTTAATTGATTATGTGGCTTTAATAGTTTTTTTTACGGCTTGGGCTGGTTACACCAAATTTGCCCGAGTAAAAGCCAAAAATACCGCCTGCCTTTCTCGATGTTTGCACCAACATAAAATTATTTGGATGCGACAGGTATTAGATTCTGATATTAAAATCACCCATGCCGCATTATTGGCAAATTTAGAACGTAACGTTGCCTTCTTTGCGTCAACAACAATGCTGGTTGTCGCCGGTGTTCTGACCCTTTTTTCTCAACTTGAAAATGTACAGCAGCTATTAGCTCGCATGTCGGTTGCCCAAGAAGTTTCATCCATCGCGATTCAAATTAAATTGTGCCTGTTAGTGCTAATTTTTGTTATCGCTTTCTTTCAATTTACTTGGTCGATGCGCCAATATGGTTTTGTAAATATTATGATAGGAGCTGCACCGACTGAGCCGCATACCAGTAAAGAAAACTTACTAAACTATGCCAAGCAAATGGCGATTGTTCAGGATCAAGCCTCTCATGCTTATAATTATGGTCTACGCTCATATTACTTTGCCCTGTCAGCATTAAGTTGGTTTTTTCATCCGGGGATGTTAATTTTGTCGAGTATTTTCGTTGTTTATATTTTATATCGCCGTGAATTTAAATCGAAAGCCGTGCGGGCAATCCAGCAGGGTTTTGTCGAGCTTGAAAAAAATGGCATTAAATTAGATTAATTATCAAAAATCACTAAAAAGGCAAACAATGAAAAAGTTACAAGGTGGTTGCCATTGCGGCGCGGTTAGGTTTGAAGTGCAAATAACCGCCAAGCCTGAATTACATAATTGTAATTGCTCAATGTGTATGAGATCTGGCTTTGTGCACTTAATTTCCCCTAATAAAAATTTTAAATTGCTCACCGCCAAAGACCAGTTAAGTTGTTATCAATTTAATAGTAACATTGCCAAGCATTATTTTTGTAAGCATTGTGGTATCAAATCATTTTATATTCCTCGTTCCAACCCTGATGGCTACAGTGTTAATGCCCGTTGCTTAGATAGTAACGAGTGGCAGCAATGGTCGATCTTTGATTTTGATGGCCAAAATTGGCAAGAAAATGCCGCGCAATTATCCCATCTATCAAAGTCATAAAGGTTAACAACGTCGTAGCCATGCACCCACTTGCTAAATATAGCCTTAAGGATTTTGACAAATATAATTGTCTTAAGTTGTCGTTAAGCTTTTATTTAATTTTACTATTTTTATTAAGGGGCTTTGCGATAGGTATTGCTTCATTAACTAATCTAAAAGACAAGCTGTCGTTAATTCAATGGTTTTATCCAGAATCGTTACAATTTTATTTTAGTTTGCTTGCTGGCATTCCCGGCTTATTAGTCTTGTATGTTATTTTTCAACGTAAGCCGGAGGCGGCTAATTGGGTAAAAATACTATGGGCTAATATTCTGTATTTATGCACAGCTTTGCTGGCATTAGATATACTTATTTACTGGAGTCAGTATTATATTTTCCAGCAAGGAAAATTGTTTTTTTTAGTTTGGCAAACGATAATCGCAGTTTTACTTTTACTCTATTGTCGGCATAGTCACCGCGCCAAAATTAATCGTCAAGAATTTCCTGAAGTTATCGAACCTTTAAAAGTAAAAAACTAGAGTCACGTTAAAATTTAAGCTGGCTCTAGTTATAATGCTCTAATTTAAGTTTTCGATACCTGTTATCGGGGTTTTAAAAAAATGCTGACCATTCGCCTCGGCAACGGGCAGAGCTCCCGCTTGAATATTACACTGTAAAGCCGGAAATATTAATTTAGGGTTCGCTAAGGTTGCGTCACGAGCTTCTCTTGTTGTTATAAATTCTGCGGCACTAATATTCGCTGAGATCTGGATAGTATACTGTTT
>CALJHL010000135.1 GCA_938075435.1 uncultured Thalassotalea sp. | reverse complement strand
TGCGCAGTAAGCCATATATTCCAAAGCTAATTGCTAACGCTATGGCAATGTAAGGTACGGTGCCTAAACTGAACAGTTGAATAAAAACACCAACTAAGGCCAGCAATACCGCCACTATTTGCCATTTTCTTAAGCGTTCGCCAAAAAATATCATCCCCAGCAGCACGCTAAATAACGGATTAATGTAATACCCTAAACTGGCTTCCAATAGGTGATTATTATTAACCGCCCAAATAAATGTAAACCAGTTAAGCCCAAGAACCAATGAACTGACAAACAACATTAACAAGGCTTTACGGTTAGATATAATTTTTTGGACTTTGCGCCATTGGCCCAGCACTAGGACCACAACCAGTAATAAGGTAAACGACCAAATGACCCGATGAACTAAAATTTCATCGGCGCTAACCCCTTCCAGTAATTTGAAGTAAATGGGCGCGATACCCCAAAGGGTGTAAGCGCAAATCGCATTAATTGCGCCTTTTTTTGTTTCGGCTTGTTCAGGCATGTTAAGATTCTTGAGAACGTTCTGCTGTTGTTGGCCGAAGTTTATCATATTCGCGGATTTATAGGTAAACCAACTCAAAAACAACAACTTCACTGGGATAAAATTTTAATCTGAAAATTGATGCAAGAAACACTACCGATGTAGGTCGTTACTGGTTAAAATAGCATTACTTCCCGCTAATTTTGACAAGCTATTGAGCCAGACTATCGACAACCCGAGTACATCGACTGAGTTACTGCATTCATTAACCCATCATTTTGGTTATAAAAGCTTTCGTAGCGGCCAGCAACAAGTCATTGAAATGTTAATGCAGGGTTGTGATTGCTTGGTGTTAATGCCAACCGGTGGTGGCAAGTCGCTATGTTATCAATTGCCCGCAACACTCATGCCTGGCTTAACAATTGTCGTGTCACCATTAATTGCTTTAATGAAAGATCAGGTGGATGCATTAACTCGCCAGGGTATTAAAGCCGCTTACATCAATTCTAGCCTTGATCGGGAAACCATTAATCAAACCATGCAACGTGTTGGCACTGGCGAGATTAAAATCCTATATGTGGCTCCTGAGCGGTTATTAAATCATTACTTTTTACAGAGCATTGAGCAAATTCAAATCAGCTTCTTTGCTATTGATGAAGCCCATTGTATTTCTCAGTGGGGCCATGATTTTAGACCATCGTATACGCAACTGGGCAAACTAAAACAACGCTTTCCATATACCCCGGTAATCGCCCTTACCGCCACTGCCGATGTGACTACCCGCAAAGATATTTTAAATCAACTGCAGCTCCACGACCCCTATGTGTTGTTAGACAGTTTTGACCGTCCGAACATTCGTTATACCCTTACCGATAAATATAATGGTGAAACACAACTGATTGAATATTTGAAACAATTTAGTGATGAAAGCGGCATTATTTATTGTAATAGCCGTTGGCAGGTAGATAAGTTAAGTGGCTTTTTGGCCAATAAAGGCTTTAATTGCTCGGGTTATCATGCCGGTATGGAAACCGAAATACGCAATATTATTCAAGATGGTTTTACTAAGGATAATATTCGTATTGTGGTTGCCACGGTTGCCTTTGGCTTAGGTATTAATAAACCCAATGTGCGTTTTGTGGTGCATTACGACATGCCGCGTACGTTAGAGTCTTATTATCAGGAAACTGGTCGTGCTGGTCGCGATGGCTTAAGTGCTGAGGCTTTATTTTTGTACGATAGCCAAGATATTGACCGCATTAAAAAACGCATCGGCCAAAATGATAACGAACAACGAGTTAATGTTGAGTTACAACGATTTTCAGCGATGTCAGGTTTTGCCGAAGCGCAAACCTGTCGCCGACAAGTACTGCTTAATTACTTTGCCGAATACACCCATAGCGGCTGTGGCAACTGTGATATTTGTCTTGATCCACCCAGTCGTTATGACGCCACCGTCGATGCTCAAAAAGTACTTTCATGTGTGTTTCGCATTAACCAAAACGGTGATATCCACTATGTTATTGACGTGTTGCGCGGTCAAGACAGTGATAAAATTAAGCAGCAACAGCATGATCAAGTCAGCACCTTTGCCATTGGTAAAGATAAAACCCGCGGTTATTGGTTTTCAGTTATTCGTCAATTAATTCATTTAGGCTTGTTGCAACAAGACATTGAACAGCAATCGGCATTGTGTTTAACCAATGCCTCAAAAGCCGCGCTAAAAGGTGAACAGCCATTAATGATCGCTAGGCCACGCTTACAAAATCAAGGCTATTGGCAGCAAAATAAAGTAGCCTCTGGTTACGATAAAAAACTGTTTAAGCAATTACGATCGCTGCGCAAAGAAATTGCCGACTTGGAAGATATTGCACCATTTATTGTTTTTAATGATGCTTCGTTAATTGAGATGGCGCGCAATAAACCCAGAAATTCCAATGAATTTTTAGCCATTACCGGCGTTGGCGATACCAAGTTGTCTCGCTACGGTAAACCCTTTATTGAATTAATTGCCGATTATTTGCACTAGTTTGGCTACGGCTAAATAGGGCCGCTGCTATTAACGTGGAATTAATTTAACCACACCAACTTTGGTAAGGTGGTTAAATCTAGCTGGTTGTTATACCCGGCAATTACTACTTTTTGGCTATCGGCTTGCAAATGCTGTGCTAAGGCAAGTTGCGCATCGGGTTCACCATGAACCAATATTAACGGCGGTGAATCTTTAAAATGCTTATACCAATGGCTGAGCTCATCTTTATCGGCATGAGCCGAAAGACCGCCAACGGTATGGATTTTTGCCGCAACCTCAACACTTTTACCACTTATGGTTAATGTTTTGGCGCCATCAACCAATAATCGCCCTGGTGAGCCTAAGGCTTGATAACCACAAATAATAACATCACATTCTGGCCGCCATAAATTACGAGCAAGATGACAACGTATGCGTCCACCATTACACATGCCACTGCCGGCTATTATGATCAGTCCTTGCTTAATGTCATTTAGTTGCATCGATTCTTCGGTGGTTTTAGTAAACTCGACATTAGCCAATAACGGATGAGCATTGTCATGATCCTGGCTGTATTCTTTATAGGGGCGATCGCATAAACCATAATTGTTGACATAGACTCGAGTTGCTTCTATGGCCATTGGGCTATCAAGGTATATCTGCCAACGCTGCAGTTCCCAATCTTCGCTATATAAATTAAATAAGTACAATAGCTCTTGCGCTCTGCCGACAGAAAAAGCCGGAATGAGAATATTCCCCTTACTTTGTTCTACGGTTTTGCCAATAATTTGTTTAAGCTCGGTTAAGGTGTTATCCCAAGTTCGATGTAACCTATCGCCATAGGTGCTTTCCATTATCACTAAATCGGCGTTGGCAATTAAGGTTGGATCTTGCAGGATCGGCATACCAGCGCGGCCCAAATCACCACTAAAGACGATTTTTTTATTTACCTCATTATCGTTTAACCATAACTCAATGATTGCGGAGCCCATGATATGGCCAGCATCGCTTAAGCAAATCCGTAATTCTGGTAATATTTGCTGCGCTTCACCATAATTGAGTGGCACCAATAATTTCAATACTGCGTCGACATCCGCGTCGTTAAATAGTGGTTCAAATAGCGGTAAATTTTTTTGTTTACGCTTTTTATTTTGCCGCTCGATATCGCGTTGATGCAGCATCGCCGTGTCTCTTAACATAACTTCGCATAACTCAGCGGTGGCTTTTTGGGTATAAATTGGCCCCCGAAAACCTAAATTTACTAACATAGGTATTCGGCCAGAATGATCGATATGAGCATGGCTTAAAATGACGGCGTCTATATCCGCGACATTAAAATTAAATGGATCGCGATTGCGCAATTCATCTTTTTTACCACCTTGAATAAGGCCACAATCGAGTAAGATCTGGCGATTATTGATGTTAATAAGGTGACATGAACCGGTGACTTCTTGAGTCGCACCTAAAAAACGGATTGTCATTGTCATGCTGGCATACTCTGTTAATAAACTTTCAAACTAATCTCAGCAACGGGACAGTCGCTGTTAATCATTAATTCAATCAAATTGCTATTTTTAGCTTAGGCTATTTTTAGCTTAGTATAAGTTTAAAACTTTAGCCCTGTCAGGCTGACTTTATTGTTTAAAGCCAGCTAGATTTAGGAGTAAATGCATGGGTGTGAATGTTTAGGTATAAGGGTTGGACGCGGTTATTCGGCGACTAAAATATCAGACTTATAAAAGGCAGCTTTGTTTTCATCGAGGGCTTTAACAAGTTTGGGTAGTAACTCGTTCATCTTTTTCATTAACGTCCAAGGAGGGTTGATCACTATCATCCCAGATGAGGTCATCCCTCGGCCTTCAGTATCGGCGCTTAAGCCCAATTCAAAACGTTGAATATCACGAATACCACTATTGATAAAACTTTTCTCGAGCTTATCGATACGATGTCTATCCACTACTGGGTACCAGATTGCGTAAGTGCCACTGGCAAACTTTTTATGGGCTTTGGCAACGGTAGTAAATACTTTTTGATAATCCGTTTTTATTTCATAGGGCGGGTCAATTAACACAAAAGCACGACGCGAAACCGGAGGTATAACCGACATTAGCCCTTGGAAACCATCACCTTGCTTTACTCGAACGCGACGACTTTGGCGAATGTTCTCTGACAGCAAATCAAAGTCGGTTGGGTGTAATTCAAATAGCCAAGCTTTGTCATCATGGCGCAAAAATTGTTGGGCTATCACCGGTGATCCTGGGTAATATTCTAAGTTACCGGCAGCGCTGGCATTCGGCGTTAACGGCTTGACATTATGGGCGTCAATTGCGGCAAAGTAACGGCTTAATTCGGGAAAGTCAGCTTGTTTAAGCTTGCCAATGCCGTTTAAATATTCGCCAGTTTTGTTGGCATGCTCAGAGCTTAAATTAAATAAGCCAGCACCTGAATGGGTATCAATATAGTCGAATACTTTATCTTTTTGAGTAAAATAGTCGATGATTTCCACTTGCACGATATGTTTAAGAACATCGGCAAAATTACCTGCATGAAATGAGTGACGGTAGCTGAGCATAGCGTGATCCTAACGTTGAAGTAAAAGCTAATATTTGCCAAATAGGCAAGTTTAGTATTGTAATGTTATTGCCAGTAAAATGATTAACAAACCGTAATGATTATTCAAAAAGGCGGTAAAACAATTTTCTCGTTGGCGTTTTTTTATTAACCATTGCTGGTAAATAAAACTGCAACTCACCAATACTATTGCGCCAAAATAAAACATATTAAATTGTTGTAATTGACCTACCTTGATCAGTAATAACAAGGTAATAATTTGCAGGAAACTAATAATGATTTTATCAAATCGGCCAAAAATTATTGCCGTCGATTTAACGCCAATAAGAATGTCGTCATCCCTATCGACCATAGCGTACATGGTATCGTAGGCAATGGTCCAAACCACATTGGCAAAAAACAATAACCAAGCTGTAGTAGAGACTTGCCCTTGAATTTCAGCAAAGGCCATGATCATACCCCAACTAAAGGCTATTCCTAGTACCACTTGTGGAAAATGGGTGTAGCGTTTCATAAAAGGGTAGCTAGCGGCGATGATAACCGCAACGATAGCGAGCTTAATGGTGAGCCAAGAGAGGGTTAGCACGAGTCCAAAAGCCAACAATAACAGGCAAACAAATAGCAATATGGCTTGTTTGGTGGTTAATAAGCCACTCACTAAGGGCCGTTGGGCGGTACGCTTTACTTGGCCATCGACCTTTCTATCGGCAATATCGTTAATTACACAGCCGGCGCTGCGCATGATTAATACCCCTAAAACAAATACTATGGTTAGATGCCAACCAGGGAAGCCTTCGGCGGCTACCCACAAAGCCCATAAGGTCGGCCATAATAATAAATAGCTACCGATGGGTTTATCTAGGCGAGTAATTAATATTATTCCGCGACAAATATTGGCAAAGTTGTTCATGTTGTGTCGTAACCTTTAATCGGGTTTAGGTATGGCAAATAGGGTGCAGCTGAATAATGACGAGTTGTTGCCTCTATTCTGTTTTAGATTAATCAAATCTCGACTATCTTAACGTAACCACCCAGTTGATTAAACCTAATCGCTATTGTATTTAAAGATTATAGCTGTGATATTTTGCCTGGAGTGGTTCTGAAATGGTCAATTTTAATGTTGATGTTAATTTTGCCAATGGACTTGTTATGACATTATTGCCACGGCGAGTGTTATTGATAGGCGCGGGCACTGGGCAGGAATACTTCAGCAACCATTAACGGTTTGTTTTCAATGGTAAATAGTGACCGTCTACCCCATAGATTATGACTAATTTTTAGGTTTAGTAGCGCGGCAAGTTCACATACTCTTTGGCTTGGTGGTATTTCAGCCACTTCAACAATTTCGCGGTGTAATTTAGGGTTGCTAAACAATACTTGCCCCAAGGGTTGTTCGCCTAAATTAGCTAATGCTTGTTGCTCGCCAGTTAATGAGCGCAGCGGTAAAACACTGCGGGCAAACACGTGTGGTACATTGTCACAAAGCAACAACACTTCCCGAATTAGCACCTGCTCACCAGCAATAATATTGCAGTTGGCTTCACTTGCTGAACATGGCTCTATTTGCTGACCAATAAGCATTACCTTAAAGTCGGTACATTGGCTCTTTAAGCGAGCCGTTAACGATGAAGAGTCAAGCAACCAATCATTTAAGCGTAGCGCTTTTGGGGCTGCAATGGCACTTACCCAATTAACATTTAAACCGATAGGAAATTGTTTACGTAAGGCGATCATGGCGTTATCTTTTCTGACTGAGAATAAATGCATAACCTAAACCCGATAACAGCCCGACTAAATGGGCGGTATTGGCGACATTAATCGGCATAAAATCGGTATAACCTAGTAGTAGCCAAAACAGCATAAAGCCGATAATCGAGCTGGATAAATGGATACCACGACCGGGGTTTAAGTGGCCGTATAACCAAACAAAGCCAACCGTTGCGTAGACCACGCCCGACAAGCCGCCAAAATCTGGTCCGGAAACAAAAAATTGAGCAAAGTTTGATAACAGCGCCGACAATAAAAATAATACCAGTATATGTTTTAAACCTAAGACCTTCTCAATTTGCCCTCCTAATTGCCACCACCACATAGTGTTAAAAGCGATATGTAAAATTGAAAAATGAAACAAGGCCGGGGTAATTAATCGCCAAGGTTGGGCAAACGTTTGGCTGAGATCGCCAGCCATATTGAATTTAAGTAAGTTAAAGCTGGCATCAAAGAATACTAAGAAGGTAGCGGCAAAGACGAACCAACAAAAAGCAAAAATAGTTAGCGTAAAAGGCCCTGCTTGGTCGATAAAGCTGGCTTTAACGTGTTGTAAAAAATTACCATTATTGTTTATTTTTACCGAGTGGCCTTGTGCCCATGCCACTTGTTGATATTTTTGGTGGTGCGGGTTGGCAATAAACTGTTCAAATTCAGAGTGACTTCGCTCTAAGTTATCCGCAGCACATAATACTGCCCAGCCTTGGTCATCGCTAGCAGACGCGACAACTTGGGCTTCAATGTCTAAGCTCTGTAAGTAATTTGCAAAAATTAGAGCAATAGATTTTTGTTGTAGTGTTACTAAGGGGACAAGCTGCATTGTTAACTTATTTCGACAGTACTTGGGTAAGTATTCTGCCATTGTTCAAAGCCACCATCCATTGAATAGACTTCACTGAAATCTTGGCTTATTAGGAATTGGGCTGCTTGTTGTGACGAAATGCCGTGGTAACAACAAACCACAGTCGGCTTGTCAAAATCCAATTCTCTAAGCACCGCGCTGAGGTTATCATTGCTAAGATGAATGGCACCGGGAATATGACCAAGGGTAAAGGAGTTGGCGTCACGAATATCAATTACGGCGAAGCTGTCGTCATGCAAGCCAAGTTGCACTTGCTCGACATTAATATGCTTAAAGCTGGTTTGGTTATCTAACATTGGTTCATTCCATTTTAATTTATTGTTAGATTCTAACAAAAGCTAACTAGGTACGTCCATGTACTTCATAGGTAACTTATTATACTTGGTATTATTATAATGACCTTAATCCCAGTTAAGGATCACTTTTCCAGAATTACCCGATAACATGGCATCAAAACCTTGTTGAAAATCATCAATAGCAAAATGATGGGTGATTATTGGCGATAGATCTAATCCTGATTGGATCAGGCTGGCCATTTTGTACCAAGTTTCAAACATTTCGCGACCGTAGATGCCTTTGATGGTTAAGCCTTTAAAGATAATTTGGCTCCAATCAATCGACATATCTTGCCCTGGAATACCGAGCATGGCGATTTTACCGCCGTTGTTCATATTGGCGAGCATGTCTTTAAATGCCACAGGCACGCCAGACATTTCCATACCCACATCAAAGCCTTCGGTCATGCCTAATTCGTCCATAACATCTTTAAGGTTTTGTTTGGTTACATTCACCGCGCGGGTAGCACCCATTTTAAGCGCTAAATCTAAGCGATATTCATTGATATCGGTGATCACCACATGACGAGCGCCGACGTGTTTGGCGACTGCAGCCGCCATAATACCAATTGGACCTGCACCGGTAATAAGGACGTCTTCACCGACTAAGTCAAAAGACAAGGCGGTATGAACGGCGTTACCGAATGGGTCGAAAATGGCAGCTAAATCATCAGATATTTCATCAGGTAATTTAAAGGCGTTATAGGCCGGGATCACTAAATATTCTGCAAATGAACCGGTGCGGTCGACGCCAACACCAATGGTGTTACGACATAGGTGGGTGCGACCACCACGACAGTTACGACAGTGTCCACAGGTAATATGGCCTTCACCAGAAACCCGATCGCCGACAGTAAAACCCTTTACTTCTTGGCCCATCGCCACTACTTCACCGGCGTATTCATGGCCTACTACCATAGGTACCGGAATGGTTTTTTGTGACCATTCATCCCAATTATAAATATGAATGTCGGTACCACAGATAGCGGTCTTTTTAATTTTGATTAATAAGTCGTTATGACCAACTTTAGGTTGCTCAGAGTCGGTCATCCAAATGCCTGGTTCGGCTTTTAATTTTGCTAAAGATTTCATCATCATCTCTCTTAAATAACGCCAATTTCTTTACCAATGCGGGTAAACGCCGCAATGGCTTTGTCTATTTGTTTAATACTGTGAGCTGCCGATATTTGGGTGCGAATTCGGGCTTGGCCTTTTGGTACTACCGGGAATGAGAAACCAATTACGTATATTCCTTCGGCTAATAAACGGTTAGACATGTCAGCTGCGACTTTCGCATCACCAAGCATTACCGGAATAATTGCATGATCGGCACCACCACAAGTAAAGCCTGCTGCTTCCATATTGGTACGGAAGTAGGCGGCATTAGCTTTTAATTTACTGCGTAATTCTCCACCTTCAGCTAATAGATCGATTACCCGAATCGAGGCGTTAACAATGGCTGGTGCTAATGAGTTTGAAAATAAATATGGACGTGAACGTTGGCGTAACCATTCAACGATTTCTTTTTTACCCGAAGTGTAACCGCCAGAGGCACCGCCCATCGCTTTACCTAAGGTTCCGGTAATAATATCAACACGGCTCATTACGTCACAATATTCATGTGAACCACGCCCTTGTTCACCGACAAAACCGACCGCATGTGAGTCGTCAACCATAACCATAGCATCGTACTTATCGGCTAGGTCACACACCCCTTTGAGGTTGGCAATTACGCCGTCCATCGAAAATACTCCGTCGGTGGCAATTAGTTTAAATCGAGCCCCGGCTTCTGTTGCGGCAATTAATTGTTGCTCTAAGGCGACCATATCATTATTGGCGTAACGGAACCGTTTGGCTTTACATAAGCGCACGCCATCAATAATTGAGGCATGATTTAAGGCATCCGAGATAATGGCATCTTCTGCGCCTAAAATCGTTTCGAACAAACCTGCGTTGGCATCAAAACATGAAGAATATAAAATAGTGTCTTGCATGCCTAAAAAGGTAGATAGTTTATTTTCTAATGTCTTATGGATATCTTGGGTACCACAGATAAAACGTACCGAAGCCATACCGAAACCATGCTCATCAAGGCCTTCTTTCGCAGCTTTTATAAGTTCTGGATGATTGGCTAATCCCAGATAGTTATTGGCACAAAAATTAATTACTTCTTCGCCAGTGCTAACGGCAATGTCAGCTTTTTGGGCAGTTGTAATAATACGTTCAGCTTTATAAAGGCCTTCTTCTTTAACTTGATCGATTTGTTGTTGAAGATGGTTAATAAAATTTAATGACATGTTAGCCTCGGTAGATAGTGAATTAAAAAAAGGACATATATTGGTGTCCTAAAAATTGGCATCATTGTAAGCCCAAATAAGCCTGGTTCCTAGCCCATAACATCTGTTAGCAATGCATAACATCTGGATAAATAACACTATTGTGTCACTATATATTGCCAATTATGGTTAGTTTTAATATAAGCTTAAATAAACAAAAATTATAGCAGTTGTTAGTCGTTCCGCCGCCTTTGTTATATTAATTTATCAACAATGGTTATATATTTCAGCTGCCTAAGGTTATAATTTCTAACCTTAGGCTAACCATTTACCACTAAGAAGAAATTATTTTGACTAAACAGCAATTCGCTTTTCGATTTTATCAGTTGCTCATTCTGTTGTTAGCGCCGCTCCTTATCTTGGTGTTTTTAGGTCGCTCGTTTACGCAACGGGCTTATCGACAACGCCTAGCTGAACGCTTTGGTTGGTTACCCTCTAAATTTAAAACCGGTGGTATCGTGGTTCATGCCGCCAGTGTCGGCGAAGTGATTGCGGTAAAACCTGTGGTTGAACAATTACTGTTAAATTCCCCCGACCTGCCGATCACGCTAACCACGTTTACACCGACGGGCTCCGCCCAAGTCAAAAAAATGTTTGCCGAGCGAGTCCAGCACTGTTATCTGCCATTAGATATTTCATTTTGCGTCCATTTATTTTTTAAATTTTTAAAGCCACAAGCTGTGGTGTTAATGGAAACTGAGTTATGGCCAACCTTGATCCAACGCTGTTATAAATCAAATATAAAACTGTTACTTATTAATGGTCGCCTATCGGCTAATTCTTTAAAAAGTTATAAAAAAGTCAGCTGGTTAATAACGCCGGCGTTGACAAAGTTTTCGGCTATCTTGTGTCAAAGCGCCGACAATGCCGAGCATTTTATCAGCATGGGCGCACCGGCTGAAATTGTTAGCAATAGCGGCAATTTAAAGTATGACATTGCTATTACTGCTGCCATGACAGATAAAATTGCTGAACTTAATGCCTTTATTACATCTGCGCGCCGGATCATTGTTGTTGGCAGTAGCCACGAAGGTGAAGAGCAACTGCTACTGGCAGCTTACCAGCAACTTAAAGTGCAATTCCCAGACTTATTAATGGTGTTGGTACCACGCCATCCTGAACGATTTTCTACGGTAGGCCAACTTTGCCAAGCGCAAGGTTTAACCACGGTAATGCGCAGTAGCAAGGCTGAGGTTGCAGCGCACACCGATGTTTGGGTTATCGATACCTTAGGTGAGTTATTTGCCTGTTATGGTTTAAGTGAAATTTGCGTAGTGGCGGGAAGTTTTTCCGATGTTGGTGGTCATAACCCGCTCGAGGCCGCGCTATTTGCTAAACCAATTATTGTTGGTACTAATATGGCAAACTTTAAAGACGTTAAACAAAAATTATTAGCCGCCAAGGCGATGATCCAGTTAGCCAGTAATAACGATATTACGGTTGAGTTAAGCAAGCTGTTAAATGGCCCAGACACTTGCCATACCCTAGGAGAAAATGCCCTGTCGGTGGTGCTAGACAACCAAGGTGCGACGGCTAAAAGTGTGGCAACCTTGGCGAAATTATTAAAATAATTGCTGTTTTTTTGTGTTTGCAAACAACAATTAATCGATCGCGGGTAACAGTAAATTTATTTTTTCTTGCACCATAGCAAACGTTATCCGATCCATTAAATCGCCTTTGGCGCGAACTCCCCATGCTAATTCATTGGCTGGTTTTTGTTGCTGTTCAGCAATACATTGCTGGTAAACACTCACTGCATAGTCTTGATATAGATAAGGGCCGGTGCGTTTAGGATTCGAGTGAGCATATAAACCTATAACTGGGGTACCTACCGTAACTGCCATGTGCGCTGGTCCGGTATCTGGAGCAATGACCAATTTGGCCCCTTCCAGCACCGCTAATAATTGTTTTAAATTGGTGGCGCCGACTAAATTTAATAATTCAGCGTCTACCTGGCATTCTATTTCGGCGGCTAATAGCTTCTCAAGATCATTTGGGCCGCCACAAAGAACCACCTGATAGCCTTTACTTATTAAATATTCTGCGGCTTGCGCATAACCCTTTGCATGCCAATTACGTTCGGCTTTACTCGCCGCCGCGGAGATAACCACATAAGGCTTGTTATTAGGTATATGTTTGTTGGCCCAGGCGCGCTCAGTGTCTGAAAAAGGCATATCCCAACTTGGGGTTGCTGTTGTTACGCCAATGGCATTGGCAAAACCTTGAAAGCCTTCAAGTACATGTGGTTCAGTTTGCGGTGCTATTTTTTTATTACAAAACAGCCATTGACCTTCTTTGGCTCTGCTTTTATCAAAGCCAATTTTTACTTTTGCCGGAATGCACAGGCTGGCTAGGCTGGCCCGTAACGCCACTTGCATATGCAATAGCACATCAAATTTACGTCCCTGCATTGCTGCTCTTAAATCTTTATAACCTTGTAAACCTGTGGATTTGTCAAATACCACAAATTCTACGTTCTTTAGGCCCTTAAGTAGCATATGCTCAACTTTACCAATAACCCAAGTGATCTGGATCTGTGGATATTGTTTTTGAATTTGTTGTACCATAGCAACCGCATGGCAAACATCACCGATAGCTGAAAGTCTTAATATACATAAAGATTTTGGAGTCGGTATTTGACCTAACATAAATGATTCACCACAATAGGGTTGCCAGATTTAGTAACACCAATAGTCAATATTGGTATTCATATTATTTAATTATTAAGGTCTATTATCTTGAACCTGTCGAGATTTGTAAAACATTCATCACTTAATATTGTTAAAGAAGGCAATATAACCTGCATTTACCAGGCTGAGCTGTTACCCGATTTTTGCGTGGCAATGTTTACTAGCACCTACTGGCAACAACGAAATGCGATTCTAGGCAGTGCTATTGGCCGTGGTACCGCTTGGTTTATTAAGCATCCGGTAACTGACATGGTTTTACGTCATTATTATCGAGGTGGCTTAATTGGTAAATTAATTAACGACAGTTATTTTTTTACCGGGGTAATGAATACCCGAGCTGCGCAAGAGTTTGTGCTACTCAATGAATTGCAAACAAAACAATTGCCGGCACCTAAGCCAGTCGCTCTAAAAATAAAACGTAGTGGTTTAGCGTATCAGGCCGATATATTAATAGAATTGATCCCCGGCGCAACCGATTTGGTGGGTTTACTAAGTAAACATAGTTTACCTGATGAAATCTGGCTAGGTATCGGCGCAACCATCAAACAATTTCATCAGCACAATATTTATCATCATGATTTAAATGCCCATAATATAATGCTCGATAGCGATAATAAATTGTGGTTAATCGATTTTGATCAGGGCAAAGTTATGGCGAGTGGCGGCCAGTGGCAACAGGATAATTTACAACGGTTACTACGTTCGTTTAAAAAAGAATTGGCGCAATTACCAGAATTTCATTGGCATGAAAGTAACTGGCAACTGCTTATGCAAGGCTATAACAAGGATTAAGCAGATTCGCGGCTTTGCAGTGCTTGCTGTTCTAAAGCTTTATAATGCGAACGAGCTTTTTCAAAGTCAGCGCGAGCATTCTCAACCACATACGGGCTTAACAAGGCAAATATTTTTAATAAACCGTCATATAAATTAGAGTCATCAATGGTTGGTTCGTCGAACTGAGTTTGCAGATAACTTAACCAGAACGTGGTGGTTAAGCGCAATAAACAGGTTAGATCATCGAGCTCTTCATCTTTGATATTTAATATATCAGCGTCTTTTAATGAAATTAACATACCAGATACTTTGGCTTTGATTTCTTTTTGAATTTCACTATAACGTTTTTTCAAGGCCGGATTCTTACTTAACAGAACCGGTAAATTACTATAGAAAAATCGAAATTTAGAAATTAATTGAAATACAATATCCATGTAACGCAAGATACTATCTAATGGATTTATAGTATCGGATAATGTTTGGAAGCGAGAAATTAAATCATCGGCATATTCACTGTAGATGGCATAAATGATGTCTTCTTTATTACGAAAATGATAATAAAGATTACCCGGACTTATACCCAGATGTGACGCTATATGATTAGTGGTGATGTTGCGTTCACCTTTATCATTGAACAGCTCAATGCTGGCGTGAATTATTTTTTCTCTTGTTTTCATTGCCAATGAAACCTACTTCCTATTCTAATTGATTCAAACCATCATACTATCAAAATGCCGTTAATAGAAAGGGTTTTGAGTATTTACTTTATTTTTGCAGATGAAGAAAAAACATATCATTCTATTTGTGATAAAAAAGGTTTTTACATCAAGGCTTTGCTTTGTGGCTGAGGACAGCTAAAATAGTTTTAATTATTAATGATTAAAACTATATTAGCAGCTGAAGCTTATCTTATGAACAATAGAGCAATATACCCAGGAACGTTTGATCCAGTAACCAATGGTCACCTTGATCTAATTGAGCGCGCGTCGCAATTATTTAAAAATGTTATTGTCGGAGTCGCTTCTAGCCCCAGTAAGAAGCCTTTATTTGATTTAGACTCGCGAGTGGCAATGATCAGTGAAATTACCGCTCATTTAGATAATGTTTCGGTACAGGGGTTTAGCGGTTTGTTAGTTGACTTTGCTAAGCAGACCAATTCTAACGTGTTAATTCGGGGCTTACGTGCGGTTTCAGATTTTGAATATGAATTTCAGCTGGCGAATATGAATCGGCGTTTATATCCTGAATTGGAAAGCGTATTTTTAACGCCCGCCGAAGAAAATTCATTTATTTCATCTACCCTAGTCAAAGAAGTGTCATTACATGGCGGTGATGTCAGTGAATTTGTGCCCGCACATGTAAAGAGCTTACTCGATCAAAATATCTTTAATAAAGCCAATGGCTAAACGTGGTAATTGCCATTGTTAACCCTACCTTTATAAGGCCTAATAGCTCTTGAATTATTAGGCCTTTTGGCATTTAGGGCAAAATACTGTGGCTCGGCCGGCTTGTTTCATTTCTTCTAAAATTTCTGCACAACGCAGACACTTTTTACCACCACGTCCATACACCTGTAATTCCTGAGCAAAATAGCCTGGGCGACCATCGGCTTGAGTAAAATCCTTTAACGTGGTGCCACCTTGAGCAATCGCTTTGGTGAGTACTTGTTTGATAATTTCAGTTAAATTGTTATAACGCTTTTGGCTTATTTTACCTGCCGGTGCAGTGGGTATTATCCCTGCCTGAAATAAAGCTTCGTTGGCATAAATATTACCGACACCAACGACAATGTGATTATTCATTAAAAATGTTTTAATCGGCACGGTTTTGTTACGTGACTTTTTAAATAAATAGCCGTTAGTAAAATCCTGCAGCAGTGGCTCTGGGCCTAATTTGGCCAGTAATGGGTGTAATTCAACCTCATCGGTAACCCATAAAACCGCACCGAATCGGCGAGGGTCATTTAATCTTAAGGCCATACCCGAGGTTAATACCAAATCGAAGTGATCATGTTTGGCGACAATTAAGTCTTTATCAATAATACGAATGGTGCCGGACATGCCCAAATGCAGCATTAAGGTACCTTTATTGGTTTTTAATAACAGGTATTTAGCGCGGCGAGTGACACTGATAATTTGCTCACCACACATTTCACTGATGGTGTCAGTAATAGGCCAGCGCATGTTTTTGTTGCGAACAATAATTTTGGCCACAGTCTGCATTAGGACATGCGGGGTAATGCCTTGGCGGCAGACTTCTACTTCAGGTAATTCAGGCATAAGTATTGTAACAAGTTAATTCACAGGGCAGAGATATTGAAACAAACCACTAATAAGATCAAGGGCTGAGTGTCTTAAGCGGTTCATTGCACCCATAAAAAAACCCAGCATATAGCTGGGTTTTTATTAGAAGATTATCAATTACTTGATTTTAGCTTCTTTGTAGATCACGTGTTTACGAACGCGTGGATCAAACTTTTTGATTTCCATCTTTTCTGGCATAGTCTTTTTATTCTTGTCAGTAGTATAAAAATGACCTGTACCTGCAGATGAAACTAAACGTATTTTATCGCGCATGGTTCAATTCCTTAAACTTTTTCGCCACGGGCACGGATATCTGCTAATACAGTATCAATACCATTTTTATCGATGATACGCATACCTTTAGGGGTAAGACGTAGTTTTACAAAACGGTTTTCACTTTCTACCCAAAAACGGTGTGTTTGTAGGTTTGGTAAAAAACGACGACGAGTAGAGTTCAACGCGTGAGAACGGTTGTTACCTACCATCGGTTTCTTGCCGGTTACTTGGCAAACTTTAGACATTGTGAGTTACTCCAAAAAATTATTTCAGCTCGAGCTTGTTTATCCCCAGGCCGTCGCCTACGGGATCCTGAAAAAGGTCGCAAATTATATATACGTCCGATTAAATGATCAAGCTTTATCGGCTACAAATTAAGCTGTTGTTTCGATTTGGCGCGATTATACGGGTTTTTTTCCAAAATCCCAAAGAAAATTATTTATTTAAGCAAATTAATTGCAAAACAGTATGAATAATAAGCTTTGTCGCCCATTTAGGGGGGATTCTCACATGTCATTATTTTTACATATCCCCCCGTTCTGCGAGTGAATAAGTCAAATGACCAGCAATTATTATGTGATCGAGTACCCTAATATCGACTAAAGCCAATGCTTTTATCAGTCGTTGGGTAATTTGTTTATCGGCTAAACTCGGTTCTGCAATACCAGAAGGGTGATTGTGGGATAATATTATTGCTGCTGCTTTAAATTTTAAAGCGCATTCAACCACGACTCTTGGGTAAACAGTAGCAGCATCAATTGTGCCGAAGAATAATTTTTTAAAACAAATGACATTATGTTGGTTGTCTAAGAATAAGGTGGCGAATACTTCATGGGCTTCATGTTTTAGTTCTGCACTGAGGTAGTCTTTGGTTTGACTGGATGAGGTTAATGCCTGGCCTTTATTAAGCTCGGCCGCTAAATAGCGACGTGACATCTCCAAGCAGGCTTGTAATTGCACGTATTTTGCTTTTCCTAAACCATGTTGCTGACAAAATAATTCACAATCAGCAGAAAACACATTATGTAAGCTACCAAAATGCTTTATTAAATGCCGAGCTAAATCGACAACGTGAAAGCCTTTAACTCCAGTACGCAAGAATATGGCTAATAATTCTGCATCGCTTAAACTATTAGCGCCGCGGCTTAATAACTTTTCACGCGGTCGCTCTTCTGTGGGCCAATCTTTTAACATAACTGCTTCCTTGCAATTAAACCAATCAGCAAAAGTAGGCACCTACTTAAGCAAAATGGTATTAGTAGTAACTGAATCTAAATGCTGATCACATTAACTATCCTTGAGTGGGAAATATATAACGTGTTATCTTATCGACACTTATCGAACATAATACCTCTTAGGTATAAGTAAATATTAGCAGGTGATGATGTTTTTACAGCATAAAAATATCGTTTTGGGTGTAACGGGTGGCATAGCTGCATATAAAAGTGCCGATCTCGTTCGTCGATTAAAAGATCAAGGCGCCAATATCCGCGTGGTAATGACTACCAGTGCGCAGGCTTTTATCACCCCATTAACGTTACAAGCAGTTTCAGGCAATCCGGTCAGTGACAGTTTGCTCGATCCGCAAGCCGAAGCCGCAATGGGCCACATTGAGTTGGCAAAATGGGCCGACTTAATTGTGATCGCGCCAGCGACTGCTAATACCATTGCAAAACTCACTGCTGGAATGGCAGACGATTTGCTTAGTACTATTTGTTTAGCAACTTCTGCTCCTATTGCGATTGCTCCGGCAATGAATCAACAAATGTGGCATGCCCAAGCAACCCAAGACAATATGCAAGTATTGAGTAAGCGAGGGGTTGCAGTTTGGGGGCCTGGCGCCGGCGAACAAGCTTGTGGTGATATTGGGTTAGGGCGAATGTTAGAACCAATGCAAATAATGGAGCATTGCCTACATTACTTTAACAGCATAAACGCCGCAGATACCTTACAAGGTCAACAATGGCTTATTACTGCGGGGCCTACTCGAGAAGCAATCGATCCGGTACGCTACATTTCAAATCATAGTTCTGGAAAAATGGGCTACGCTATTGCCCAAGCTGCACAAAAAGCCGGGGCAGACGTTACTATTATTAGTGGTCCGGTTAATGTAGCAACGCCAAAAAACTGTCAACGCATCGACGTACAAAGTGCGCTTGAAATGCATCAACACGCCCTGAAGTTGGCGAAAGATGTCGATGTGTTTATTGCTTGTGCGGCGGTGGCTGATTATCGTGTTGCGGCAATTAGTGAGCAAAAAATTAAAAAATCTAATGATTCAATGAGTCTTGAATTAATTAAAAATCCCGATATTGTTGCGGATGTCGCGGCGTTAACCGCAAAACCCTTTACTGTTGGCTTTGCTGCGGAAACTCAAGATGTTGAACATTATGCGAAAGGCAAATTACAGCGTAAAAATTTAGATATGATTGCGGCTAATAATGTCGCCACCGCTGGGCAAGGCTTTAATAGCGATGATAACGCCTTAACAGTATTTTGGTTAAATGGTAGTAAAGTCTTGCCGTTAACCAATAAAACCGAGTTGGCGAAACAATTAGTCGCGACTATTAATGATAGGATGCAAGATGATACGTGACCTTGACAAGCAATCGGTTAAATTAAAAATTCTTGACCATCGTATTGGCAAAGAATTTCCAATGCCAGCCTATGCCACGCCAGGCTCTGCCGGTATTGACTTGTGTGCTTGTTTAGCAACAGAGTTAATTATAGAGCCAGGAGAAACCCAGCTAATTCCCACCGGTATTTCTATTTTTATTGAAGACCCTAATCTTTGTGCCACCTTATTACCTCGTTCTGGTCTCGGCCATAAACATGGCATAGTGCTAGGTAATTTGGTAGGGTTGATCGATTCTGATTATCAAGGACCCTTGATGGTTTCTTGTTGGAATCGGGGCACGCAAACGTATAAAATTACCCCCGGTGATCGTATTGCTCAGTTAGCCTTTATACCTGTTGTCCAAGCACGCTTTGATATTGTCCATAGTTTTGAAACCAGTAGACGTGGCCAGGGTGGTTTTGGCCACAGCGGCAATTAAATTAAAAAAATATCCTTAAACGCGAATAACTCAAGAATAATAATATGCCAGAAAATCAAAAACCTAATCGCCGCCAACAAATTTTAGAATGCTTGGCGCATATGCTCGAAACGAGTCCTGGACAGCGTATTACAACCGCTAAGCTTGCTGCTGAAGTCGGTTTTTCAGAAGCGGCTTTATATCGTCATTTCCCTTCCAAAGCGCGAATGTTTGAAGGCCTGATTGATTACATTGAAGAGTCATTGTTTTCGCGAATTAATATGATTTTAAATGATCAAAAAGAAACCTTAATTCGTTGTCATCATATTGCTCAGGTTATCTTGATCTTTGCTGAACGTAATCCCGGCATGTCGCGGATTTTAGCTGGTGATGCCTTAGTTGGCGAAAATGAGCGATTAAGAATACGTGTCCACCAATTATTTGAAAAACTAGAAACGCAATTTAAACAAATTTTACGAGAGCGTAAATTACGTGAAGGTAAAACCTTTATGATTAATGAACTAGCACTAGCAAATATTTTATTAGCTTTTTGTGAAGGAAAAATCAGCCAATATGTGCGGTCTGGTTTTGAGAAAAAACCCAGTGACAACTTTGCCGAGCAATGGCAGTTTTTAATGGCGAGTTGTTAATTCGCCTAAACTATCCTATATAACCTTTATTACCCGCCAGTTATTGCAATAATAACTGGTTTTTTATATTTAGAGAGAACAACATGAGTGACTTAAGCACACTATCACCAAACAATTTATGGCAAATATTTGCAAACATTTGCAGTATTCCACATCCATCCAAGCATGAACAAAAAATTTCGCTATGGATCCAAGCTTGGTCTAAAGCACAGGGACTTGAAGTTAAAGAAGACCCAATCGGCAACTTATTTATTAAAAAACCAGCAACCGCAGGTATGGAAAATCGCCAAGGGGTGATCTTGCAAGCACATATGGATATGGTGCCACAAAAAAATTCTGATAAAGAACATGATTTTGTCACCGATCCTATCCTTCCGTATATTGATGGTGACTGGGTTACTGCTGATGGTACTACCTTAGGTGCAGATAATGGCATTGGTCTAGCTTCGGCTTTAGCGGTACTTGCCAGTGATGACATTTCGCATGGGCCATTAGAAGTGCTGGTGACTATAGATGAAGAAGCCGGAATGAGTGGTGCTTTTGGTTTAAAGTCGGGTTGGTTGGAAGGCGACATTTTAATTAATACCGATTCTGAACAAGAAGGCGAAGTGTATATGGGCTGTGCTGGTGGCGTTGATGCCAGTGCCACTTTTACCATAGAAAGTGAAGCGGTACCGGCAGGTTATGAATCATTTAATTTGTCTATTTCGGGTTTAAAAGGTGGTCATTCTGGTGTTGATATTCACACTGGTCGCGCCAATGCTAATAAATTATTGGTGCGCTTTTTATTGCAAGCCAGCCAAAAGTTTGGCTTGCAGTTAACCGAATTAAATGGTGGTAGTTTGCGCAATGCCATACCGCGTGAAGCGAACACTAGCTTTGTGTTACCGAAAGAAAATGTTGCTGGCTTGCAAGTTGCTTTGGCAGACTATCTTGCCACGATTAAAGCTAACCTAGCGATAGTTGAACCTGACATTGCTATGATGTTGATCCAGCCGGAAACATTTGAGCAAATGTGGACAGTTAAGTGTCAAAACACTATTTTGTCGGCATTGAATGGCTGTCCTAATGGTGTGATTCGGATGAGTGATGACATCGCTGGGGTAGTGGAAACCTCGTTAAATCTAGGGGTGATACGTTGTAAAGGACGTAAATTTGTTGCTCTGTGTTTAATTCGTAGCTTACATGACGATGGTCGATTAGAGACTGAAGAAATGGTTGATTCGGTGTTTTCTTTAGCCGGTGCTAGTGTCGAATTTTCGGGCACTTATCCGGGCTGGAAACCTAGTACGGATTCAGAAATTATGAACATTGTTAGGGAAACCTATCAAAGCGAGTTTAATAAATTGCCGGCAATAATGGTGATTCATGCTGGGCTCGAGTGTGGTCTGTTTAAAACCGAATACCCGCATTTAGACATGGTGTCTATTGGCCCGACGATTAAATTCCCGCATTCTCCCGATGAAAAAGTAGAAATTGCGACGGTAGCTCAATATTGGCAATTATTAACGGCGGTGTTAGCCAACATTCCAACTAGAGCTTAGTGAGTCGGTATCTATTACTCAATAATAGCTACTCTGTAACACCCTAATAACACGCAATATCCCTATGGGCTCAAACCATTGAGCCCATTCATCAATGCCAACTTCTGGTTGCTAAGTCTCGATTATGGGGTTGTTTTTAATATCGTCTAACAACACCGAATAATCAGTAATTGCTGGGTATTGGTTAATTTGCCGTGGGTCTTGGGTACTGTCTGGGTTGGCAATGGCCAAAATGTGTTTAATGCCATAAGCTTTGGCGGAATCTAAAATCGCTAGGCTGTCATCAACAAACAGAGTGCTTTCATTTTCAAAAGCCAGGTGTTGTTGCAGCTTTTGCCAAAGCAGTTGTGATTCTTTTGTCACCCCAAATTGATGAGTCGAAATTAACTCATCAAAATATTTATTTAATTCGGTTCGCTCAATTTTTAATGACAAACTGTCTGGATGGGCATTGGTGACAAGAATAATTCTTCGGCCTGACTCTTTTAAAGCCACCAGAAATTTATCTGCATCGGCGCGTAGTTGAATAAGGTGCTGAACTTCTCGCTTTAACTCTTTAATCGGCATATTAATAAGTTCTGCCCAGTAGTCGAGGCAGTACCATGAAAGAGTACCGGCAACTTTTTCAAATTGCGGCAGCAAAAACTGCAACGCTTCATCCATGCTGATATCGTGGTGCTGAGCGTATCTTTTGGGTAGGTGTTCAATCCAAAAATGGTTGTCAAAGTGCAAATCAAGTAAAGTACCATCCATATCAAGTAAAACGGTATGGATTTTTGACCAATCAAACATCGAAGTTTTCCTGTAAAACTATCGCCGAAATGAGTATATTAGACTTGGTATTAGAACTATACCAGTAAAAACTTTGTTTGTTCTAGCATCTGGCGCTATTCAGTTAATTATTAGACTTGATCAAGGGGCTCACCCCAAATTGCTTGGTTAACACTCAAAAATTTAAGAGTAATTTTCGCCTATTTAAAAACTATCTATTAACGATTAGGTAATAAAAACATGGATAAATCAGCTAAGCTTAAATTGCCTGATATACTTGCAACTAAAGAAATCGCTCGTAGTCGTTTAATGACGATTGAAGAAGTCGATTTAAAATTTAGTAATGGCGAACTGCGTACTTTTGAAAAAATTAGAGGCGGTCGTCACGGCGCGGTGTTAATTGTGCCTATGCTAGATGACAATACCCTAGTGCTTATTCGTGAATATTCGGCGGGCACTCATAGTTATCAGTTAGGTTTTCCCAAAGGTCTTATCGATGCCGGCGAACAACCCGAACAAGCCGCAAATAGAGAACTTCGAGAAGAAATTGGCATGGCTGCCAAGCAAATGACTTTTTTGCATCAGGTATCTTTAGCACCGGCATTTTTTAATGCTAAAATGGATCTATTTGTCGCACAGGGTTTAGTTGTTAGCCCTCTCGAGGGTGACGAGCCAGAGCCACTTGAGGTGGTCCATTGGCAACTGAGTGATTATAAAAACCTTCTGGCGCAACCTGACTTTACAGAAGCTCGAAGTATTTCAGCGTTAATGTTAGCAATCGATTTATTAAAGGGATAATAATGACCGAACCGATGACTTTATTAGAAATAGCCATTACCACAGCCAAAACAGCGGGTTTGGAGGTTATGCGCTTTTATCATAAAGGTGACTACGAAGAATTTACCAAAAGTGATGCCTCACCAGTGACTAGTGCGGATCTTGCCGCTAATAAAATTATTGTCGATGAACTGCAAAAGCTCACACCTGAAATTCCTATTATTTCTGAAGAAAGCGAACATTTACCTTTAGCTGACCGACAACATTGGCCACGTTACTGGTTACTGGACCCGATTGATGGCACTGGTGAATTTATTGCCGGCAGTGGTGATTTTGCGGTAAACATTGCGCTAATTGAAAATAACTGGCCGGTGATCGGAGTTATTCATGCACCTGCTCATCAGGTGACTTACTTTGCTGAAGAGGGCAAAGGCGCTTTCAAAGATGATGAACAAATCGTTAAACAAATTCATGTGGCTGACTATGATGGCAAAAGAGCCATTAATGTTGGTGTTAGCCGCAGGCAAAAACTGAGTGTTATTGCCCAATATTTAAATGATGATTATGATTACAAGCATATTCCTCTGGGCAGTTGCTCTTTAAAAAGCTGCCAAATTGCCGAAGGTACTACTGATTGTTATCTTCGCATAGGCCCTACTGGTGAATGGGATACCGGTGCTAGCCACTGTATACTTGAGGAAGCTGGTGGGACTATTATGGATAGTGAATTAAATTCACTATCGTATAATAAACGGGAAAGTTTGATGAATCCTGATTTTATTGGTCTGGGTAATATTGATATTCCTTGGCCAGAATTAATCACTAAACATCGTTGTACACGTGACTTTTAACCAACTTATATTAACTTTATTTTTGGATTGAAAATGAAACATTTATTATGCGCTATCGCACTGATGCTAAGTTTTTCTGCTACCGCTAATTGGCAGCTAGATAATGAACAATCACAACTTAGTTTTATTAGTATCAAGAAAAATGACATAGCTGAGGTACATCATTTTAATGAGCTTAGCGGTCAAATCACCGCCGCCGGAGATGCAAAAGTCACCATTAATTTAATGAGTGTTGATACTGCTATCCCGATCCGCGATGAGCGCATGCAGAGCCTGTTGTTTATTACCGATGCTTTTCCTAGCGCCCAATTTAGTGTTGATCTTGAAAAATCGACAATTGAAAACTTAGCCATTGGGGCGAGTAAATCATTACAGTTAAGTGGTGAGTTAAACTTGCATGGCGAAACGAAAACGCTAGCCATAACAACCTTAGTTACTAAGCTAACCGACAAAAAATTATTAGTGGTTAGTTTGCAGCCAGTGATTATTAATGCCAAGGATTTTACTTTAGGTAAAGGGGTGTTAGCGTTACAACAGGTGGCTGAACTACCAATAATTAGCAATGCTGTGCCGGTAAGCTTTGTGTTAACTTTTACTCGTTAGCGTTAAATTGGCTAGCAGGTAATATATTTACACTTTGGTGTAGCTCAGAATAAACTAGCACTATGATACCGTCGCGAAGCTGGGCTTTAATTTGCGCCTGCTTTTCGGCGAAAGAACACTCTTCTAATCCGTAATCAGTGCCTTCGCGTAAGATATACTCTTCTATTATGGTATCGAGTGTTGCGAGGTTTAGCTGCTCGACGGGAATAATCATAATTTACTTTGCTCAGTAAAATGGCTGGCAATAAAATCAAGTACTCGATGCTCAAGCCAGTAAGTTGGTTTTAACGGATTGTTACCACTAATAAAGCCCACATGCCCACCGTGATCGCTCATTTCAAACAATAAATTATCATTACCTTCGGGAAAATCGGCGATATAGTTATGACACAGGAATGGGTCATCGAGAGCGTGGACAATTAACGTTGGATGTTGGATTTGCTCAAGCACATATAAGCCACTGGCTTTTTGATAATAATCTGTAGCACTTTCAAAACCATGAATAGGCGCAGTGACTTTTTCATCAAATTCAAATAATGTTTTAATTTGCTCGATCTCTTCGGCGTTAATATGCGGCATTAATTCGAGTTGGATTTTTTCTTTAGTACTGTCTTTAAGCATATCCACTAGGTACTTTTGATAAACCTTAGAAAACCCATGGTTTATCTGGGCACTGCAACTTTGTAGATGCAAGGGCGCACAAATAATAGCGGCGCTTTTAAAGTGATTGTTGGTATCTTCAGCCAGAAACTTAGCCAATACATTACCGCCAAGAGAGAAGCCTAGAATTGCCATTTCTCGAGACTTAAAGCGTTGTTTTAATAATTCACTGCAATAATGCACATCCCAAGTGTAGCCACTATGGTATGAAGCGCCTTGTCGATTCGGGCGGCCACTACAGCCGCGAAAATGCATTAGTAAACCAAGCCAGCCGTTGTTTTTAATTGCCGTCATCATGCCTTTCGCATAATGGCTATTAATTGAACCCTCGAGACCATGCAAAACCAACACTATGGGTTTATTTGGCGAAGCCTCTGGCTCTTCGGTCCAGGCAAGATCAATAAAGTCACCATCGGGTAATTCAATGGTTTCATTGATCACCTCAAGGTTTTCTTTACGTCTTAATATTTTGCCGGCCATGGTTTGTAAATGACGGTTTTTTAGCCACCAAGCAGGTTTGAATGAACTTTTAGTAATCATTATATTCTCAGGGTTGTATCTGCAAATTATAACCGTAAATTACAGTTGAGCTAAAGGCATTATCAGCAACTAGTTGTGATAAATTTAAAAAAATGCCGTTAGTGGTCAATAATTATCGTCGCAATTAAAAAACGGCAGCAGGCTAAGTAGTGTTGTTAACTAAAAATATCGATAAAGAGCCTGTTTATCAGGTTAGTTAATCATAGAGTGTTAATTTTTATTTTCAATTGCCGAGTCATAATTTAAATGTAAGTAATTATAAAGCCAATATAAGTTCACCTTAATTGGCAATTCTAGTGATTTATGATGATACTAAATCACTAATTTGGTATAACAGCACTTTTAAAATTACATGGACTATAAATCATGCCTATTCAACAAGCCTTAAAAGATCGTAGCGGCAATAAATGTGAACTTTGTGGAGCACAAAATAACCTTGCTGTTTATGAAGTACCGCCGGTAGCAGAGCCGAATTCGGATAAAAGCATCTTGGTTTGTGAAACATGTCAAAGTCAAATTGATGCCACTGGCAGTTATGATATGACCCATTGGCGTTGTTTAAATGACAGTATGTGGTCACCAGTGCCTGCGGTGCAGGTTATGGCTTATCGCATGTTAAAGCGTTTAAACACCGAAGGTTGGGCGCAAGATTTATTAGATATGATTTATTTAGAAGACGACGTTCGCGCCTGGGCCGATTCTGGTTTTGGTGATGCTCCTGAAGACGAAGAGCCAACGTTAGATAACAATAAAGCGCCACTAGCAGCAGGGGACAATGTGGTGTTGATTAAAGACCTAGTGGTAAAAGGGGCCAACTTTACGGCTAAGCGTGGTACCGCAGTGCGTAATATCTCTTTAACGGCCAATCCATTACATATCGAAGGCCGAGTAAACGGTACTCGTATCGTTATTATTAGTGATTATGTTAAAAAAATGTAATATTGTTGATTAGCAAAAAAATAAAATACCCTAAATTGTTGGAGAAAATATGAAGTCTATTTTACCCCTTGTTGCCATCGCGTCAGCATTGTTAATAAGCGCATGCTCAAAAGAAACAGATACTGAGCTAACGACTAAGCAGAGCGCGGCGAGCAGTTGGCACCTTGATTTTTTCGATGATTTCGATACGTTCAACCCCGACAATTGGCAAGATCAACGTATTTGGGTTAATGATGAAACCCATTGCTATGTTCCCGACAACGAGTTTAATACCCGTGAAGTAAGTGATGGTACCTTAAAGCTTAGAGTTATCGATCTCGGCGAAAAGCGCAGTTGTGATAATTTAAACAAGCAAGGCCAGCAACACCCCGATACTCAGTATGTTGCCGGTCGCATCGCTTCTAAAAACCTGCAAGAGTTTGTCCGGGGCAAGTGGACCGCTCGCTTAAAAGTTGAAAATAGCGGTCAAGCTGGTATGTTCCCGGCTTGGTGGTTACTCGGTGCTCGAAATAATGAGCCACCAGTGCAGCAAGCCGATGAGAATGTGTGTTGGCCGATGCTCGGTTCGGGTGAAATTGATATCTTTGAGCATCACAGTGATGGTGGCCCAGATCATTATGCGGCACGTGCCATTAAAAGCACCGGTGGCTGCGGAGACGGTGATTGGCAAGCGCTGATGTTGGTGCAGGAAGCCAAACTGGACGAATACCATGATTACTCAGTAGAGTGGGCTGGTGACGATGTTATTTTTCGTCTCGATGAAGTTGAAGTCTATCGACTTCCTGGTGAGGCAGATAAACTTCCAGAGCCGTTCTTCGCCATTCTAAATTTTGCCAAGATTAATGATTCCGCCATGACCGCGAATTGGGTCATGGAAGTTGACTGGG
>CALJHL010000134.1 GCA_938075435.1 uncultured Thalassotalea sp. | reverse complement strand
ATAACGAGCCTGTAGAATTACTCGTTTTTATATTATTTATTAATCGTAACACTCTAACGGTATTGGTTTTTTTAAACAATCAAAAACGTTTACGTTTTTGGCGGTTTTTATTTTCTCATCTCTGAATATTGGATAATGACTGTTTTTTTACTTGATTTGTCTTTTGAGGTTACGTTAGTGGGTGTAAACAGGGGGTTACCCTTAGTGCAGGTTATTTCTTAACTTCTCTATATTATGAACTAAGCAATACATCTGCCACTGGGTATTCACTTTTTCTTGTCCGCGCAAAGTGAATTTTTTCATGCCTTTATTGACGGTGATGTTGCCAAATACTGGTTCAATCGTGCCTAATCGTTTGTTGTATTGTCGTCGACCTGCGCTGCTGTCTATTTTTATCTTCATTTTGTCAGTGTAACTGATGATGTTAGCTGAGCTGTCGTTAACAAATTGCACCTGACGCCCTGTTTTACTCGGCGCTTTACGCATGCATTGTTGTCGCAGTGGGCAGACCTTACAGTCTTTTAAATAGCCAGTGAAACGGGTGTAACTTTTTCCGGCAACATTGATATGATCACTCTGTAGCCACATATCCTTACCCGCTGGGCAACGGCAGGTTTCTGTGTCTTTATCAAAGTAAAAATCATCACTGCTAAATTGTTTAGGTTTACCTTTACTACGTTTTAACCGCCGTTTTTCTTTTTCTGTTGCATAGGTTTCACTGACTTGAAACAGTGGATTACGACTCCTAAAGGCATTGTCAGCCATGTAACTATCAAGCCCAGTGCTTGCCATATACGCTAAATTAACTTCACTATGAAAACCACTGTCGGCAGTAAACTTGGCTGTGGAAAAGGTATCGGGGGTACCAAGATTAGTGAGCTGTTGCTTGAGTTGCTCTACCGCAGGTTTTAATGTTTGTTGCTCGCCAACACTGCCCCATGCCTGCGCTTGTAAGATTATTTGATGTTTGTCGTCGTTAATCGCAATGCCATTGTAACCTTGGATGGTGCCTTTACTGGTGGTCATTTTGGCACTGTCGGGATCGGTAATATTACTTTTCACGGGCTTATCTTGGCTACCCAGTTTGTCTTCGTTGTTAGCAAGGAATTCTGTTATTTTTATCGCGCTATTATCGAGTTTGGACTTTTGCTTGAGGTCATGTTCTATTTCGTCTTCATTCAAGCCATCTTGGGCTTGATGCCTAGCTAAAATTCGTTGACTGGCTCGACGCAGCTTCGCTTCTTTACGGGTGAGCTCTTCAATAGTACCGCTCCATTCTTTACTCGCATTAGACTTAATTTTACAGCCATCAATTGAAAACATTTGCCGACCAATCAAGCCTTCTTTATCACATATCATCAGCACTTGCGTGAACAGTGGCTCTATTTGGTCTTTCATACGGGCAACGAATGAGGCGATAGCCGTAAAATGCGGCTGTACATCACCCGACAAACTCATGAAGGTAATGTTAGTTTCACAAGCATTCGCGATACGACGACTGGTGATATAGCCGCGAGAGTAGGCAAACAATATGATTTTTAACATCACGGCCGGAGAATAGGCTGCGCCGCCTTTGTCATTATTGAACCACGCGTCAAACCCTGACAAATCAAGGTAATTATCAATAATATGCGCAAGCGCATATTCAAACGTACCAGGAACAATTTGAACTGAAAAATCAACGGGAATGAATTTACTTTGGCAGGATAAATCGGGTTTGTAGTTCGCCATGACAGGTTTACTGTTGGTGAATAATATCTATTAGATCACAGACAAGATCTGGATTCAAGCTTAAAAAACGACCGATTAACAAAGTGTAAAAAAAGACGTGAAAATGTCTTTTTTGGAGAAATTCTACAGCCTCAACGCCTTATTAATAGGCAATAAATATTGGTAAATATAAGCTATGGAAGAACAAAAACTCACTATGACTTCCCTTGCTGACTGTCTCTTAATCTCATTCCTGCCGCCGGTGAGCCTTTGAATACCTTACGTTATATTACTAACGTTCTAGCATACCAATCTGATCTAAAGAGAAGCTTACAATTAACTTAGGCTCTTATTAATAAAAAGCCACCAAATTAACAACATTTGGTGGCTTTAATCAAATCGATGTTAGGTAATTAGTTTAACGAATACAACGACCTTTGGTGTTCATAATTGCAGATTATCTAAAACTGACATCAGCTTGAGCCGCAAAATAGGCAAAAATGGTATATACTGTCGTATTTTGCTGTAAATCGCTGCGATTCACTTTATCGAGAGTATCGTTATCGGTGTGGTGCACATCAAAATATTTACTGCCATCTGGCGCAAAGTTCATTGCCGGAACGCCTAAATCGGTTACCGCGCCCATGTCTGATTGGCCACGAGCTTTATTAGCATCATTAAATTTGACCCCTAACGGCTCTAAATAGCCAGCTAAAGCAGAAATTGCTGGTTGCGCATGCTCGCCAACATTCGCTTGCATACTGTAGATTTTACCTAAACCAAAGTCCCATTCAACAGCTAGAACATGTTGCTTTAGTTCATCTTTATGGTCAACTACGTATTGTTTAGCACCTAATAAACCGATTTCTTCGCCGGCAAAAAGAATCACTCGAATTGTGCGCTTTGGACGCTGCTCAAGTTTGGCTATATTAGCGGTAGCTGACATAATCATTGCCACCCCTAAACCATCATCGATTGCACCGGTACCAACATCCCAGCTATCGAGGTGTGCGCCCAGAGCAACGATTTCATTAGGTAATTTACTACCGGTTATTTCACCAATAACATTAGCACCTTGTACCTGTACCGATTCATTTCGCATAGCGGTTACTTTTAAGAAAAATTCTACCGGCTTATTACGACGAAATTGATTGACCATTAAATCTGCATCAGGGTTTGATAAAGCCACAGCTGGGATCCTAGTTACGCCATTGGCATAACGGGTGATGCCAGTGTGTGGAGTACGATTGTCGTCAGTACCTACCGAGCGCATCATAAAAGCTACTGCGCCTTTTTCGGCAGCAATAGAAGCACCATTTACTCGGGCACCAACAGCTTTACCATAACCTTTACCACTAATATGACGTTCCATCCGGTATGAGATAAACGCTATTTTATTTGCTAAGCTACCTGGTTTTGCCACTTTTAAATCATCCAATGTTTTAAAGTGCACAACTTCAGCGGTAATGCCATCTTCACCAGTACCAACACTTTCACCTAGAGCAATGGCTACTATTGGTTGTGGAAATGGTGCCAATACGTTCGCTTCAACATCACCACGGATCCATTGAAAATGTTCCACGGGCTCTGTCCAAACTTTGTCAAAACCCAAGGCATTCATTTTGGCTACTGCCCAAGCAATAGCGCGTTCATCGGCTGGGGTACCCATCATTCTGGCACCAACTTCGGTGGTTAATGACTCGACAATGTCGTAGGCCAAATCAGAGTTTTCAACGCTGGTAGTCAACTGGGCGAGTTGTTTTTCCATCGCCGGAGTAAGGTATTGCGTCGCTTGTGTTGATTGTGCATTGGCGCTAAAAGTCGTTGCTGATAACAACGTTGCCGCAACTAACGCCCCTTTGAATAATGAATTAATATTGATTGTAAATTTGTTGTTTAACATTAAAGTTCCTAACTTAGCCTGAACCGACTATTTTTGATAACAGAGATTCATAATTGGCAGGATTATAGCAAGTAATATGAGTGCCTAGTCAACACATTCCTGTGCTTATGGCTATTTATGATTTATCGCAATCTGGCTATTTGTAAACATTTAATACAGGCGAGTTGAAGAGCACTAAACCTCTTCGTAGGCAGGTGCCACAGAGTAATCGCTAATAGGTTGCAATGACCGTTTTTTGTTTGCCTGTTTTATGTCTCTTAACGCCAGCAAACATGGGGTCAGTATTAGAGTTAGCAGAGTGGCAAAGGCCAAACCACCGGCAACAGCAGTAGCGAGTTGCGCCCACCATTGTGTAGAAGGTGCACCAAAGCTTACTTCTCTACTGATAAAATCAATATTAATTTGTAAGACCATGGGCATTAATCCCAAAATGGTAGTTACTGTGGTTAAAAATACCGGTCTTAAGCGTTGCGCACCCGTTCTTAAAATTGCTTCATGGGCACTTAGGCCAGCTTTTCGTAATACATTATAAGTGTCGATTAAGACAATATTATTATTCACCACAATTCCGGCTAAAGCGATAACTCCCAGACCAGACATTACAATACCAAAAGGTTTGCCAGCAATTAGCAGTGCTAAAAACACCCCTACGGTAGAAAAGACCACGGCGGAAAGGATTAACAGCGCTTGATAAAAGCTATTAAATTGGGTTACCAGAATAATGGCAATAACAAAGAGAGCAACCGCAAAGGCGTTCAACAAAAAATCTTCGGATTCTTGCTGATCTTGATTCTGGCCGGTGACAGCTAGGCTTACCGTTAACCAGTCAATATCTAACTGCTTAAGTTGTTGTTGCAAAACCGGTAACTCCTTACCTAGTTGTGCGCCGGCAATTAAATCCGCTTGGATCTTAATCACTCTTTTGGCATCTATACGGCGTATAGTATCGACTTTTTGCGCGGCTCTTTTAGCAACAAAATTAGTGATTGGTACTAAGCCATCATTAGTTTTTAAGCGTAATTCATCTAACCGACTGATACTGCGTTTTGCAATAGGAAAACGTACCCTAATATCGAGTTCGTCATCGACATCGTCCGGGCGATATTCACCTAGCTTCAAACCATTGGTGACCATTTGCACCGAACTTCCGACTAAAGTGGCATCGGCACTAAAGGTTGCCGCGAGTTTTCTATCGACTCGCAATTGCCACTCAATTCCTGGTTTTGAACCGCCATCTTCTACATTAGTAAATTGTAGATTCGCGGTCAGGGCTTTGCGTATTTTACGGACCGCATCTTGCAGTTTATCCGGGTACCTTGAAGATAATTCCAGCTCTAAATCTTTACCCTGTTGCGGGCCACTTTCATCTTGACGAACTTCAACTTCAACGCCAGCATAGTTGTCTAAACGTTTATGTAATTCAGCAACAATCACCTCGGCTTTGTCTCTAAACTGCCAATTGACCAAATTAACTCTTAAGCGACCGACTAAATCGGTACCACCAGTGCGAGAGTACAGGGATTTAATTGAGTCCATGCCTAACACCCGAGTTTCAATTTCCTTCATTATTCGATCTTTTTCAATAATTGATAAATCACCAAATGAACGTACTTTTAAGCTAATGCCTTGCGGCTCAACCTTAGGGAAAAATTCAGAGCCGAGTCCAGATGAGGCATAATTCACCATCACCGCCGCAGCAAATAAAATGGTTAACAATAAAACTTTAAGGGGGTGATAAATGGCAAGACTCAATAAAGAAACGTATTTACCCATAAAGCCTTTTAGGGCATTAAGATCGCCAGATTCAGCTTCAATTAATTGCTGTTTTTCAGCTACGCTTATGGAGCGGATTTTACCAAATAAAGCCCCCATAGTTGGCACAAAGATTAACGCCATGACCAATGAAGCAGATAAGACCGAGATCAAGGTAATGGGCATGAATTTCATAAATTCACCCATCATTCCCGGCCAAAACAATAATGGCGCAAATGCCGCTAACGTGGTTGCCGTTGAAGCAATTATTGGCCATGCCATCCGTTTGGCCGCTAATGAATAAGCTTGCTGTTTGGGCATGCCTTCACTCATTTGCCGATCGGCAAATTCGGTGACAACAATGGCACCATCAACCAACATACCAACTGACATGATAAGGCCAAATAACACCACGATATTGACAGTATAGCCAAATACCGACAGCACTAAAATTCCGGTAAGAAAGGAGCCCGGAATTGACAGACCAACTAAGGTTGCCGTACGACTACCTAATGTGGCGACAATAATAATAACCACCAATAAAACCGCAGAAATTACATTGTTTTCTAGATCGTTAAGCATATTTTTAACAAACACCGATTGATCACCGGTGTAATTCACAAGAATATGTTGCGGCCAAAGTTTTCGCTCTTCACTGATTAGCGCTTTTACTTTGTTAACCGTTTCAATAATATTCTGACCAGGGCGTTTTTTAACTTCAATTGAAATGGCGCGTTCACCATTTAAACGAGCAAAACTGGTGGGGTCTTTGTAAGCACGACGCACCACGGCAACATCGGCAAATGTAATGACTCTATCGCCAGCAACCTTTACCGGCAATTCTAGCAAATCTTGTACTGTTTCAAACACCGAAGGTACTTTTACCGCAAAACGACCTTTACCGGTATCCATAGTGCCCGCCGGTACTAGACGATTATTTCGTTCCACCAGATTAAAAATATCGCTTTGATCTAAACCGTAACTTTCCATCAATAATGGATCGACGATGATTTCCAGCATGTCTTCACGATCACCACCAATATCAACTTCTAATACTTGTGGCATACTGGCAATTTTATCTTGTAAGTCGCGAGCAATGGTGATTAATCCGCGCTCACTCACGGCTCCAGATAAAAATACAGTAACGGCTGGATTTTGGCTTGCCAAGGTTACTTCTTCAACGACTGGTTCTTCGGTTTCTGATGGTAATTTAGCTTTCGCTAACGTGACCTTATCGCGAACATCAGCTAAGGCCTCTTTGGCATTAAAGCCAGGATTGAATTCGAGGGTAACACTGGCATGGCCTTCACTGGCACTGGCGGTCATTTCCTTAACACCTTCAATGGATTTTAATTCATTCTCCATTGGTCGAACTAACATACGTTCGGCATCTTCGGGAGAAATTCCATCATGAACCATAGACACATAAATGCGCGGAATAGTAATATCCGGTTCAGCTTCTTTGGGAATATTTAGGTAGGTAATCGCGCCAGAGATTAATAATAATACAAACAGCATCATAATTGAGCGAGTGCGTTCTAATGCAGCATCAATTAGCAATAACATTGGCGTTTATTGCTCCGTACTTATTGGCTGTACTTTATCGCCGGGTCGAACAAAGCCTTGTCCGAGAGTAATAATTTGTAGTTCTTCTCCTAACCCGGTTAACCAAACCCCATTTTCATCACTATTAACAATGTTTATTTTATTAAAGACCACATGCTCGTCTACAACCGATTTAATACCAATATTGCCAAATTCATCTAGGGCTAATAACGCTGGTGAAATTTTAATTGCCAGCACTTCTTGTAATGGCAGTTCAACTTCAGAACTTAACCCTGCCAACAAGCGGTAATCGCTATTCTTAACTGCGATTTCGGTTTTAAAGGTATTGGTTTTATCATTAGCGACACTAGAGATATATCGAACTTCACCGGTAATTTGTGCTTGCCCCAAAATATTAATATTGGCGCGCTGCCGTTCTTTAATTAGGGCAACGTTATTTTCGGTAATATGAGCTCGGATCACTAGAGGGTCTAAATCGGCTATTTGGGCAATTTCATCACCTAAACTTAAATAGTCGCCGACCTCGACATAACGCTCGTTTAACACTCCAGAAAAAGGCGCAATTATGGTGGTTTTAACTATATCATTTTCAATGCGCGCTAGTTCGGCTTTGGTATCGGTAACATCTGCCAGTTTTTTTGCTAACGCCGACTGCCCTTGATAACCATCTTTGAATAATTTTTGGGCACCATAATAATCAATTCGACGTTGTTTAAGTAGTGTTTGGAAGTGCTCAAGTTTTGCCGGTAAGTCATTTAGGGCGATGGTAGCGACAATATCGCCTTTATTAACAAAGCTGCCACGCTCGGCAAAGATTTTGGTAATTGCGCCTTTAACTTGCGCGCGCAAGGTAACAATTCGATCTGGTTCGGTACGACCGTACAAAGAAATAGTTTTTGGCACGGTTTCGGCAACGAAAGTCGCCACTTTAACTTGCGGAATTGGGGCTACTGTTTCTGAAACAGCATCGGGGTTAATTTTTAGGTTCATTAGCCCAGAAGCTAACCAAAGAGTAAGCAAAACAGTAATAACAATCGCCACAACATAGGGACGTTGTGCCAAGTTTTGGCTTGATGAAACCCCTGAATTCATATTCTCCCCAAAAAACATCATAATATTTTATTATTTAGAGATCAGTATAAAACGAAGTGCGTTGAATAAGCAGCATTTTATTTAGTAAAATGTATTAAAATGTTGCTTATTTAATCAATTAGAAGGTTATTCAGAGATTGTTACTAACAAATTTGGTGATTGTTTTAGATTGAAAATGAAGAACCACAACCACAAGTGCTTTCAGCGTTAGGGTTATCGACTAGAAAGCGACTACCTTCTAATCCTTCAATATAATCGACAGTACCACCGACAAGATATTGTAGACTCATAGGATCAACCACCATAGTTACGCCTTGTTTAACAATGGTCATATCACCATCATTGACTTTTTCATCAAAGGTAAAGCCATATTGGAAGCCAGAACAACCGCCGCCAGTGACATAGACGCGCAATTTTAACTCTGAATTTTCTTCTTCGCTAATCAACACTTTTACTTTGTTTGCTGCGGCATCACTAAATTGGATGGGCATTTCAGTATTGGACATGACTCTCTTCTTACAAGGTAACTACTTAATTAAGGCGAATTATCTTAAACTTGAGTAATTTAATCAAGTATTAGCGTAAAAACTTATGATATTTGTGTTTTTAATATATATTTAAATCTTATTTCATATCTGGCCAGGGGTGTTTTTCATCTAACCGCTCACTTTTTTGCCAACGACCTGCAGGCATTATTGCTGAGATAGCTATTTTTTCCGGAATAAAATCTTTAGGCAACGTAAATTCCGATTCAAGCACTTGAAAATATTGAAAGCTGAACCCCATTTGTTGCTTTTTTAAATCTGCAAGACTCGCTAATTTAATCGTTGCTGGACGATTTAATAAACTCCCTTCAAAGGCAATTTCAATAGCACCTTTGGCATAGCGTTTACTTTTCTGCTGTTGCACTAACACGACTCTAATGTGGTAATGACTTTCACTGGCAGTGCTACTAACCTCCACTTCATCAATAATCACCCCATTTGCTTGCTTCTCTGGTGCCATTATTTTTTCGTAAAACGCCAATTCTTTCTTTAAAGAAAAATGGTCATCTTCAATGCTGCGCAGCGATTGCTGGGCTTTTTGATTCGCTAATTTTTCAATTTCTAGCTCAACAGTTAAGGTATTTATTTGGCTTTGAGCCAAGTCATTTTTTTGATAAAGATTTTCCAATCGATCACCCTGTTCGGCAATTATCCGACTTTGGTGTTTTTGGTAATAATTACCCGCTCGATAGGAGAAAATCATCACTAAAGCGATAATAACAATTAGGGCAATTAACAACTTAGGTGCCCCAAAACGTTGGTGTAGATCAGATATTTTTATTGTTTTTAACCAATTCATTTTTAACGTATTATCTATATTTAAGTATGTTAAACTTTGTCAAAAGTCGACTCTCTCTAAGGAAGCTTTATGTCCCTAGTTTCGCTAAGGAAAAAACTTGCGCAACCGGTTCCCTCATGGCAGTTATGCTTGTTGGGGTTACTTGGCGGCACCTTAGCATCTATGTTTATAATATTATTTCGATTCAGTGTCGAATCAATCCAGTTATTATATCTAGAAAAAATTGACGACTATAGCACTTTATCAAACTTTTATATTTTTATAACTCCGCTAATTGCCGTTGTCGCTATTTTAGTGTTTGCTAAAATATTAGGCTTTCGATACTCCCGCATGGGCATACCGTTTGTTATTCATAGATTAAAAGTTGCCTATGGCTTAATACCCTTTAAAAACACCTTAACTCAATTTTTTGGTGGTATTTTTGCCCTTGCGGGTGGCTTTTCGGTGGGAAAAGAAGGACCCGCGGTACATATTGGCGCAGCCAGCAGCAGTTACTTAGGCTCTCGATTAGCATTACCGAATAATGCCATCCGTACTCTTTGTGCTTGTGGTGTCGCCGCCGGCATATCAACAAGTTTTAATACCCCGTTAGCCGCAGTAATTTTTGTTATGGAGGTTATGTTAAGAGAATATAAACTTCATATCTTCATCCCGGTTATTCTTGCCTCAATTATCGGCTCTATACTCTCTAGTGCCGTATTTGGCTCTTACCACGATTACGAATTTTTTGAATACATCAATTTAAGTTTTTGGCATTACCCATTTTTGATAATTTTTGGCATCTTCCTCGGTATTTTAGCCAGCTTTTTCAATAAAAGCTTAATGAAGGTGGTCGTGTTAGCGAAAGATAAGCACATGATTCATAGACTATTATTTGCTGCTGTCTTGATGGGTTTAATCGGTGTTTTAGTACCGCAAAGTATGGGTTCGGGCTTAACTGCAGTGGCCTTCTTATTAGAGCAAAACCCGACGATTATCGTTATTGTCAGCTTATTAATTGCCAAATTTCTTGCTACCGTGGTCGTGCTGGGTTTAGGTATTCCTGGGGGAATGATAGGGCCAACATTAAGTATTGGTGCTATCGCTGGTGCTTTAATGGGCTACGCTGTTGGTTTTGTTTATGCCGACATCCATTTTAGTGGCGATTATGCACTATTAGGCATGGCTGGCATGTTAGCAGCCACCCTCAATGCACCTTTGGCAGCCTTGTTAGCCGTGATAGAGCTTTCCAATCAATTGCAACTCGCCTTACCGGCCATGGTAGTGATAACGACGGCAATTATTACCTCAACTCAATTTTTAAAGAATCGTTCGCTGTTTCTGCAGCAGTTGGAATATCAGCAGTTGGATTATCAAATAGCGCCAGTGGAAAGTAGTTTACAAAAACATGGGGTGATCAGCGAAATGGTCACAAATTTTGAAGTGATCAAACATAGTAGTAAAGCGATGATCCGCCAGCGTTTTATTGCTCAACAACCGAATCAGCGGCTGATCATTGCTCCGGAATTTAAAGGTGGTGATTATCGCTTGGTGCAAATTGATCTAAACATACATCCTTTTGCCGACGAAGATCAGGCGCTTAGATATACAGTAATGCCTGGCATCGACAGCCAAGCTACCTTAGCCGAAGCTTATTTCGCACTTTATGAACAACGTCAAGGTGCGGTATATATTTATCACAAACAAAAAGATAAAATTATCGGCTATATCACCTTTGAGCAAATACGCGCCATCTTAACTAACGGGATAACATAAATGGCTATCATTCTTTGGATTAAAGCATTACATATAGCCTTCATGGTCGCATGGTTTGCTGGGATTTTTTATTTACCTCGCTTATTCGTATACCACGCTGAATCGACCAGTCAGGAAGTACGCGAACAATTAAAAGTAATGGAGCGGCGATTATTATACTTTGTCACTCCATTCGCTTTACTTACCCTAATATTTGGTTTGATCCTAATTTATATGCTTGGCGTTGACTGGTTTATTTACAGCAGCTGGCTCCACATAAAATTACTGCTGGTGGCTATATTGTTTATTTACCATGGTTTTTGCTTTAAATTATTGGCTGACTTTAAAAATGACAAAAATCAGCGTTCTGGCAAGTATTATCGAGTATTTAATGAATTGCCGGTTTTTATATTATTTACAGTGATTATTTTAGCGGTAGTTAAGCCACAGTTCTAAAAAGCGGTGATTTGTGCTATGGTTCTGCGCAATTTAATTCGAGTTAATATAGCTGGTATTTTTAAGACGCAAAGGGTCTCTTACCAGTGATATTCTCAACACATTTAATCTAATTTTTTTAGGTAGTTAAGCATGATGAACTTTCAAGGTGAACATATTTTATCGGTTGCTCAGTTTGACCGAGAGTCGGTTTCTCGTATTCTCCAAGTTGCCCAAAATATGATCCCTTATGCAACAAGACAGAAACGTTGTAACGTTTTAGAAGGTGCTATTTTAAACAATTTATTTTTCGAACCAAGCACCAGAACCCGTATTTCTTTTGGCACTGCATTCCAACTGCTTGGTGGTTTCGTTCATGAAACTGTTGGCCAAGAAAGTTCTTCGCTGTCAAAAGGTGAGTCCTTATTTGATACCGCAAAAGTTATCAGCGGCTACTCCGACGTTATCGCCATGCGCCACCCGGCAATGGGCTCTGTTGCTGAGTTTGCTCAAGGCAGCTCAGTACCGGTTATTAATGGTGGTGACGGTGCGAATGAACACCCAACTCAAGCGTTACTCGATTTATTTACCATTCGAGCCGAAATGGACCGAATTGGCCAAGGCATTGATAATTTAAACATTGTTCTTATGGGTGATTTAAAACATGGCCGTACCGTGCATTCTTTATCTCGTTTATTAAGCCTATATAACAATTTAACCATAACCTTATTAGCCCCAAAAGAATTACAAATGCCCGACTCTATAGTCGCCGCATTACGCGATGCCGGCCATAAAGTAACGATTACCGATACCATGGCAGGCAATATTGGCAGTGATGTCGTTTATCAAACTCGCATTCAACAAGAGCGTTTTACCAGTAGGGCCGAAGCCGATAAATACCGCGGTCATTTCAGCTTAAATAAAAGCGTTTATGAACAATACTGTAAAGATCATACGGTCATTATGCATCCGCTACCGAGAGATTCACGCCCGGAAGCCAATGAGCTCGATATTGACTTAAATGACAATTCAAATTTAGCCATTTTCAGACAAGCGCAAAATGGCGTACTGGTGCGCATGGCATTATTTGCTTTAACACTTGGTGTCGATGAAAAATTAACACAGTACGAAAAACCCGTTACTTGGTTTACAAATAAGTAAGATCTGCAATTATTACCATTAAACTAAATTAAAATTAGGCTGACCATGTCACATTCAGAACAATTATTTGAGCAAGCTCAAAATACCATTCCCGGCGGAGTTAACTCACCAGTACGTGCATTCACTGGTGTTGGTGGTACTCCATGTTTTATTGAACGCGCTGAAGGTGCGTATATATTTGATGCCGATGGTAAAAAATATATTGATTACGTAGGTTCTTGGGGACCAATGATCTTAGGGCATAATCACCCTGCTATTCTAGCCGCGGTGATTAAAACGGCGCAACATGGTCTTAGCTTTGGCGCACCAACGGCATTAGAAATTACCATGGCTGAAAAAGTCAGTCAGTTAGTGCCTTCCATGGAAAAGCTACGTATGGTTAGCTCAGGCACCGAAGCCACCATGAGTGCGATTCGCCTAGCCCGAGGTTATACTGGCCGCGATAAAATTTTAAAGTTTGAAGGCTGTTATCACGGGCATGCCGACTCTTTATTAGTAAAAGCCGGCTCAGGTGCATTAACCTTAGGGGTACCAAATTCACCTGGTATTCCGGCTGACTTTGCCAAGCACACCCTAACCGTAAACTATAATGATATTGATTCGGTAAAAGAAATTTTTGCTGAATTAGGTGATGAAATCGCCTGTATTATTGTAGAGCCAGTTGCTGGCAACATGAATTGTATACCGCCAGTTGCCGGTTTCTTAGAAGGGTTACGCGGCATTTGTGATCAATACAAGTCGGTTCTCATTCTTGATGAAGTAATGACTGGCTTTCGCGTTGCTTTAGGCGGCGCTCAAGCGCATTACCAGATTACCCCAGATTTAACTACCTTGGGTAAAGTAATTGGTGGCGGTATGCCTGTGGGTGCATTTGGTGGTAAAGCTGAAATTATGGATTATATCGCTCCCGTTGGGCCAGTGTATCAAGCCGGTACCTTATCGGGTAACCCAATAGCCATGGCGGCAGGTTTAGCAGCATTGACTGAATTAAGTAGCAAAGATTACCACACTGGCTTAGCAGCAAACACCAAAGCCATTGCTGAGGGTTTAAAAGCCGCGGCGCAGCGTCAAGGTGTTGATCTTAGTGTTAATTATGTTGGCGGCATGTTTGGTTTCTTCTTTACCGAGCAAGAGCAAGTAACTACCTTTGCCCAGGTAATGCAGTGCGACACCGATAAATTTAATAAGTTCTTCCATTTAATGTTGGACGAAGGTGTTTATCTGGCGCCATCCGCTTTTGAAGCTGGCTTCTTATCAGCGGCTCATTCAGCCGAAGATATTGCAGCGACATTAGCCGCAGCAGAACGCTGTTTCGCCCAACTTTAAGGGCAAATAAACGGGGCAGTTTCACGTTAAAATTTAACGTGACTCTGACCCTAGTTATTTTTTCTAGTTACTGCCGAACAGTTTTTCTAACCACGATGGTGGCTCTTTTTTCTTCTCTAAACATTCTGTGGAATAGAATATCCCAGCCGCGATTGCGGGGTAATCTGCGACTTTAGCGCACTCATCAGTGACGGCGTTACCGGTTGCTAATTCAAACGTCGCGAACTCTATGCCTTCAGGGATAAAATCGAAGCGGCTATTACTGCCTTGTCTGCTTAAATAGTTAGCAAACACCGTTAAAGCACCGCTACTCCCGGTTAAACCAGTCGGTTTATTGTCATCTCGGCCGATCCAAATGGTGGCAACGCTTTGCTGATCAAAACCAACAAACCAAGAATCTCTTAAGTCATTACTGGTGCCTGTTTTTCCGGCTAAACTTTGTCCTGGAAACTTCCAAGATAATGATTGGGCAGTGCCGTCTACCGTTACTTGTCGCAGCGCATAATCAATCAAGTAAGCCCCTTGCGCCGACAAGCGCGAATCGACTCTTTGATCTCTTTGCCAAAGTACCTCACCTTGTGCAGACAGCACCAGATTTATTGCTAAAGGTTTATTATAAATGCCACCATTAGCAATGGTGTTATACCATTGGTTGACTTCAAAGGGTGACATATTGATTGCGCCGAGTAACATACTAGGCACGAGTTTAACGTCTTTTTGATAACCTAATGCCTGTAAGGTATTAGCGACTTGGTTAAGTCCTAGTTTTAAGCCCAAATTTACGGTCGGGATATTTAACGACTTAACTAAACCATCGATTAACGGCACTTGCCCTCGAAATTTGTCATCATAGTTTTTCGGCTGCCATTGCTTACCCTTTGAACTCTTTAAAGAGATCGGTTTATCAGCTAAAGGCGTGGCAAGATTGTATTGCTCAAAGCGTTCAAGAGCGGTGAGATAAACCGCCGGTTTAATTAATGAACCAATCGGCCGCTGCGCATCTAAAGCGCGGTTAAAGCCTGAATACTTAACGGCCTTACCACCAACAACCGCTTGGATCTGGCCGTTACTTATATCACTAACCACCATGCCCGCTTCTAAGTCGTTACTGTCTTTGCCCTGTTCAAGAGTCGCTAGTTGTTCTATCAAGGCCTGCTCGGCATGTTGTTGGTGATGTAAGTCAAAACCAGTAAAAATTTTAATACCTGATTGAAACGCATTGCCGGCGCCTATTGCTCGTAATTCTCGGCGTACTAGTTGCATATAAGCAGGGTAAGATTGCTTGGCAAAACGTCGTTCGGAGCGAATATTTAAAGGCTGTTTTATGGCACTTTGATACTGTTCTTTGTTGAGGGTATGACTTTCAAACATCACCCGTAAAACTAAATCTCGACGCTCAAAGGCACGTTCCGGCTTACGCCAAGGATCATAATAAGAAGGCCCTTTAACCAGGGCAATCATCAGCGCCACTTGGGCACTGTCTAGCTCATTTATTGGCTTACCAAAATAAAATTGTGCGGCAAGGCCAAAACCATAAATACCGTTGGCATAATGTTGCCCTAAATATACTTCATTAATATAGGCTTCCATCAGTTGATCTTTGGAATAGCGGTTTTCTAAGAGCACCGCAATTATTGCTTCATTTACCTTACGCCATAGAGTTTTATCACGGTTAAGATACATGTTTTTAGCTAACTGTTGGGTTAACGTGCTACCACCTTGTACTCTGGCACCAGCCCGTAAGTTTTTCCAGAAGGCACGTAATAAACCACTCGGAGAGATTCCATGATGGCTATAAAAGTCTTTATCTTCAATCAATAACAAGGTATCAATTAATTGCTCTGGTACTTTATCCAAGGATAAAAAGACTCGGTCTTCACTGTCGGCAGACAAAATCCTATCGATTAAGATAGGTTCGAGTTTAACTACATGAGTTGTTTCGTTGTCTTGATTAAGACGATAAACTTCACCACTTTTTTCTTCAATGGTAATAAGTGATGGTTGTTGCAAGCCAAAGCCGAAATCAAATTCTCGACGATAAATTATTAATTTAGAACTTTTGCGGGTGTATTCACCAGCTGATGTTACCCGCGCGACTCTTTGGTAATTTAAGTGCTCTAATTGCTTTTCAATTTTTGTAAAATCTATTGTTTGGGAAATGCTGATAACCGGTACATTGGCATAGACTTGCGCGGGGATTTGCCAGCGCTGACCTTCAAAGGTTTGTCGTACTTTACCATCAAGATAAATACTATATAGGCCAATGGTTACCACGAAGATAATTGATAATTTAATTGCGGTAACTAAAAGCCAGTGACTTATCCCTTCAGGGGCAGTCGTGTTATTATTTGCTTTAGCTTTGCGTGCAACTTGCTTTTTTATTGTTTTTTTAGCTGTCATGGTCCATGTATTTTTTTATTTTATTGGTCGGCTTAGCATTAGCCGGATCGTCTGGCCAAAAATGTCTGGGATAATGGGCTTTCATATCCTTTTGTACTTCTTTATAACTACCCCGCCAAAACCTTGCCAAGTCTTGTGTTACTTGAATTGGTCGTTTTGCTGGAGAAAGTAATTCTAATAGTACCGCAACTTGCCCATTTGCAACATAGGGAGAGCTACTTAAACCATACACTTGTTGCATAGGTAAAGCCAACTTAGGCTGCGGCTGGTCACTATATTGGTAGACAAAATCACGACCAAGAGCACTAGTGTAGTTTTTTGGCGCCCAACGTTTTACTAATTTTTGTTGGTCAAAATCTAAGGCGTTATTGATAATTTCATTAAAGTTAAGTTGTTGCAGGGCACTTAGTTTTTTAACGGCAATTACATAAGGCCCAAGCCAATTTTCAAGCTGAGCAAGTAGGCCTTGCTCAGAGAAATCGGGTAACGCTAAGTCAGGGAAATAATTATTCAACCAACGGACCCGATTGATAAAGTTGTTGGTTTTTTCATCAAACTTTAACGCCGCTAAACCTTTATTACGAATAAACTCACACCAAAGCGCGGTTAAGGTTGCACTGTTAATAGCGGCATTACTAATCTCTGTTTTAAGTACCAGTTTAAATAAGCGCGTCTGCTGTTCACTGGTTATTTTCTGCTGTTTTTCATTATAATTAAGTACATCTATGGTCTCTAAATGCGCTGAAAAATGCTCTAACAGATCCGATTCATGCACAGGGGACGCTAAGGTAATATGTAATTTTTGTTGATAGCTATGTAAGTTCGCACAGACTAAATAGGGCTCGCCGTTTAGTTTATCATTTGCAGATAGTTCAGCACCCTTGCCATTAGCGCACAAATAACTGCCGATATTTTTACGTGCTAAGGCGATCCGCTCAGGATAAGCAAAAGCAAGTAGTAAGCCACAACAATCCATAGGCCAATCATTGTCGTTTAAACTTAGCGAAAATTTAGCTAGGTTGCTCGAGCGGCTTACTGAATTGAGTTTTTTAGCTAAATTATTTGCTTGTAAAATAATCCGATATTCAATGCCGCCGGCTCTATTTTTGTTATT
>CALJHL010000133.1 GCA_938075435.1 uncultured Thalassotalea sp. | reverse complement strand
AAAGATAAGGTATTTAGCCAACAACTCTACATTCCAGCATCTCGAACTCATTTTCAAAAGTTTGTCGCAACCATTGGTTTAGACTTAATTAGGCGATTATTACTAGGCTATACCGACCTGCCCCGTTATGTATTGGAGCGGCAAGTTAATAGCAACAAAGGTTAGTTGACCAATGGTAAATAAACGTAATAATTAAGCTTAAACATTAGCGTTATGAATAATATCCATTCAAAAAAATCGGGAAGCTTGGTGTGTGTCGGTCTCGGCATGATGCTGGGCGCTCATTTAACGCCAAGCAGCCGTAGTCATATCGAGCAAGCGGACATTATTTTTTCTTCAGGTAATAGCGGTTTTATCGATGTGTGGTTAAAAACCATCAATAGCAATGTGATCAGCTTGCAGGAATGTTATCAACAAGGTAAATCGCGCCGGCAAAGTTACCAAGAAATGACAGAGCTATTGTTAACCGCTGTACGCCAGGAGAAAAAGGTGGTGGCTGCATTTTATGGCCACCCGGGTGTATTTGTAAGCCCCTCTCATCAAGCAATTAAGCAGGCGCAAGTAGAGGGTTATTTCGCTAAAATGGAACCGGGTATCTCCGCTGAAGATTGCCTAGTGGCTGATTGTGGCCTTGACCCGGGAAGCCTTGGCTGGGCATGCTTTGAAGCGACACAATTTTTACGATTTGAGCGCCGGATAGACACCAGTGCCTACTTAGTCCTTTGGCAAGTTGGCGTGGTAGGCGATAGTACCTTAACTCAATTTTCAACTTCCCCGTCCTACCGGGCACTGCTAGTTGAAGTGCTAACTGAGCATTATCCACAAAATCACCCAATAATACTCTACCAAGCGCCACGTTTAGCGATTGAAAAAACTCGTATCGACAAAATGCCGTTAATTGATTTTATTAACGCCGAAGTGAATCAATGTACCACCATGATCATTACCCCTGCCAATAAGCTAAAAGTAAACAAGATAATGACTGATAAATTACAAAAATTAGAACGGCAACGGCAAGCCCCAAAATTATCGACAATAACCTAGCGATTACTGACCAGCTATGACCGTTCAGATATTTTTGCCGATTAACGTTAACATTATTTGTTTATAGTATTAATGATTGATAAATGATGAAAAAGTTAGGATGATAGGACACAAGTTGTTAATCGTAATTTAACTCATATACAGTCAGTAACGTGGGCTAACAGCCATTATTGGGCAAAGGGATTTACTTAATAAGTTACTTTACAAATGACCTAGTATTTACAACAACAACGAGGGTTTTATGACTAACATTATCAATTTACTGGAAACCTTAGCGATTGATGCTAAGTTTTCAAACGATTCAACCGCCACGTTAACCGAGCAATTACAACAGCTAGAGCTAACTGACGAGTTAACAGCCGAGCAACAACAGGCAATAATTAATGGTGACGCCCGTTTACTTGAGCAACTATTAAATATTAGCCCAATTAAATGCCAAATAATTATAGAAGACGTGCCGGGCGAAGAAGAACCACAAGAAGATGATAAGCCGGAGAAAGAAGCAGAGATCAGTCAGGTTATTTAAATTATCCCTATGTGGCCAATGAAGTTTATCCCGACAATAAACATTAAAACCAATACCTTGCTTACTGCGGGGATTGGTTATTTGTCGTTGCTGGCCAATCGGCAAACACTAAAGTTACTTGTTTTGCTGCTAAGCACTTTAGCGTTTATGTTTTCTAGCCCGGCGCTAGCTGACCAGCTTACAGAACAACAAATAAATCAGTTAATCGCCGAAACCATAAAAGTAAGGCGCAGTAATAAAGAGCTTTTCAATACCAATTTAGCCCGGTTAAATTCCTTCAGCACTGGCGAGCATCAATTACAATTAAGCACTGCCCAACAAGAAGATATTTTATATCTGCAAGCTTATCAATTAACTCTTAATGGCGACAATTCACAGGCAATATCTAAACATCAATTACTTGAGCACTCAGCCAACATCAATAATCGCTTGCGCAGTTATTTAGCGCAACTGAACTTATACTTATTAGCCGATGATTTTAGCCGCAGCAATTTATTAGTCGATAACATTCTTAGCGTCGTCGATGAAGTTGACGACATTATTATGATTAATGATAGCTTTGAGATGATTGGCTATTATTACTATGATTTAGGAAAATACCAATTAGCCCTTAACTATTTTAGTCTAAAGAATATAAACTCATCGGATGCCGCTAATTTATGTGTGCATCATAACTTAGTGGCGTTAAGCCAGTTAGCAAGTAATCAAATCAAAGCCAATGATATAGAGATTGTTACTGTCATCAAAGACTGTAGAGCAACTAATGATCATATTGTTGCCAATAGCACTGTCATTGAAAATGCCAACCAACTTATTGTTAATGGCGAATATCAACTTGCGATTAAGCACTTATTAGAAAATAAAGAATTTTTGTTAAACGTTGATTACTATGCTCACAATATATCAATGCATAGTTTATTAGCCAAAGCCAATTTTGAGTTGGAACGATATTCCGCAGCAACTACTCATGCCAATTCAGCGTTAGCATTAATTAAAAAATTTCCAGCCACAAAACACGGCCAGTTAGCGTTTGAGGTTTTATCGGCATTGCAAATATTGCAACAAAATTACCAGCAAGCGCTAAGTTACTTGCAAACATACCAAAATATAGAAGCCAGCAATGCCGATTTAAAACGCCGAAAAGATATGGCTGGGGCACAAGCAAAACATCAAGCTCAACAATACAGTCGGCGTTTACAACAATTAAGAAATGAAAACCAACGCAGTATCACCACCTTTGATGATTTAGATAATGCCAATAAAAAGATCGTACGACAACTTGATTTAAATTTACAAATTATTGCCTTGTTATTAGTTGTTTATTGCCTTTTGTATGGCTTGATTTTTGCCTTAAAAGCAAAAAAACAAGGCCTAAAAAACCAAGCAAATATCGATGCTTTTACCGGATTATATGGGCGAAAACATTTTATTGATCTATTAGCGGGGATGATTTATCAAGATAAATTTGCCAACCAGAACCTTACCCTAATTACCTTGAATTTAGATGATTTCAAACAAATTAATCAGCAATTTGGCATGGCATATGGCGATTACATTTTAACCAAGGTTGTCAACATTTTTACGAAATTAGCAATTAAAAATGCGGTTATGGCCCGTACCAGTAGCGATGAATTTTGCATAGCCTTAGGTAATACCGAATTACAATCTGGATTAGTATTTGCCGAAAGATTTCTTACCGAAATTGGTAATTTAGCTACAACAGATGATAAAATTATGAAACCGCTCACCGCGAGCTTTGGCGTAACTAATACCAGTTTGTGTAACTATGTGCCAAAAAGTTTGTTCTCTGATGCGAATAAAGCGATGCTAAAAGCAAAACAACAAGGAAAAAATCAAGTGGCCAGTTTTGAACAACACATGAGCAAGCGTACACAGTATCAAATGCCAACTAAATTAAAATACATTTTCAAAAAATAATGATGACAGTGATAACGAAACCAATTCGCAAAATAAACAGAGTAACACTCTGGTGTGGTCAACTCTTTACTGCCGCCTTATTTTTAATTTGTTTAAGCACTCAAGCCGCCAATGCTCCACGTCTTATTATTGATGTGTTTAATGAAGCTCTAGCGATAAAAAGTAGTGATCATAAAAAAAGCCAAGAATTGCTGTTTCAATTATTTAACCGCAGCGATGAGCTTAATGAAGAGCAACGTCTGGAGTTAGTGTATTTGAATGGCTATTTGCATACCATGCGCGGCAGCTATTACCGCGCTTTGGAAATTCACAGCAATTTAACCATGGTTGGTCGCAAAGACTTAGCTCTGCGGGCTTATACTAATATGTTGGCAATTCAAATGCTCAATAGAGATTACGGTCGAGCAGCTAAATACCTGCCCAATATGATGACTATCATTAATGACAAAAAATTAACTCTACCCAGCGGGTTTATCTATAATGCCTTGCTCAGCATTGGTTTTTTATACAAACAATTAGGCGATTATGACAGTTCGTTAAGCTATTTAATGCAACTGCCTTTAAACGATTTAACCTTAAGGCAGCAATGTTTTAGTCAAATTCATCTCAGTGAAGTCAACATAAATTTGCGGCTGATTAACCTTGACGCTGCTAGCATTGCTGACACCTTACAACTTTGTAAGAGTATTAATGAAATTGCTATTATTCATACCTATTTGGCAGATCTTGCTTATATCTATATAGAGCGGCAACAATATCAAGGCGCAATTGATCTACTGTTAACTGAGTTAGCAAATGTCGAAAGGCTCGACAGTGCCATGAGTAGTTCAGAGTTCAACAGTTATTTGGCTTACAGCTATCAGCAACTTGAATTGTTTTCCTTAGCTAAACAATATGCCGAACAAGCGCTACTTACCGCCAAAGATTTAGCTCAACCTCAACCAAGAAAATTAGCCTATGAAGTGCTATATCAACAAGCATTATTATTGGAAAATAAAAAAACTGCCGTTGAATTATTGCATTTATATATTAAAGCCAATGATGATTATTTAAAGGTAGAGCATAACAAAGCACTCGGCCTTGAACAGGCGCATCAACATTTAGCTTCGATTGAAGAACAGGTAAAATTATTCGAAGATCAAGTGTATAAAAATACCAGCATTGAAGAAGTGCAACAACTTGGCAACGATGCTTATATGGTATATTTCATCATTGAACGTATTTTACAACTTGGTTTTGTGCTATTTATTGGTTATCAGATTTTTTCGGTTATCAAGGTGTTAAAACAGATTAAGCGCCAGCGCCGCAAATTAGTTTTTGATACCACCACCGCCTATACTAGGCCGCAATTTTTCAAACTTGCCGAAAAAATGCTTAACGATAGCAAAAGCAATAATATTGCAGTTTCATTAATCTTATTTAACATTGATAACCTGCGCCATATCAATGAATTCCATAACAATGATCGTGGTGACTGGCTATTGAAGAATGCGGTTCAAGCTTGTATAAAAATCAAACCTGAAAGTTCAGTATTTGGCCGTTTGGGCTCAGACGAGTTTGCGGTTTTAATAACTAACTATAATGTTGCCCAAGGGGAAACACTTGCCGATGATTTTAGATTAGCAATACAACAGCTTGATACCACGCAGGTAAGCTACCGTTTTAACAGTCATGCGAGTTTTGGCGTTACCGATAACAAGGCCAGTGGCTACAAGTTATCGCAATTAATATTTGATGCCGATTTAGCCATGCAAAAATCAAAACAAGCTGGTGGTAATCAAGTTAACACGCTTACCGCATGCAGTGACTCAAATTCTCTGTCGTCTGAATTGCCTGCAGAACTGAATAAAGTTTAGTGATCAGTTTCCATAGCCATAGTCTGTACAGCGGTGTCGAATTGGACCACTATTGTCACCTGGCTCACATACCGCGATGAGAGCTTTAGCCATCTTGAAAAAATATTTTGCCTTGCTGCCATTCGCGGGTCTGCTTATCTTCAATAATCAAGCATTAGCGGATAATTTTTCTCAGCAAGAAATTGAGCAACTGATCCGAAAAACCATTGAAATTAGACGTATTGATGTTGAACAATACAATAAAAACCTAACTCAACTGCAATCATTAGCGAGGGATGAACAACAAGGGCAATTAACCATCGCTCAACAAGAAGATATTTTATATTTAGAAGCTTATCAGTTATCTCTTAAAGGTGAAATTTCACAAGCCATTGCCAAACATCATTTAATCGAACAATCAACTAACCTCAAGAATCGAATGCGCAGTTTGAAATCACAACTAAACCTTTACATACTCATTGGTGACTACAACCGGACCAATCAGTTAGTCGATAGTATACTTGCTGATATCGATTTATTAGAAGATATCAAACTTAAGAATGAAGGTTTTAAAATGATTGGTTATTATTATAATTTTCTCGGAAAATACCAATTAGCACTAAACTATTTAAACTTAGTTAATATCGACTCTTTGGATGCTGGCAATTTATGTGTGTTTAATAGTTATTTAGCACTTAACTATTTGCGAAGTAAAAAACTGGCGGCAAATGAGGCGTTTATAAAGGCAACCATTAACGACTGTCGTGCCATTAACGATTACATCGTTGCAGATAGTTTAGTGATTGAAAATGCCGACCATTTGATAAGCCATGGCGATTATCAAATCGCCATAAATGAGTTATTAAACATTGAAGATTCACCAAGATTAAAAGGATTCTACGCCCACTCTATCTCTTTACATGGTCTGTTAGCTAAAGCCTATTTTGAGCTTGAGCAATATTCACTAGCTCATAAACACGCTAATAGCGCTTTAGGTTATTTAAACAAAAATTACGCCAGCGAATACAACCAACTAGTTTATGAAGTGTTATCAAATTTGCTACAAATGGCCGGAGAGCAGCAACAAGCGCTGATTTATTTGCAAGCAGTCCAACAACTAAAGGCTAGCCATGCTCATCTAGAGCGCCGTAAAGCGATGGCAGGAGCACAAGCAAAACATCAAGTACAAGAATATAATCGCCGATTAATAAAATTAAAAGCAGAAAACCAAATCAGTATTGATAATTTTGACGATTTACATAATGCCAATCAAGAACTTGAACGACTGATCGATGTTAATTTGAAAATTTTAGCTTACCTGTTATTAATGTACTGTTTGCTGTATGCGCTGTTATTCGCTTTAAAAGCAAAAAAGCAAAAAAGCAGGGCATTTTAAATCAGGTCAATATCGACCCGTTGACCGGCATATATAAACGCAGGTATTTTATTGATTTATTGGCTGGGATGATCTATCAGGAAAAATTTGCCAATAAAAATCTTACCCTAATTAGCGTTAACTTGGATAATTTCAAACAGCTCAATCGACAGTTTGGCCTGGCGCATGGGGATTATGTTTTAGCAAAAATAGCTACCATATTTTATAAGTTAGTCGGCAAAAATGACAACTTTGCACGCATCGGTGGCGATGAATATGTTATTGCCTTAGCAGATACTGAGTTATCATCAGGGCTAGCTTTTGCAGAAAAGTTACTAAACGAAATTCGCAGCTTAGTGACAACAGATGATAAAATTTTATGCTCGTTAACGGCGAGTTGTGGCGTTGCCAATACCAGTTTGTGTAATTATGTGCCGAAATATTTATACGCCGATGCCAATAAAGCGCTACTCAGAGCAAAACGGCAAGGCAAGGACCAAGTTGCTGCTTTTACGGCAAACATGAGTAATCGAGCTAAATATCAATTACCAGATAAATTACAGTATAAACGCAAGAAGCAATGATGAACGCAGGGTTACTAGCAATTACCTATTCGTTTTTTGTAAATTTCATTAAACCTGTTATTTAGCCATATAACTTTCAAGAATAATCACTGCTGATTGGCAATCAATATTGTCTTTTTGTAAATTTCGATACCCACCCTGCTCAAATAACTGCGCTTTGGCATCCACCGTTGTTAAGCGTTCGTCTTGCAGGTATACCTCGATCCCAAAGCGGCCAAATAAGCGATTGCTGAATTTTTTGGCGCGCCGAGTAACCTCTTGTTCACTACCATCCATATTCAAGGGTAAGCCAACGACGAGTAGGTCTGGTTGCCAGTCTTTAATTATCACCGCAATATCATCCCAATTAGGGACGCCATCTTTAGCTTTAATGGCTTTTACTGGTGCCGCGGTGCCGGTTATTTCTTGGCCAATGGCAATACCTATGTATCGGGTACCAAAGTCGAACCCAAGTAATGTTCTTTGACCAATTGCTTTGCTAGGTTTTGCCATGCTGATTTTATCTCTTACTTAAGCCGCGCTTCTATCATTAAACGTTTCATATCACGTACCGCCATATCTAAGCCATCAATTGCCGCACGGGCGATAATAGCATGGCCAATATTTAGCTCAATAATTTCTTCAATCGCAGCAATGGGCTTTACGTTAAAGTAATTTAGACCGTGACCAGCATTAACCTTTAAGCCAATACTGGCAGCATATTTAATGCCCTTAGTTAACCGTTCAAGTTCAAGTTGTTGCACACTTTCGCTATCTGCATCAGCATAACAGCCGGTGTGAATTTCAATAAAAGGGGCGCCGGAGGCTTTAGCTGCATCAATTTGCGCTAAATCAGCATCAATAAATAAGCTGACTAAAATTCCAGCCGCAGCCAAACGTTCAACAGCGGCAGTTACCTTCGGTAATTGCCCCGCTACATCTAAGCCGCCTTCAGTGGTAAGCTCTTGGCGTTTTTCTGGAACCAAACAACAAAATACTGGTTTAACGTCACAGGCAATGGTTAACATTTCCTCGGTTACCGCCATTTCTAGGTTCATTCGACTTTGAATCGTTTCGGCCATTACCCGTACATCTCGGTCGTTAATGTGGCGGCGATCTTCACGTAAATGAATGGTAATACCATCAGCTCCGGCATGTTCGGCAACTCCTGCCGCATGAGCCGGATCAGGGTAAGTTGTGCCGCGGGCTTGACGTAAAGTGGCAATATGGTCCACATTTACACCTAATAAAATATCACTCATTGTTTCTTTCCATTTCGTTAAAGGTTATCGATTTGTCAATTACTGACTATGTTCAATTCATTGCTAGATTGGTCGGCTATTTGGCTCGGCGATTAATAAAAAGTTTACCACTTTGCAGAGGTTTATTACCCAAGTACAGTTTTAACACCTGCCGCATCAATTGCTTACAGGTTAATAATACGTTTGCATCGGTTAAATTACCATTGCCAATTTGCTGTAAATGCTGTTGTTGGTAGCAAGGGTAATGTAAGCTGCCGTCGGCGCGAATAAAGCCTTGTTCAGGGATAAAATGCCAATAGCTTGGTTGAGTGGCATTGCTAACGTTGTAATTCGATAGGATATTTATTTGCTGATCATAATCACCGCTGACTTCATTTATTTGCTCTTGCTCTACTGGTGGCAGGTTTTCAACTATTGAAAAATCAATAGACATGCCAAGTTCCTCTAGCAGGGTGAGCTCAAAGCGACGTAATAACG
>CALJHL010000132.1 GCA_938075435.1 uncultured Thalassotalea sp. | reverse complement strand
TTTCCAGTCTTTCTCTAGAAATCCAGACAACATGTAGAGATTTGACATTGTCTGTTGTCATGACAGAAAACTTAGGTAGTGCTTTCTCCAGCGGCAGTTGCTGTTCTAACAAAGGTATGATTTCCCCTTAAAACAAGGCGTGCTTGACCTTGCCCAGCATGCGGTAGGGGTAAGTGGTAAAGCTCGAGGTTTCCACCCTAATGGTGACATAGAAATGATCGACTATGACTGGAGTATGAAGCAAGTGCTTGATAAGGGATTTAACGGTTGGGTTAGCGCTGAATACGCGGGTAAAGAGTATTCAAATACCCAAGGAGCCCAATTGGTCATTGCCAAATTAAGGCAACTGCAAGTTAAGTTTGCGGGCCATTAAAGTAAACTAATGAATGTTAATTTGTAAGATGAAAATTTAAAGAGAGCTGCATGCCCCAATATTTTAATAAAAGCACTAATAAAAAAAGTAACAATAAAAAAACCACATACATCGTGACATTAGGGTTAGCATTTCTGCTAACGTTTAACTTTGCATACTCGAATGAACTGGTTAGTAAGCCAAGTAAAACACCAGTTAATGTGCTTTTTATCACTATTGACGATCTCAATAATGATCTAGGCACTTACGGTCACCCATTAGTACAAAGCCCAAATATAGATGCTTTGGCGACCAAGGGCGTACGCTTTGACAAAGCTTACAGTCAATCGCCGATGTGCACACCAAGTCGATCCAGTTTTATGACCGGCTTATATCCAGATCAAACCGGAATTATTGCTCATGGCTCTCATACTCGCTTAACACCACATTTTCGTGATCACATTCCACAAGTAACAACATTGCCACAAATGTTTATCAACAATGGTTATTTTTCAGGACGGGTAGGTAAAATTTATCATCAAGGTGTACCAAGTCAAATTGGCACTGCTGGCGCGGATGACCCCGACTCTTGGCATGAAACCGTAAACCCTATTGGTTTAGATAAACAGGTAGAAGATCAAATATTGGCTTTTAATGAAAAGGCACTTAACAATAATTCATTTGGCGGTGTTTTAAGTTTTCTTAGTATTGGCGACGACGATAAACAACATACCGATGGTAAAGTGGCAACCGAAGCTATTGCCATGTTAAAGAAGCATCATCCGAATAAAACCAATAAACCTTTTTTTATTGGCGTCGGTTTTTATCGACCACACACGCCATTTGTAGCGCCCAAAAAGTATTTTGACTTATATCCATTAGCAGACATAAAACCTTATCTTGCCCCTAAAAATGATCGTAATGATATTCCCGATATCGCACTACACGACAGAGCAGGGCAGTTGGCTTTAACTACTAACCAACGTAAGCAAATTATTCAAGGTTACTACGCCGCTGTATCCTATGTTGATGCCCAGGTAGGCAGAGTTCTAGATGCCCTAGATGAGCAAGGTTTAAGTGATAACACCATAGTGATTTTTGTTTCTGATCACGGTTATGAGCTAGGTCAACATGGCTTATGGCAAAAGGGCAGCTTATTTGAAGGCTCTGCTCGCACACCACTAATAATTTATGCACCTAATGCAAAAGCAAATGGCAAAGCGGTAACTGCACCGGTCGAATTAGTCGATCTTTATCCGACACTTGCGACGTTAACAAATTTACAAGCACCAAGCTATTTAGCTGGCGTAGATTTAACGCCAGCATTAAATGATGCAGATTTTCAGGTAAGAGAAGGGGCCTATTCTGCAATTTTAAATCGCAGCAAAGGGTTAAATAATCAATTCGTTTTTACAAAAATTAGAGGTCATTCTATTAGAACTAACCGATATCGCTACACCGAATGGGGTGATGGGCTATTTGGCGCGGAGCTTTATGATCATAATACCGACCCAGATGAGCTAAAAAATTTGGTGGACAAGGTAGACCTAGAAAACGTGCGAGTTAAATTAAAATGGCTGCTTGACGATGCTATTGAAAAAGCACAAACCCGAGTAAAATCAATAGAGTGACACATCCAAAATTCAATCACTTACTTGTTGAAATACGCCGTAGAAGCACACACATAATCTGAAAGAATGCACCGTCATTATGTATATAGACTCCCGTTTAATTACAACAATTTATTTTGCTTTTTAAATAAGAATGATGCGAGCGTATATTCGGACTCTATTTGAGGTGCTACCTCTGGCCCCTGATGTATTCGCACCTTCATGCCTCTTCGACGTATCGGTATTTAATTACCTCCACAACAATGACAAGGCTCTTGAAGGTCGGTCTTACCTATTTAAATCGCTCTTTGCTTTGTTGTAATTGAACTCTTACCGTAACACTTTATGTTTATTAGATTATAGCCATTGGTTGATGATATTCACTGTTATGCTTCAACATCGACCATGCAGATCTAATGGTTTTGTTTGCGAGCGCTACGCCTGCTTTCTTATGCCACAGCGTTCGATTAACTTTTTTAGCCACGATTCTTTATTATTTTTAGGCTCTCTTTTTGCGACAACCTTAGCAACGGATAATGCCCCTTGTATTAAGCTTGACCGCAATCGTCTATTGCCCGACGTTTTACCTATACTACCAAGCGTTTACAACACCAGTACTGTATTGTTTCGGTGTTAATCCGATACAGGCAGATGCTTCTCTACCTTGTGAAAAGCTTTTACCGTCTTTTCCAAGTGCTAGATATAAACCGAGAGCGTTGACTGGGCCAACGCCCTCAAGTTTCATTAATTTTTTACAATGTTCTTGCTGGTTTATTAATACGAACAACTGTTTTTCAACCTCTTGCTGTTGTATTTCAGTTGTTAAGTACATTCGATACATCAGAGCTAATTGTTTACGAAAGGCATCAGGTAAATCATTTTCTGCATCTTCAAGTATGTCTGGCAGCTTACTTTTAAACGCAGTATTTCCTTTAGGGATCACGATGCCAAACTCATAAACTAACGCCCTCAGCATATTACTTGTTGCCGTTAAGCTATCACTCAAATGCTGTCTAATCTTTTCAATAGACTGCAAACCTTGTTGCTCTATCGTTTTAATGGCAACGGCTTTTACTCTTGGTTGCTTTGATGCAACCGCTATTGCCAATCCATCATTTCGGTCTGTCTTGTGGCCTTGACGAAATGGCGTGACACATTTTGGTGTTATTATTTTTGGCGTATGCCCTAA